>JBILTM010000158.1:0-12466 GCA_044371545.1 Burkholderiaceae bacterium
CGCGGCCTGCGCAAGGACAACACCGGCTACGACCTGCGCGACCTGTTCGTCGGCGCCGAGGGCACGCTCGGCGTGATCACCGCGGCGACGCTGAAGCTCTACCCGCTGCCCGCCGCGCAGGTCACCGCGATCGCGGCGGTCGCGTCGCCGCACGCGGCGCTCGAGCTGCTCGGCCTCGCGCGCGGCATGCTCGGGCCGTCGCTGACCGGCTTCGAGATGATGTCGGACCTGTGCCTGAGCCTGGTCGCGAAGCACTTCCCAGACTGCCCGAAGCCGTTCGCCGACACGCACCCGTACTACGTGCTGCTCGAGTCGTCCGACCCGGAAAGCGAGGCGCACGCGACCGCGCGCTTCGACGCGCTGATGGAGCGCGCGTTCGAGGACGGCCTGGTCGCCGACGCGGTCGTCGCGCAGTCGATCGCGCAGTCGCGCCGCTTCTGGGCGCTGCGCGAGAACATCTCCGAGGCGCAGGCCGCCGAGGGCAAGAACGTCAAGCACGACATCTCGGTGCCGATCTCGTCGATCGGCAAGTTCGTCGAGCGGACCGACGCGCTGCTCGCCGAGCGCTTCCCCGGCATCCGGATGGTGGTGTTCGGCCACCTGGGCGACGGCAACCTGCACTACAACGTGTCGCCGCCGGAGGGTGTCGACGGCGACGCGTTCCTCGCGCAGCAGGACGCGATCAACGCGGTGGTCCACGACGCGGTGGCCGCGACCGCCGGGTCGATCTCGGCCGAGCACGGCATCGGCGTGCTGCGGCGCGACGAGCTCGCGCGCTACAAGTCGCCGGTCGAGCTCGCGATGATGCGGCGGATCAAGCAGGCGTTCGATCCGCTGGGCATCATGAACCCGGGCAAGCTCGTGCCCTGACGAGGCCGTCGGCCCGAGCCGGGCACGTACCGCGAGCCGCGCCCCGCCTGGTCCGACGAGAACCTGCGCTCGCTGTGCCGCCACATCCGCTCGGGGCTCTTCTTCGCGCACGTGCGGGCCGCGACCGGCACCGACGCGTCGCGGGCCAACTGCCATCCGTTCGCGAGCGGCACGCGGCTCTTCATGCACAACGGGCAGATCGGCGGCTACGGCCGCATCCGCCGGCGCGTCGAGGCGATGATCGACGACCGGCTCTACGACGGCGTGCTGGTCGTCTCCGAACCCTGCGACGACGCCCGCGGGGCGTGGGAGCCGGTCGACCCGGACACCGCGCTGCGGATCGGGCCGGACCTGTCGGTGCGCGCGACCCGGTTCGGCGCTCCGGTGCGCGCGGCGCCGGCCCGGACGCTCGCCGCGCCCTCGCCCTCGCACTGACGCTCGCCGCTCAGCGGCCCGCCGTCGCCGCCATCGCGGCCACCATCCGCCGCACCGTCGCCGAGGCCGGGTCCGCGAGCGGCCCGACGATCGAGAAGTGGTCCGCGCCGGCGACCACCTCCATGCGCACGCGCCGCGCGTTGTCCGAGCCCCAGGCGGCCGCGAGGTCCGCGCTCTGGCGCAGGTACTCCGGGCCTTCGGCCCCGCCCACCAGCAGCGTCCAGTCGCCGTCGCGCGGCGGCGCCATGCCGACCGGCGCGTTGCGCCGCGCCTCGGCCTCGTCCATCGCGAGCGTGTCGTTCAGGTAGCAGAGCCGGATCGGCTCGAGGTCGTGCAGGCCGCTGAACGCGAAGCCGCCCGCGGGGCGCGCTCCGGCCGGAGCGCCCGGCTGCGCGCTCCAGTCGGTCGCGGCGACCGCGGCGGTCAGGTGCCCGCCCGCCGAGTGCCCGCCGACCCAGACGCGCGACGGGTCGCCGCCGAACGACGCCGCGTTCGCGAGCGCCCACGCGACCGCGGCGCGGCACTGGCGCACCAGCTCGTCCATCCGGGCGCCCGGCATCAGCCGGTACTCGACGTTGACGACCGCCACGTCGTGCGGCACGAAGCCGCTCGCGACGAAGTCGTTGTAGTCCTTGGTGAGCGACATCCAGTAGCCGCCGTGAATCCAGACCAGCACCGGCGCGGGCGCCGCGCCGCGGGCGGCGTAGACGTTCATCGTCTCGCGCTCGCCGTCGCCGTGGCGCACGTCGAGCCGCGGCGCGAGCGTCGCGCGCGCCTGCTCGCCCGCCGACACCCAGCGCGCGATGTGCGCCTCGAAGCTCGGCACCTTCGCGCGGTTGTTGTACTGCGCGTCGAGCCCCGCGCGGTCGTAGCCCCCGAACACCGTCGCGCCCATCGATCCGTCTCCTCGTGTCGTGCCGTCCGCGGCCGGCCGATTATCGCGCGGCCGGGCGACCCGCTAAGATCCGGGACCCCCGATCGTTCCGAACGCCGCACCCATGTCCACCCCGAACCCCGCCCCGCTGTTCCGCCGCCCCTTGACCGTCGCCGAGCTCGACGCACTGCACGTCGGCACGACCGTCGCGCACCTCGGCATCGAGTTCGTCGAGGTCGGACCGGACCGGCTGGTCGCGCGGATGCCGGTCGACGCGCGCACGAAGCAGCCCGCCGGCATCCTGCACGGCGGCGCCTCGGTCGTGCTCGCCGAGACGCTCGGCAGCTGCGCGGCCTCGCTGTGCCTGCCGCCCGGGCAGCGCGCGGTCGGGCTCGACATCAATGCGAACCACATCCGCGCGGTCACCGAGGGCTGGGTCACCGGCGACTGCCGCCCGGTCCACGTCGGACGCACGACGCACGTCTGGCAGATCGAGCTGCGCGACGACGCGGGGCGGCTGACCTGCGTGTCGCGCCTCACGATGGCGATCCTGGAACGCTGAGCCGGACGGTCCGCGCGCGACCGCGCGCGAACGTCGCCGGGCCGCGCGCGTCAGCGCGGCGAGGTCGCCGGCTCGGCCATCGACGCGGCCACGCGCTGCATCCGCGCGCTGCCGTCGAACGACCAGCGCCGCCACGCGGACAGCACCGCGTTCGGGTACTCCGGCCGCCCGAGGCTGCCGTTGTAGCGGCCGAGCGCGCGGTACAGGTCGCCGCGCTCGATGTCGAGGTAGTGCCGCAGGATCGTGCAGCCGTAGCGCAGGTTGGCCCGCGAGTCGAACAGCCCCGACGGATCGCCGTCACCGATCAGCGAGGTCCAGAACGGCATCACCTGCATGTAGCCGCGCGCGCCCGCCGAGGAGATCGCGTGGCGCCGGAAGCCGCTCTCGACCTGGATCAGCCCGAGCACCAGCTCGGGCTCGAGCCCCGCGCGCTGCGCCTCGTAGCGGACCATCTGCAGGAACTCGACGCGCTCGCGGTGCGTCGGCTTGTGGCGCACCGGCAGCCGCGCGGACATCTCGGCGAGCCAGTCGACCTTCTCCATCGTCGAGGCGTACCGGGGCTCGGGCGCCGAGCGGTCGACGAGCGCCGCGGCGAGCGCGCTGCGCACCGAGTCCGACAGCGGCTCGTAGCGCTGCGCGCCGGCCTGCGCGCCGCCGGCCGAGAGGCCGCACGCCAGCGCGAAGGCGGCCGCGAGGGCCCGCCACCGTCCGTCCGTCCGAAGTTCCGCCCCGTGTTCCGTCAGCACGCCCCGAGGGTGTCCGTCACTGCCTGGAAGGCCCCGTCGAGCGGCACCTGCACGGTCTTCATCCCGCGCCGCACCGTCACCTCGACCAGGCCCTCCTTGAGCCCGCGTTCGCCGATCGTCACGCGCAGCGGCACGCCGATCAGCTCCCAGTCGGCGAACATGGCCCCGGGCCGCTCGTCGCGGTCGTCCAGGATCACGTCGATGCCCGACTTCAGCAGCCGATCGTACAGGGCGTCCGCGGCGGAGCGGACGTTCTCGGACCTCGAGTAGCCGAGCGGCGTAATCACGACGTCGAACGGCGCGATCGGCCGGGGCCAGACGATGCCCTTCTCGTCGTGGTTCTGCTCGATGGCCGCCGCCGGCAGCCGGGTGATCCCGATGCCGTAGCAGCCCATCTCGATGACCTTCGACTTGCCGTCCTCGTCGACGAAGGTCGCGTTCATCGCCTGCGAGTACTTGGTGCCGAGGTAGAACACGTGGCCGACCTCGATGCCGCGCTGGATCGCGAGCGCGCCCTGGCCGTCGGGCGACGGGTCGCCGGCGACGACGTTGCGCAGGTCGGCGACGATCACCTCCGGCCCGCCGGGCAGCGGCAGGTCGCGACCCCAGTTGACGCCGGTGTAGTGGTGGTCGACGACGTTCGCGCCGCAGACGAAGTCGCTCATGTTCGCGACCGTGCGATCGACCGCGAGCTTCACCGGGTGCACGGTGCCGATCGGCCCGAGGTAGCCGGGCGGGCAGCCGAAGTGCGAGACGATCTCGGCCTCGGTCGCGAAGCGGAAGCCGGCGAGGCCGGGCAGCTTGCCCGCCTTGATCTCGTTCAGCTCGTGGTCGCCGCGCACGAGCAGCAGCCAGACCTGCGTGAAGACCACGCGCCGCGGCGCATCGGTATCGTCGCCGTCCTTGACCGGCTCGAGTTCGTCGACCGCCAGCACCAGCGACTTCACGGTGCGCTCGATCGGCAGCCCGAGGAAGCGCGCGACGTCCTCGCAGCGCGCGGCGCCCGGTGTCGGCGTCTTCGCGAGCGGCTGCGCGGGTGCGGCGCGCTCGGCCACGAGCGGCAGCGCCTCGGCGAGCTCGACGTTGGCCGCGTAGCCCGACGCCGGGCACCACGCGATCGCGTCCTCGCCGGTGTCGGCGATGACCTGGAACTCGTGCGACGCGCTGCCCCCGATCGCGCCGGTGTCGGCCGCGACCGCGCGGAACTCCAGCCCCATGCGCTCGAAGATCCGCACGTAGGCGTCGTACATCGCCTTGTAGCTGACCAGCGCGGCCTCGGGCGTGCGGTCGAACGAGTACGCGTCCTTCATCGTGAACTCGCGCCCGCGCATCACGCCGAAGCGCGGACGCCGCTCGTCGCGGAACTTGGTCTGGATGTGGTACAGGTTCCTCGGCATCTGCCGGTAGCTGCGGATCTCCTGGCGCGCGACGTCGGTGATCACCTCCTCCGAGGTCGGCTGCACGATGAAGTCGCGGTCGTGGCGGTCCTTGATCCGCATGAGCTCGGGGCCGTACTTCTCCCAGCGGCCCGACTCCTGCCAGAGCTCGGCGGGCTGGATCACCGGCATCAGCAGCTCGATCGCGCCGGCGCGGTTCATCTCCTCGCGCACGATCGCCTCGACCTTGCGGATCACGCGCAGGCCCATCGGCATGTAGGTGTAGATGCCGCCGGCGAGCTTCCTGATCATGCCGGCGCGGGTCATCAGCCGGTGACTGGCGACCTCTGCGTCGGCGGGCGCTTCCTTGAGCGTGGAGATGAGGAACCGGGAGGCTTTCATGGCGGGCGGGTCGTCCCGCTGTGCGGAGGGACGCGTCGATATAATCGGCGACAGTTTAGATGATCGAGGGCTGGCCCATGCTGGACAAGGACGGCTATCGCCCCAACGTCGGCATCATCCTGGTCAACGCGCGCAACGAGGTCTTCTGGGGCAAGCGGATCCGCGAGCACTCGTGGCAGTTCCCGCAGGGCGGCATCAACCGCGGCGAGACGCCCGAGCAGGCGATGTACCGGGAACTGCACGAGGAGGTGGGCCTGTTGCCCGAGCACGTGCGCATCCTCGGCCGCACGCGCGACTGGCTGCGCTACGACGTGCCGCAGAACTGGGTGCGGCGGGAGTGGCGCGGCCACTACCGCGGCCAGAAGCAGATCTGGTTCCTGCTGCGGCTCGTCGGCAAGGACACCGACGTGTGCCTGCGCGCCTCGCAGCACCCCGAGTTCGACGCCTGGCGCTGGCACGACTACTGGATCCCGCTCGATACGGTCATCGAGTTCAAGCGGGGCGTCTACCAGCAGGCGCTCACCGAGCTGTCGCGCATCCTGTTCGGCCGGCCCGAGCCGTCGCGCTTCCTTCGCCAGCACGCGCGGCACCGCGGGCCGCGCGGCGACGGCGCGCCGCTGCCGGTGCGCCCCGCCGACCCGGTGAGCCAGCCGGACCCGGGGATGGCGCCGGTGCCGCTCGAGCCTGCAGCGATCAGGTCGCCGGCCGCGCCCGGCGAGCCCGACGCACGGCCGGGCCGCAGCGAGGACGGTCCAGCGCGCGCGGACTGAGCGCGGCGCGAGCCTGCTGCTCGGGCACGCGCCGCAGGGCTCGCGCAAGCGTGCGCGAGCCCGACCGGCCCCGCGGCCGGGGCAGTGCCCCGGCCCATATCGGGAGGAGCGGCTGCGCCGCCCCACCCGCGAGCGGGTCGGTCATGCCCGGCGCAAGCATGCGCCGAGCGTTCGCGGCGTGACCCGGGCAGTGCCCGGGTCCGTCGTGCTCGTCCCGGCAGAGCCGGGCCGCTCACGAACGCCGCTCACTTCTCCACGAACGCCCGCTCGATCACGTAGTCGCCGGGCACGCCCTGCGACGGCGAGATCGCGAAGCCGCGCGCATCGAGCAGCGCACGCGTGTCCGCGAGCATCGCCGGGCTGCCGCAGATCATCGCGCGGTCCTCGGCGGGCGACAGCGACGCCAGCCCGATGTCCGTCGTCAGCTTGTCGCTCTCGATCAGCTCCGTGATCCGCCCCCGGTTGCGGAACGGCTCGCGCGTGACCGTCGGGTAGTACACCAGCCGCTGCTGCACCAGCTCGCCGAAGAACTCGTTGCCCGGCAGCTCGCGCTGCAGGTACTCCGAGTACGCCAGCTCGCTCACCTCCCGCACCCCGTGCACCAGCACCACCTTCTCGAAGCGCTCGTACGTCTCCGGGTCCTTCACGATCGACAGGAACGGCGCCAGCCCCGTGCCCGTGCCGAACATGTACAGCCGCCGGCCCGGACGCAGGTCGTCGATCACCAGCGTGCCCGTCGGCTTGCGGCTCACCAGCACCGTGTCCCCCGGCTTCAGGTGCTGCAGCCGCGAGGTCAGCGGGCCGTCAGGCACCTTGATGCTCAGGAACTCCAGGTTCTCCTCGTGGTTCGCGCTCGCCACGCTGTAGGCGCGCATCAGCGGCTTGCCGTCCACCTGCAGCCCCAGCATCACGAAGTGCCCGTTGCGAAACCGCAGCGACGGGTCCCGCGTCGTCCTGAAGCTGAACAGCGTCTCGTTCCAGTGGTGCACGTCGAGGACGGTCTCGGTGTTGAAGGCGGACATGGGGCGGTCGACGGGGGTGGAAGTAAGGAACGGACTCAGGCGGGGCCGTAGCCGCCGCCGCCGGGCAGCGCCAGCTCCAGCAGGTCGCCGTGGGCCATCTCGACGACGCTCTTCGGATTCGGCACCGGCGAGCCGTTCAGCAGCACGTGTCCGACGCGGCCCGGCGCGCCGCCGAGCAGGCCCTTGGCCGGCACGCGCGTGCGGTCGGTGAGCAGCGACACACGCAGGCGTCCGGGCCAGCGCGAGCGGAACGAAACGACCTGGCCCATGCCGCCGCGGTGGGCGCCGCTGCCGCCGGAGCCGTCGGCCAGCCGCTTCGCCTCGAAGACGATCGGCGCGAGCGTCTCGGAGACCTCGATCGGCGTGTTGGAGATGTTCGCCGGGAAGCCCGAGGCGGGCGGTCCGTCGCGGTCGCGCATCGCGCCCATCCCGCCGTTGAAGAACAGGATCGTCGAGAACGATGCGCCGGTGTCGACGTCGACGCCCCGCAGCAGCACCGACCACAGCGGCGTGCCGCTGTCGGCCTGGACCCGCTCGGGCATCACCGGCGCGAGCGCCTCGAACACCGCCGCCTGCAGCTGGTGGCCGATCAGGTGGCGCGCGCCGACCGCCGCGGGCGGCCGCGCGTTGACGATCGTGCCCTCGGGCGCGATCACCTCGAAGAGGCGCGTGAACCCGTCGTTGTTCGGGATGCCCGGCGACAGCAGGCACTTGAACGGATAGATCGTGTAGGCGAACGCGTGGTTGTAGGTCTCGTTGATGCCGTAGCGGACCTGGCCGGAGCTGCCCGCGTAGTCGACGGTGACGCCGTCGTGCCGCACGGTGACGGTCGCGCGGATCCGCACCGGCTCGTCGAAGCCGTCGGACTCGACCGTGCCGACATAGGTGCCCTCGGGGATGCGGCGCAGCTCGCGCAGCGCGGCCTCCTCGGACGCGCGGAAGATCGCCGCCGCGACCTCGTCGATGCCGTCGAGCCGGTACTCGTCGAGCATCTCGAGCAGCCGCCGCTCGGCGACCTTCAGCGCGCCCATCTGCGCCTCGAAGTCGCCGCGGACCTGCCGCGGCAGCCGCACGTTCGTCTCGAGGATCGACAGCGCGAGCTCGTTCAGGCGGCCGCCCTCGGCGATCTTCATCACCGGCAGCCGCAGCCCCTCCTCGAAGACCTCGTTCGCGTCCGCCGACCACTGCCGCCCGCCGATGTCCGACAGGTGGGCGATCGCCATCACGAACGCGACCAGCCGATCGCCGGCGAACACCGGCGCGGCCATCGTCAGGTCGGGCAGGTGTCCGGTGCCGATCCACGGGTCGTTGGTGATCAGCACGTCGCCCGGCGCCAGCCGCTCGCGCGGGATCCGCTCGAGCATGGCGCGCAGCGACAGCGGCGCGGTGCCGATGAAGCCCGGGATGCTGAGCGAGGACTGCGCGAGCAGCCGCGCGTGGCTGTCGAGCAGCACGCAGGCGAAGTCGTTCGACTCGCGTACCACCGTGGAGAACGAGGTGCGCTTGAGCGCCGCCCCCGCCTCGTCGGTGATCGCGATCAGCCGGTTCCAGTAGATCTCGAGGTCGATCGGGTTCATCCGCGCGCTCCCTGCGGCAGGTTCATCGGGCGCCGCCGACGGTCACCCGCAGGTGCCCGTGGTCGTCGAGGCCGAACCGGTCACCGGGGCCGACCACGACGGTCGAGCCCGCCTGCTCCACGAGCGCCGGCCCGTCGTGCCGCTCGCCCGGCCGCAGGTCGGCCTCGGCGAGCACCGGCGTGTCGACGAACGCGGCGACGTCCGGGAACCAGGCCTTGCGCGAGCGACGGGACGCCGCGGGGCGCGCCCCGTCGGCCGCCGCGGCGCGCTCGGGCGCGACCGGCGCGGGCGCGTGGCCCTCGACGCGCCAGTTGACCGCCTCCAGGCGCTGCCTCTCGAGCCGCATGCCGAAGCGCGCCACGTAGGCCCGCTCGAAGGCCGCGCGCACGGCGTCGGCGGACGACGCGTCGAGTCGTGCCGGCAGCGGAGTCTCCACCTCGAAGCCCTGGCCGACGTAGCGCAGGTCGGCCGTGCGGCGGAAGACCACCCGGTCGGGTGCCGCGCCCGCGGCCTCGAGCTCGTCGCGCAGCCGCGTCTGCAGTCCGGCGAGCAGCGCCTCGGCCTCGGCCCAGTCGAGCTCGGCGAGCCGCGCGAAGCGGGTGCGGACCGCGTCGACCTTCATCGGCGCGACCAGCAGGCCGAAGGCCGAGAACACGCCGGCGTTGGCCGGCACGAGGATCTCGCAGACACCGGTGCGCCGCGCGACCTCGCGTGCGTGGATCGGGCCGGCACCGCCGAAGGCGAGCAGCGTGTAGCGGCGCACGTCGCGGCCGTTCTCGACCGCGTGGATCTTGGCCGCGGCCGCCATGTGCTCGCACACGATCCGGTGGATGCCGTCGGCCGCCGCGATCGGCGAGAGGCCGAGCGGCCGCGCGACGTGCTCGTCGATCGCGCGCTCGGCGAGGTCGCGCCGCAGCCGCACCGCGCCGCTCAGCGTGCCCTCCGGATCGAGGTAGCCCATCAGCAGCGCCGCGTCGGTCACCGTCGGCCGCGTGCCGCCGAGCCCGTAGCAGGCCGGGCCGGGCTGCGAGCCGGCGCTGTGCGGACCGACCTTCAGCAGGCCGGTCGCGTCGACGTGGGCGATGCTGCCGCCACCCGCGCCGATCTCGATCAGGTCGACCGTCGGCAGCCGCACCGGCAGGCCGCTGCCCTTCTTGAAGCGCAGCAGCCGCGCCGCCTCGAAGTCGGTGGTGATCGCCGGGGTGCCGTCGTCGACCAGGCAGGCCTTCGCGGTCGTGCCGCCCATGTCGAACGCGATGACGCTGGGCACGCCCGCGCCGCGCGCCGCGTGCGCCGCGCCGAGCGCGCCGGCCGCCGGTCCCGACTCGAGCATCCGGATCGGCATGCGCTCGCCGTGCTCGCGAGAGATCACGCCGCCGTTCGACTGCATGATCCGCAGCGTGACGTCGATGCCCATCTCGCGCAGGCCGCGCTCGATCGTGCCGAGGTAGCTGCCGACCGCGGGCATCGCGTAGGCGTTGAGGACGGTCGCGACCGTGCGCTCGTACTCGCGCAACTCGCCGAGCACCTCGCACGACAGCGACACCGGCACCCCGGGCGCGACGCGGTGCGCGACCTCGCGAACGCGCAGCTCGTGCGCAGGGTTGGTGAAGCTGTGCAGCAGGCAGACCGCGATCGAGCGGGCGCCGCGGTCGACGACCGCGCGGACCGCGCGCTCGATGTCGGCGTCGGCCGGCGCCTTCAGCACCGCGCCGTTCGCGTCCACCCGCTCGTCGATCTCGACCCGGAGCGCACGCGGGACCACCGGATCGGGGCCGGGCGCGGTCAGGTCGTAGAGGTCGTGGCGCAGCTCGCGGGCGATCTCGATCACGTCGCGAAAGCCCGCGGTCGCGATGAGGCCGGTCGTCGCGCCCTTGCGCTCGATCACGAGGTTGGTGACCGCCGTGGTCGCGCCGACGACGACGTCGGAGAGCGCGTCGACCGGGATCCCGTGGCGCGCGAGCAGCGTCGACAGGCCGGCCCGGATCGGCGCGACGACGTCGAGCGCGTCGCTGAGCACCTTGCCGGTGAGCACCGAACCGTCGTCGCCGAGCAGCACCAGGTCGGTGAAGGTCCCGCCGATGTCGAACGCGAACCGGAATCCGACGCGCGCGGACACGGTCAGCCCTTCACCTTCGAGAGCTTGATCCCGCGATCGAAGCCCTTGGCGAACTTGCCGATCTCGAACACGCCGTCGGGGATCTGGAAGAAGGTCTCGCGCTCCCGGTCCGCCTCGGTGGTGGAGTGCATGCTCGTCGAGTCGAACGGGCAGGTCTGCGTGCACATCTCGCAGCCGATGCAGTTCGCGTGGATCGACGCGACCTTGCCCGCGCCCTGCGCGAGCGCGTCGTAGAAGCAGGTCTGGATGCAGATCGTGCAGCTCGGGTTCTTGCAGGTGTCGTGCGCGACCTCGCTGTGCATGCGCGGCTTGCGGAACTGGTCGCCGTAGTCCTTGACCGAGCGCTTCGAGGCGATGCCGGTCATCGACTCGATGTCCGGGTAGCCGTGGCTGTCCATGAACTCGTCGAGCCCCTTGATGATGCTCGGCAGGTACTTGATCCCCTTGAGCATCAGGATCGAGCCGACCTGCACCAGCGGCGCGCCGGTCATGATGAACTCGACCACGTCGCGGTGGTCGTAGATGCCGTTCGAGCCGGTGACCGGCATGCCGAGCTCGGTGTAGATCCTGTGGACCCAGCGCAGCGACAGCGGCTTGGCCCAGACGCCGCCGATGCCGGCCGGACCGCCGAGCCGCGGGTTGCCGGTCTCGATGTCGACCGAGAAGCCGGTGTAGCGGTTGGTGGCGGTGACCGCAGACGCGCCCGCCTCCTTGACCGCGCGGGCGACGTCCATCACCCGCGACTGGTCGGGCGTGAGCTTGATGACGACCGGGATGTCGACCGCCTCGCACACCCGCGCGGTGACCTCGCGCGCGACCTCGGGCTCCTGGCCGATCATCGAGCCGCCGTGCACGCCGGGCATCATCGCCGGATGCGGGCAGCCGAAGTTCAGCTCCACCATCGGCAGCCCCGCGTCCTCGATCGTGCGGCAGATGTCGACCCAGCTTTGCACCGTCTTGCCGCCGGCGCTGCCGATCAGGTGCGAGCCGCGGTCCTTGGCGTACTTGTTCAGCTCGATCAGGTGCGGCACCCACTCGCGCAGGCCGGTGCTCGAGTAGCCGGAGCGGCTGTAGAAGACGAAGTTCTTGTTGACCTTGCCGCGGATCGGCTCGTTGCGCTCGTTGAGGATGGCGTACTTCGAGTTCTCGGTGAGGCGCGCCATGTCCTCGATGTCGGTCAGCGTCTTGACGATCATCCCGGCCGCGCCGGCATCCACGCATTCGCGGATCACCTCCGGGCTGTTGGTCGTCTCGAGCGACGCGATGATGATCGGGTGCTTGAACTTGATCCCGCAGAATTCGAGCGAGAGATCGGCCATGGCGCTTCTCCGGTGAGTGCGTGTCAGGGTGCCGGAACGACTGTTTGCATGCTAACAGAGGATGTCCGGGCGGGGGAACGGGGGCGCGGGCCGCTCAGGCCGGACCGCGGGTCGGGCGAGGGCGCGCGGGCGCGGGTTTCGCGGCGGGTTTCGCGGCGATCCTCGAGTCGGCCTTCGCGGCGATCTTCGTCGCGGGCTTCCCGACGGTCTTCGCGCTGCTTCGCGCACCGCCCTTCGCGCCGCCCTTCGCCGCGCCGCGCGCAGTAAGCCCGGCCGCCCGGACCGGCACGTCGTCGGGCTCGCCGAACGAGCGCCCGCCCGGCGCGAACGCCGTGCGTCCGAGGTCGTTGTTGCCGCGCACGAGCCGCTCGAGCAGGTCCATGAACGTCCGGCG
>JBILTM010000159.1:0-12457 GCA_044371545.1 Burkholderiaceae bacterium
CTTCAGGCATTCGGCGACCGAGCGCGCGGCGACGCCGATCGGGTCGAGCGCCTGCACGTGGCGCAGCGCGATCTGCAGCTCGTCGGCGTCCGGGGCCGGATCGAGCGGGCACAGCGTGCACAGCTCGCCGAGCGGCTGCGTCAGGTAGCCGGTCGCGTCGACCGCCTCGATCACCGCCTGCACCAGCATCCGGTCGCGGTCGGACAGGCGCAGGCAGCCCGCCTGCTGCAGCAGGTGCTCGCGCAGCGTCGGCGTGCCCGGCACCCGCAGCGCCGGATCCCACTCGTCGTCACCGCCGCGGCTCGAGCGGTAGTCGGCCGCGCTGCCGCTCCACAGCTCGTCGAGCCCGTCGCTCGACGTCGAGGCCTCCTCGGCCGCCGCCTCGGGCGACTCGGGCGGCTCGGGCGCGTCGGTGCTTCCCGCATCGTCGGGCTGCTCCACCGTCTCGAGGAACGGGTTGGTGGTGAGGACTTCCTGGACCTGCTGCTGGAACTCCAGCGAGGACAGCTGCAGCAGCTGGATCGAGCGCTGCAGGAAGGGGGTCATCGTCAGCTGGTGCCTGGCACGCAGCTGCAGCGATACGGTCATCGATTGCGTCCCTGATCGTTCTTCGTGGCTGGATGCGGGACCGTGTGCAAGGGCCGTGCCACCGCCCGCAATCCCGCATGTCGCCGTGCGCCGCCTGCGCCGGTCGGCAGCTTTTCCAGGGTTGTCGGGCTGGCCACGGAAATTTCTGCCGACCGCTCTGGCGCTCCGGTGGGGTGCGCAGGGCGCCGAGGGTCAGCCGCGGACCGCGGGTGCGTCGCGAGGTCGATGCGCGCATCGACGGTGTCTCACGCCTCCCCGGGGCGATCCCCCGGGCCGCCCCGCGGGGGGCGAGGCATCGTCGTTACTGTCGGACGATGATGTCGTTGCGCACCGCGCGCACGCCCTTCGCCTCGCGCGCGATCGTCGCGGCACGGTCCTTCTCGGCCTGGCTCTTCGCGAAGCCGGACAGCTGCGTCACGCCGTTCAGCGTCTCGACGCTGATCGAGGACGCCGCGACGTCCTTGTCGGCCGCCATCTTCGACTTGATGTCGGTGGTGATCATCGAGTCGTCGATGTAGGACCCGGCGGTCTGCTGGTCGCGGGCGACCGAGCAGGCGCCGAGCGCGCCGGCCAGCGCGAGCGCGATCGCGGCGCGCCGCAGGGTCGGGGTGAGGGGGTTCGTCTTCATGGGAGTGCCTCGCTGGTCGTGGTTGGGTGGGGAGGGCGTGCGGCGCGCGTTCAGTCGCGCCGCGACATCAACAGCAGCCCGACGATCAGGCCGCCGATCGCGGCGATCGCCAGGGACGACAGGGGCCGGCCGGCGACCGCGTCGCGCGAGACCTCGAGGCCGTGGTGCACCTGTTCTCGCGCCCGCGCCGACAACTCGGCGCCCTGCTCGAGCGCGGCGCTCGTCCGTCTGCGCGCCTGCGACACGCGCCGCTCGATCTCGCCGCGCAGGTCGGTGCCGTGGCCGCCGCCGCGCGCGAGCTCGGACAGGTCGTCGAGGAACGCGCCGAAGTCGGAGCGGCGGGTCTCGTCGGAGCGCGTCCAGCCAGGGCGCGCCGACGGCGACGCGGGATCGTGGAAGGTGCCGGCGCCGCTCGTGCCGGCCGAGCCGTTGCCGGGACGGTCGGAAGAGGGATGGCCGCTGGTCTGGGGGGTCATGGGGGGACTTTCGGTGTCGGTGACGGGGTGGGCCGCTCAGGCGCGCAGGTCGGGTGCGTCGCGCGCGGGTCGCGCGGTCGTCGCCGGGACGCGCGTGCCGGGACGCCCGCCCGTGCCCCGGCGGTCCGAGTCCGCACGCGCAGCGCGCGACGGCGCCGGCACGCTCGCGCGGATCGTCGTGCCCGCGCCGGGCGTCGAGCGCAGCTCGAGCGTGCCGCCGACCGCGAGCATCCGGTGGCGCATGCCGGCCAGGCCGTGCCGGCCGCTGCCCACCGCCCCGGCGTCGAAGCCGCGGCCGTCGTCCTCCACCGAGAGCTCGATGCGGCCGCGCACGCGGCGCAGCGCGACGCGCACGAGCGTCGCCCCGGCGTACTTGTGCAGGTTGGTCAGCGCTTCCTGCGCGATCCGGTACAGCGCGAGCGCGGGCTCGCCGTCGAGCGCGACCGACGCATCGATCGACGCGGCGAGCCGGCCATCGAAGCGCTGGCGGCTTGACGCGACGAGCTGCTCGAGCGCGGGCGCGAGGCCGAAGTGGGTCAGCACCGACGGGTGCAGGTCCTCGACGATCCGCCGCTTCAGGCCGATGCCCAGCGCGAGGACGTGCCGCAGCGCCTCGAGCCGCTGGGCCAGCACCGGCTCGTGGCACGCGGGCTGCGCGGCGAGCCAGGCGACGTCGAGCCGCGCCGCGGTCAGGATCGCGCCGAGCTCGTCGTGGAGCTCGCGGGCGAGCGCGGCGCGCTCGGCCTCGCGGGTGCGCTGCAGCCACGCGGCGAACTCGGCGTCCGTGCGCGGGCACCCCGCCGTGTCAAGTGGGGCGGCGGCGCGAACATCGGTCGGAGGATGGCTCGAGACGGGCACGGTGCTTGCCTTTCCGTTGTGGCTGGCCCGACACGCTCGGGCCGCGCAACCGATGTCGGCAATAACGGTGCCCGTCCCAGGAGAGCCCTGCATGAATCCCGCACAGAGCAGCATCAGCAGCAGCCGCAGGCTGAAGGTCGTCATCTGCGACGACCATCCGATCGTCCGCGCCGGCTTCCGGCAGTTCCTTGCCGGGCAGCCGGACATGGAGAGCGTCGAGGAGGCCGGCACCGGCCGCGAGGCGCTGGACCTCGTGCGCAACGACGCGTGCGACGTGATGCTGCTCGACATCTCGATGCCCGGGCAGAACGGCGTCGACGTGCTGCGGGCGATCCGGCTGCGCAAGCCCGAGCTGCCGGTGCTGATGCTCTCCTCGTTCCCGGAGCAGCACTACGCGCTGCAGATGCTCAAGCTCGGCGCCTCCGGGTACCTGCCGAAGGACTGCGAGCCGGCCGACCTGCTGCGCGCGATCCGCTCGGTCGCCCAGGGCCGGCGCTTCGTCACCGAGGCGGTCGGCGACCTGCTCGCCAACGGGCTGGGCTCGCACGGCGACGAGCCGCCGCACACCCAGCTCTCCGACCGCGAGCTGCAGGTGTTCCTGCGGCTCGCCAAGGGCGAGTCGGTGACCGCGATCGCGAACGTGCTGAACCTGAGCTTCAAGACGATCAGCACCTACCGCTCGCGCGTGCTCGAGAAGCTGAGCCTGCGCTCGAACAGCGACGTCACCTACTACGCGATGAAGAACGGCCTGATCCAGTAGCGGGGCGCTGCCGAGCCTGGACGATCCGTCCGATCGGCCGGCATTCAGTGCAGCGTGCAGTGCCCGCGGCGCAGGAAGTCGAACAGCTCGTCGAGCTGGATCGACTTGTCGAAGACGGCGGTGGCGCCCCGGGCCGCGCAGTGGCGGCGCACGGCGTCGCTCGCGTCGTTGGTCAGCACGACCCGCAGCGGTCGCGCCCCGTCGTCGGGTCGCGTCGCGTCGAGCGCGTCGAGCAGCCCCAGGCCGCTGCCGCCGCGCAGCGACACGTCGAGCAGCACCAGGTCGCAGCGGTTGCCGCGCAGCCAGTCGAGCGCCTCGCGCTCCGACTCCGCGAACGCGACGACCCGCACGCCGCTGAACGCGGCGAGCATCGGGATCAGCCGGCTGCGCACCAGCGCCGAATCCTCGACCATCAGAGCGATCATCGAACGTCCCGTCCCGTCCCGCCCCGTGTGGCGGCGTGCCCGTCGTGTCGCATTCTGGCGACGCAGCAGGCGGGGCGGTGTCGGAGCAGGGCTCGGGCCCGGGTCGGAGCGGGCTCGCGCACGCCCGGCGAAAAAAAGCGCCCCGCGTGAGCGGGGCGAAACCTCGCGTCCAAACCGGACATCCGACGCAGGTAGGGAAACACCCGGACGGCCTCGCGCGAAGGACCGCGCACGTCCCCGCAGCCGGTCCTCGCCCGACGCTGCCTGTCGCCACGAGGAGGGCAAGTCCCGTGCCCGCGTGCCGGGTGCGGGAACGCCTGCTGCGTCGCGGCCCGCCTCGGCCGCGACGACGACGCGCCGCCGCGGCCGCCCGCGCGCAACGCCGGCCCGTACGGCTGGCAGCGCAGCGACCCCGGGATCCACGACGACGTGCGCGAGCGCCTGTCGCGCAGCCACCTCGACGCGAGCGACGTGCCGACCGCGCGCGACGAGGCGCGGGGTCGCTTCAGCGGGCCGCTGCCGGGCGGCGCCGGCAAGGGCGGCTGGGCGCGCGGACGAGGCCGGCGCCGCGGGGGCGCGGCCCCCGGGTCAGAACACCTGCTCGCGGACCTGCTCGCCGCGCTCGCCGGTGCCCAGCCCGTCCTCGGCGACGCCGAGCGACGCGATGCCCTGGCCCGGCCGGGTCTCGGCGTAGTACCAGTCGTCGCCGACCTTGACGATGCCCTGGGGCGGCTGCATCGGCGCATCGGGCACGCCCTTGAGCGCCACGCCCATGTAGTTCACCCAGATCGGCAGCGCGAGGCCGCCGCCGGTCTCGCGGTCGCCGAGCTTGCGCGGCTGGTCGAAGCCGACCCAGGCCACCCCGGCGACCTTCGGCGCGTAGCCGGCGAACCAGGCGTCGTGCGAGTCGTTGGTCGTGCCGGTCTTGCCGGCGAGGTCGGTGCGCTTGAGCCTCAGCGCCATCGTCGCGGTGCCGCGCCGCACGACGTCCTTCAGCAGGCTGTCCATCAGGAACGCGTTGCGCGCGTCGATCGCGCGGATCGACTCGTCGCCGGCCTTCGCCGGGCGCGCCTGCGCGAGCACGCGCCCGCTCGCGTCGGTGACCTTCGAGATCAGGTACGGATCGACCCGGTAGCCGCCGTTGGCGAACACCGAGATGCCGCCGACCATCTGCCATGGCGTCACCGCGCCCGCGCCGAGCGCCATCGTCAGGTAGGGCGGATGCCGTTCGGCGTCGAAGCCGAAGCGGGTCACGTAGTCCTGCGCGTACTGCGGCCCGATCGCCTGCAGCAGCCGGATCGACACCATGTTCTTCGACCGCGCGAGCGCGGTGCGCATCGTCATCGGGCCGTCGAACTTGCCGTCGTAGTTCTTCGGCTCCCACACCTGGCCGCCGGTGACCGCGGGATCGACGATCACCGGCGCGTCGTTGATCACCGTCGTCGTCATGAAGCCCTTCTCGAGCGAGGCCGAGTAGATGAACGGCTTGAAGCTCGAGCCCGGCTGGCGCCAGGCCTGCGTGACCCGGTTGAACTTGTTGCGACTGAAGTCGAAGCCGCCCACCATCGCGCGGATCGAGCCGTCCCCGGTGTTGGCCGACACGAACGCGGCCTGCACCTCGGGCACCTGCGTGAACTCCCAGCCCTTCGGGCCCTCGGCGACGCGGATCACCGCGCCGGGCTTCAGGCGCCGGTTCGCGGGCGCCTTCTCCGACAGCCACGGCGCGACGAGCTTGAGGCCGTCGCCGGTGATCTCGATCGTCTGCCCGCGGCTGCGCGCGACGCGCACCGCCTTCGGGCCGGCCGCGACCACGACCGCCGGCAGGAAGTCGTCGATCTCGCCGGCCTCGAGCAGCGCCTCCTCGATCTTCTCGTCGCGCCGCTGCGGGTCGGCGGGCAACTCGACCTGCGCCTCGGGGCCGCGGAAGCCGTAGCGCCGGTCGTACGCGAGCACGCCCTCGCGGACCGCGGTGTTGGCCGCACGTTGGTCCTCGGACAGCACCGTGGTGTAGACGTTCAGCCCCGCCACGTAGGTCTCGTCGCGGAACTGCTCGAAGGCGAGCATCCGCGCGAGCTCGGCGACGTAGGGCGCCTTCACCGCGTAGTCGCCGCGGTCGGGCTGCAGCCTCAGCTCCTCCTTCATCGCCGCCCGGTACTGCTCCTCGGTCAGCGAGCCGAGCGAGCGCATGCGCCCGAGCACGTACTGCTGGCGGATCCGCGCGCGCTTGGGGTTCACGACCGGGTTGTACGCCGAAGGCGCCTTCGGCAGCCCCGCGAGCATCGCGGCCTCGGCGGCGGTGATCTTCGCGAGCGGCTTGCCGTAGTAGATCTGCGCGGCCGACGCGAAGCCGTAGGCGCGCTGGCCGAGGAAGATCTGGTTCAGGTAGATCTCGAGGATCTGCTCCTTCGTCAGCGTGCTCTCGATCTTCAGCGCGAGCAGGATCTCGTAGATCTTGCGGGTGTAGCTGCGCTCGTTCGACAGGAAGAAGTTGCGTGCGAGCTGCATCGTGATCGTCGAGGCGCCCTGCGTCTTGCCGCCGGCGGCGACGTTGGCGAAGGCCGCCCGGACGATGCCGAGCACGTCGACGCCGCTGTGCTCGAAGAAGCGGTCGTCCTCGGCGGCGAGGATCGCGTTCTTCATCACCGCCGGCACCTCGTCGATCCGCACGACGCTGCGCCGCTCCTCGCCGAACTCGCCGATCAGCACGCCGTCGGCCGTCCAGACCCGCAGCGGCACCTTCGGCCGGTAGTCGGTCAGCACGTCGAGCGAGGGCAGGCGGTCTGCCGCGAGGATCGCCGACAGGCCGAGCGTCAGCATGCCGGCCACCACCAGGGTCACCGGGACGGCGACCAGGATCGTCAGCAGCGTGAGGAGGCCGAACCCCCGTTCGCGCCGCGGAGGACCGGTTCGCGCGGGGCGGGCGCGCTGGGGCGACATGGCGGATGTGTGGGGTTTGTCGGACACCGATCGTAGCACCGGGGGCCGCCCGACCCCCCGCCGCCGGCCGTCCGGGGGCCCTCCGCCGACCCTTTCTCGGGCCTGGGCGACGAGCGGGCCGGACCGGTCGACGGGCGGGTCGGAGCCCCGATTCCAGCCCGTTGGAAAACCTTTACAGTGTGTCGAAGGTCTCGCCGGGATTTCAACCTGTTTCTCCGAAATCCTTGTAAGATCCTGTTTTGAAGCAACTTTTTAACATACTGCACCGAGGCGGACGTGGCATTCAGCCTTCAGGGCCTATTGCGTCGCGGCACCCAGCCGCTGCTTGGGATCGACGTGTCCGCCTCCAACGTCAAGCTCGTCGAGCTGGTGCCGGGCGGCAAGACCGGCATGCGCCTGGAGCGCTACGCGATCGAGCCGATCGAGCGCGGCGCGATCGTCGACGGCAACGTCGAGAACCCCGAAGCGGTCGCCGACGCGCTGACCCGGGCGATCCGCCGCACCGGCACCCGCACCCGCCTCGCCGCGATGGCGATGCCGTCGTCGGCCGTCATCGCCAAGCGCATCACGCTGCCCGCCGGCCTGCTCGAGGAGGACTACGAGGCCCAGGTCGAGACCGAGGCCTCGCAGTACATCCCGTTCTCGATCGACGAGGTCAACCTCGACTTCCAGATCCTCGGCCCCGCGCCGCAGTCGCCCGACGACGTCGAGGTGCTGCTCGCCGCGTCGCGCAAGGAGAAGGTCGAGGACCGCGTCGCGATCGCCGAGATGGCCGGGCTGCGGCCGATCGTCATCGACGTCGAGCCGTTCGCGGCGCGCACGTCGATCGACCACGTGACCGGGTTCCTGCCGAACCGCGGCGAGGGCATGATCCTCGCGGTCTTCGACGTCGGCCAGAACACCACGAATCTGACGGTCGTGCTGAACGGCCAGACGATCTTCGAGCGCGAGCAGACCTTCGGCGGCAACCAGCTCACCGCCGACATCGTGCGGCTGTACGGCCTGACGCTGGAGGAGGCCGAGCTGAAGAAGAAGTCGGGCGACCTGCCCGACAACTACGCCTCCGAGCTGCTGCAGCCGTTCATCGAGCAGGGCGCCACCGAGGTCGCGCGCTCGCTGCAGTTCTTCTACACCTCGACGCCCTACACCCGCGTCGACCGGATCTTCCTCGCCGGCGGCTGCGCGGTCACCGCGGGTCTCGCCGAAGCGGTCGCCGAGCGCACCCAGGTGTCCACCGAGATCATGAGCCCCTTCCAGGGGATGGAGATCGCCGGCGGCATCCGCGAGCGCCAGCTGCGGCTCGACGCGCCGGCGCTGATGGTGGGCTGCGGGCTCGCGATGCGGAGGTTCGACGCATGAGTTCCACCCGGGGCCCGTTGTCGCGGGTCGGCCTGGCGCCGGCCACCGAGATGTCCGACCCGCCGTCGCGTCAGCTGGCGCCGATCCGCATCAACCTGCTGCCGCACCGCGAGATGCGGCGCGAGCGCCGCAAGAAGGACTTCGTCGTGCTGGCCGCGCTGGTCGCGGCCGCGGGCGTCGCGGCGGCCTTCGCGGGCGGCTTCGCGATCAACCAGCAGATCGCGGTCCAGCAGGACCGCAACAACTTCATCGTCGCCGAGAACGCGAAGCTCGACCGCGAGATCGCCGAGATCAAGACGCTGCGCGAGGAGATCGCCGCGCTGCGCGCGCGCCAGCAGGCGGTCGAGAACCTGCAGAGCGACCGGACCGTGCCGGTGCGCCTGTTCGACGAGCTCGTGCGGCTCGCGCCCGAGGGCGTCTACCTGCGCTCGCTGAAGCAGGACGAGGGCCGCGTCTCGCTGGTGGGCCACGCCGCGACCAACGAGCGCGTCGCCGAGCTGCTGCGCAACCTCGGCGAGCGCAGCCCGTGGCTCGAGCGACCCGCGGTCGGCGAGATCAAGGAAGTCGTCGTCGCGTCGCAGGTCGGCACGAAGAAGGACGAGCGCAAGATCTACGAGTTTTCGCTGAACGCGCTGATCAAGAAGCCCGCGCAGCCGGCCGAGCCGGGCGCGAAGCCCGCGGCGCCGCGCACCACCGGCGTCGAGCCGGGCAAGTCCGCCGCCGCCGAGCCGATCAAGCTCGGCCAGGCGCAGTAGGCCGAGGCACGCGATGGCCAAGAAGCTCCCCAAGCTATCCATCAAGATCGACACCGCCGCGCTGTCGGCGCAGTTCAGGAACCTGCGCGGCCGCCACGCGGGCCTGTGGCCGCCGCTGCCCCGCGGCCTGCTGATGCTCGCGGTGTTCGCCTCGATCGTCGCCGCCGGCTACGGCTTCTACTGGCGCGGCCTGTTCGAGGAGCTCGACAAGGGCCGTCAGGAGGAGCAGCAGCTGAAGGCGCAGTACGTCGACAAGATCAAGCAGGCGGTCAACCTGCCGGTGCTGCGCAAGCAGAAGGAGCAGGTGCTCCAGTTCGTCAGCCAGCTCGAGAAGCAGCTGCCGAGCAAGGCCGAGATGGACGCGCTGCTGTCCGACATCAACCAGGCCGGCGTCGGCCGCGGCGCGCAGCTCGTGCTGTTCAAGCCGGGCGAGACCGTCGTCAAGGAGTACTACGCGGAGCTGCCGATCACGGTGCGCGTGGTCGGCAACTACCACGACCTCGGCGCGTTCGCGAGCGACCTCGCGAACCTGCCCCGGATCGTCACGCTGCACAACGTCCAGATCGCGCAGCAGGACCGGGACAAGGGGGCGACGCTCGCGATGGACGCGACCGCGAAGACCTTCCGGTACCTCGATCCCGAGGAGATCGCGCAGCAGCGTGCATCGGCCGCGAAGAAGAAGTCCGCGGAGGCGAAGAAGTGAGCGCCCGATCCGAACGAACCCCGACCCGCGAGCTCGCGGCCCTCGGCCTCGTGGCCGTCGCCGCGCTGCTGGCCGGCTGCGAGGCCGACCGCGCCGAGCTGCAGTCCTGGATGGACGAGACCCGCCGCAACACGCCGGCGGTCACCCAGAAGATCTCGGAGCCGAAGAAGTTCGAGCGCTTCGTCTACCAGGCCGCCGACGAGACCGATCCGTTCAGCGTCGCGAAGATGCGCGTCGCGGGCGCGACCGTCGCGGGCCGCACGAGCAACGGGCTGCAGCCCGACTCGACGCGCCGCCGCGAGCCGCTCGAGGCCTTCCCGCTCGACAACCTGAAGCTGGTCGGCAACCTTCGCCAGGGCAGTGCGAACGTCGCGCTGCTGCAGGCCGAATCGGCGGTGTTCCAGGTGCGCGTGGGCAACTACGTCGGCCAGAACTTCGGACGGGTGCTCAGTATCTCGGAGAGCCAGGTCGCCATCCGGGAAACCGTCCAGGACGCCGCCGGCGACTGGGTGGAGCGCGACACGGCCCTGCAGCTGCAGGTGCAGGAGACGAAGAAATGAGGGGGATCCGCGTGCGGGCAATCAACGACGGCCTGCGCGGCCGCGACGCGCGCTTCGCGCTCTGGACGACGCTGGCGGTGATGGCGGCGTGCCTGTTCCACGTCGCGGCGCACGCCCAATCCAACGCGATCGAGTCGGTGTCCTCGGTTCAGCAGGGCAACGCGACGGTGCTGCGCATCCAGATGAAGGCGCCGCCCGCCGCGGTGCCGGGCAGCTTCTCGATCGCCAACCCGCCGCGCCTCGCGCTCGACTTCCCCGACACCTCGAACGGCGTCGGCCAGAACGCGGTCGAGCTCGCGCAGGGCGACGTGCGCAGCGTCAACGTCGTCCAGTCGGGCGGGCGTGCGCGCATGGTGCTCAACCTGCGCCGTCCGGTGACCCACACCGCGAGGATCGACGGCAACGCGATCCTCGTCACGATGGACCCGGTCGCCATCGGCCCCGCGCCCGCGAGCAACGCGGCCGCGGTGGGCGCCTACAGCTTCGCGAAGGGCGACGGCCAGTCGACGCACGCGCTGCGCGACATCGACTTCCGCCGCGGCAAGGACGGCGAGGGTCGCATCGTCGTCGAGCTGTCGGACGCGCAGACCGGCGTCGACATCAAGCAGCAGGGCCAGCAGATCATCGTCGACTTCCTGAAGGCGCGCGTGCCCGACAACCTGCGCCGCCGCCTCGACGTCGCCGACTTCGGCACGCCGGTGAAGTCCGTGCGCACGTTCCAGCAGGGCGACAACACGCGGATGGTCATCGAGCCGCAGGGCCTGTGGGAGCACAACGCCTACCAGAGCGACACGCAGTTCGTCGTCGAGGTCAAGCCGCTGCGCGAGGACCCGAACAAGCTCGTGCAGGGCTCGCGTCCCGGCTACAAGGGCGAGAAGCTGTCGCTGAACTTCCAGAACGTCGACATCCGCGCGCTGCTGCAGGTCATCGCCGACTTCACGAACCTGAACATCGTCGTGCGCGACTCGGTCGCGGGCTCCCTCACGCTGCGGCTGAAGGACGTGCCCTGGGACCAGGCGCTCGACATCGTGCTGCAGTCGAAGAACCTCGACATGCGCAAGAACGGCAACGTGATCCTGGTCGCGCCGCGCGACGAGCTCGCCACGCAGGAGAAGCTCGAGCTCGAGTCGAAGCAGCAGATCAGCGAGATCGAGCCGATGCGCGTCGAGGTCTTCCAGCTGAACTACCAGAAGGCCGACGCGGTCTCGAAGCTGCTGTCCGACGACAAGCAGAAGGTGCTCTCGAAGGGCGGCTCGGCGGTGCCCGACCAGCGGACCAACAAGCTGTTCGTGCGCGACACGATGTCGCGCCTCGACGAGGTCCGCCGGATCATCCAGCAGCTCGACATCCCGGTGCGCCAGGTGCTGATCGAGGCGCGCATCGTCGAGGCCGACGACCGGTTCTCGCGCAACCTCGGCTCGAAGCTCGGCTTCAACGACATCCGCTCGACCGTCTACCGCACCGGCAGCCAGATCGACCCGGTCACCGGCAACCCGGTCGCGGTCAACGTGCCGGTCTACGGCGCGGGCACGCCGCTGCTCGGCAGCAGCGCGTACTCGACGGTGTCGGGCAACCTGCAGGGCGTGGCCGACCTGTCGTCGCAGCTCGGCTCGAACCTGCAGGGCATCAACCTGCCGGGCCTCGGCCAGCCGACCGCGATCAACAACACCAACTTCGTGAACCTGCCGGCGGCCGGCATCTCGGGCGCGAGCGCGGCGAGCTTCGCGATCTCGCTGTTCGGCTCGTCGCTGACCCGCTTCGTCAACCTCGAGATCTCCGCGCTCGAGGCCGAGCAGCGCGGCAAGGTGGTCTCGAGCCCGCGCGTGATGACCGCCGACCAGGGCAAGGCGGTGATCGAGCAGGGCACCGAGCTGCCCTTCCAGGTCGCCACCTCGTCGGGCGCGACCGCGATCTCGTTCCGCAAGGCGAGCCTGAAGCTCGAGGTCGTGCCCCAGATCACCCCCGAGGGCAACGTGATCATGCGCGTGCAGATCAACCGCGACGCGGTCGGCCAGCTGACCCCGGCGGGCTTCGCGATCGACACCCGCGCGGTGCAGACCGAGGTGCTGGTCGAGAACGGCGGCACCGTCGTGATCGGCGGCATCTACGAGCAGTTCGAGCGCAACCGCGTCAACAAGGTGCCGCTGCTCGGTGACATCCCGTACCTGGGCTACCTGTTCAAGAACACCTCGCGCACCAACGACCGGACCGAGCTGCTGGTGTTCCTGACCCCGCGCGTCGTGACCGACGTCGCGGCCGCGCGCTGATCACGAGGGC
Organism: Burkholderiaceae bacterium; assembly: GCA_044371545.1. Taxonomy (GTDB): domain Bacteria; phylum Pseudomonadota; class Gammaproteobacteria; order Burkholderiales; family Burkholderiaceae_E; genus UBA4615. The sequence goes on from JBILTM010000159.1 coordinate 12,327, forward strand.
TCGCCTGATGCGATTCGACCCCATGAACCGACTCCTGCGACGCGCGGCCCTCGCGCTCGGCGCGGTGCTCGCCGCCGGCCTGCTCGCCGCGTGCGGCGGCGAGGGCGCGGGCGCGGGCGGCAGCGCCGCCG
>JBILTM010000327.1:0-3590 GCA_044371545.1 Burkholderiaceae bacterium
CGAGCAGCAGCGATTCCATGGACGCAGTCTGACACGGCCCGCCGGGGCCCCCGCCGATGACACCGTGGCGCGGATGGGCGACACTCGCGCTCCACACGGCACGCGGCGCCCACGCCGCGGCCCGCGCGGAGACGCATGGAGATCTCGACGCTCGACCTGTCGCGCCGCCGCGCGCGCGAGAAGCCGCAGGCGGTCGCCTGGGCCGCCCCCGACCGTGCCTGGACCTTCGGTGCGGTCGAGACGCTGACCAACCGGCTCGCGAATGCGCTCGTCGCCCTCGGCGTGGGCCGCGGGGATCGCGTCGCCTGCCTGACCCGCCACCAGCCCGAGTGCGCGATGCTCGTGCTCGCCGCGCAGAAGATCGGCGCGGTCTGCATGCCGGTCAACTGGCGGCTCGCGGCGCCCGAGGTGCAGTACATCGTCGGCGACGGCAAGGCCCGCGTGATGATGGCCGACCCGGAGTTCGAGTCGGTCGTCGCCGCGCTCGACGCGCCGACGCTGCGCGCGACGTTCGCGACGCGCCCGGGCGGCGCGCTGCCCGCGCTCGAGGACTGGGTCGCCGCGCATCCGGACGTCGATCCCGGCTTCATGCCCGGGCCGGACGACATCGCGCTGCAGCTCTACTCGTCGGGCACGACCGGCCTGCCCAAGGGCGTCGAGCTGTCGCACCGGGCGATGGCGCACTCGCACATCAACGGCGTGTCGCAGGAGTGGGCCTACGATCCGGCGGTGCACGTGAACCTGAACGTGCTGCCGGCGTTCCACATCGCCGGCGCCGGCGTCGCACTGATGACGCACGCGTTCGGCGGGCGCAGCGTGACGATGCCCGACTTCGACCCGAAGGCCGCGCTCGACGCGATCGAGCGCGAGGGCGTCACGCACGCGTTCCTGGTGCCGGCGATGATCCAGTTCATGCTCGCCGCGCCGGACGTGGACAAGCGCGACCTGTCGTCGCTGAAGATCATCTCGTACGGTGCCTCGCCGATCAGCGACCGTGTGCTGACCGAGGCGATGCGCGTGTTCGGCTGCGGCTTCCTGCAGGTCTACGGCCTCACCGAGACCTGCGGCGCGGTGACCGCGCTGCGCGCGCACGACCACGCGACCGAAGGGCCGAAGGCCGCGCTGCTGCGCTCGGCCGGCCAGCCGATGACCGACGTCGAGGTGCGCGTCGTGCGGCCGGGCACGCGCGACGACTGCGACGACGGCGAGGTCGGCGAGCTGTGGATCCGCTCGCCGAAGAACATGGCCGGCTACTGGGGCAAGCCCCAGGCCACCGCCGAGGCCTTCGAGCCCGACCCGCGCGGCGCCCCGCCGTGGTTCCGCAGCGGCGACGCGGGTTACTGGAAGGGCGGCTACCTGTTCCTGCACGACCGGCTGAAGGACATGATCGTCTCCGGCGGCGAGAACATCTATCCGGCCGAGGTCGAGAACGCGCTGATGCTTCACCCCGCGGTCGCCGACGGCGCGGTGATCGGCGTGCCCGACGACAAGTGGGGCGAGGCGGTCAAGGCGGTGGTGGTGCTCAAGCCGGGCGCGCAGGCGACCGAGCGCGAGATCGTCGACTTCTGCCGCGCGCGCATCGCGCACTACAAGAGCCCGAAGTCGGTCGACTTCGTCGACGCGATCCCGCGCAACCCGAGCGGCAAGATCCTCAAGCGCGTGCTGCGCGAGCCCTACTGGGCCGGCCGCGACCGCCGGATCGCCTGACCGCCCTTCCCTCACAGGACACGAACGATGAACGCCCCCGAGATCCGCGAGATCGCCACCGGCCTGCAGTTCCCCGAGGGCCCGATCGCCCTGCCCGACGGCGACGTGCTGCTGGTCGAGATCCGGCGCGGCACGCTGTCGCGCGTCAAGCCCGACGGCCGGGTCGTCGTCGTCGCGACGACCGGCGGCGGGCCCAACGGCACCGCGATCGGCCCGGACGGCGCCTGCTACATCTGCAACAACGGCGGCTTCGAGTGGATCGACATGGGCGGCGGCCGGATGCGACCCGCGCACCAGCCGAAGGACTACTCGGGCGGGCGCATCGAGCGCGTGGACCTCGAGACCGGCCGCGTCGACGTGCTCTACACGCACGGGCCGAACGGCGCGCTGCGCGGCCCGAACGACCTGGTGTTCGACGCGCACGGCGGCTTCTGGTTCACCGACCTCGGCAAGACCCGGCCGCGCGACCTCGACTACGGCGCGGTCTACTACGCGAAGGCCGACGGCTCGTCGATCGTCGAGGTCGTGCAGCCGATGCTGACGCCGAACGGCATCGGCCTGTCGCCCGACGGCACGCGGCTCTACGTCGCCGAGACGCGCGCGGGCCGGCTCTGGGCCTGGGACATCGAGTCGCCGGGCGTGCTCAAGCGCAGGCCGTTCCCGTCGCCGTGGGGCGGCACGCTGCTGCACCAGTCGGCGAGCTATCGGCTGTTCGACTCGCTCGCGGTGGATGCGGCCGGCAACGTCTGCGTCGCGACGCTGATGGAGGGCGGCATCACCATCGTGCCGCCGGACGGCGGGCCGGCGGGCTGGGTGCCGATGCCGGACGTCTACACGACCAACGTGTGCTTCGGCGGGCCGGGGCTGAAGACGGCGTACGTGACGCTGTCGACGACCGGCAAGCTGGTCGCGATCGACTGGCCGCGCGCGGGCGCGCCGCTGAACTGGCTGAACACGCGGCCCTGACCGGTCGCGGCGCGCGGGCGGCCGCAAGCTCGCCCGGAGTCCGCCGAGTGCCCCGCTCGGGCGGCTGCGGCCGGCCCGCGCCGAATCATCCCAGCTCGGCCAGCCGCCGCGCCTGACGCTCGACCAGCCGCTCGACCTCGGCCAGGTCCTGCGCCGACAGCGACGGTCCGGGCCGCCGCAGCGTCGGGTGCGCGATCGCGCCGCGCGCGACCATCAGGTGCTTGCGCACGGCGAGGCCGATGCCCGCCTGCTGCTCGTAGCGGGCGAGTGGCAGGTAGGCGTCGAACAGGTCCCGGCCGCGCTCGGCGTCGCCGCGGGCGAACGCATCGACGACGCCGACCATCATCTCCGGGTAGGGGAAGCCGGTCATCGCGCCGTCGGCGCCACGGGCCATCTCCTCGGGCAGGAACAGGCCGCCGCCGTTGCCGGTGAGGATCGACACGCGGCGCACGTCGCCGCGCGTGCTCGCCGCGCGATAGGCCGACAGCTTCGCCAGGCCGGGGCTGTCCTCGTGCTTGATCATCACGCAACGCTCGTGCCGCCGAAGCAGCTCGAGCACGACCGGGGTCGGCAGCGTGACGCCGCTCGCGATCGGATGGTCCTGCAGCACCCACGGCGTGTCGGCACCGATCGACTCGACCGCCATCGCGAACCAGTCGAGGATCTGCGCATCCGAGCGCAGGCCGGGGCCCGGCTGCAGCATCAGCCCCGAGGCGCCCGCGTCGCGCAGCGCCGCGGCGAGCTCGCGCAAGCCGGCGAACCCGGGCGCGGACACGCCGCAGACCACCGGTACGCGCCCCGCGACGCGCTCGACGACGCGCGCGGTGAGCCGCCGCGCCTCGTCCTGCGTCAGCTTCGGCGCCTCGCCGAGCACGCCGAGCAGCGTGAGCCCGGTCGCGCCGTGCGACAGGTAGAAG
>JBILTM010000001.1:0-104129 GCA_044371545.1 Burkholderiaceae bacterium
GACCGCGCGCGCTGCGCCCGCACGCTCGAGCAGCGACGGGCGGCGCTCGCCGCGCTCGACGCGGAGCGGGCCGCGGCGGACGCGGACTGGACGCACGCGGTCGCCGGCCTCGGCCTGCCCCCGGACGCCCCCGCGGCGGCCCTCGCCGAGCGGCTCGACGCGCTCGAGGCGCTGCGCGACGCGCTCGCCGCGTGGGTATCGGCCGACCGGCAGCGCCGGCTCGGCGCCGCGACGATCGCGCAGTTCCGTGCCGATACCGCCGCGCTCGCGCGCCGGCTCGGCATGGACGCGCCTGCGCCGGACGACGAGCCGGCATTCGTCGACCGCGTCCGCGAGGCGCTCGGCGCCGCGGAGCGCGCGCGCGACGCGACGCTGCGGCTCGGCACGCAGCGCGAGGCGCTCGAGACGTCGCGCGCCCGAGAGCTCCGCCGTCGCGACGAGGCGCGCGCCGGCCTCGATGCGCTGCGCGCGCGGGCCGGCGTCGAGGGCCTGCCGGCCCTTCATGAAGCCGCGGCGCGCAGCGCGCAGCGGCGGGCGCTGCAGCAGCAGGCCGAGGAGGTCGAGGCGACGCTGCGCGAGACGACCGGCGCCGCGCACGATGCGCTCGTGTCCGAGGCCGAGGCCGCCGACGTCGGCGCGCTGCAGGCCGAGATCGAGCAGCTGCGCCAGGGGGTCGAGGCGGAGGAGGCCGCGCGCACCGCCGCGCTCGCCGAGCGCGAGCGCGCGCGTGCCGAGCTCGACGCGGTCGCCGGCGACGGCGCGGCGACGCGCGCCGCCGAGGCGGTGCGCGAGCGGCTCGCGGCGGCCGGCCGCGTCGCGACCGACTGGGCGCGGCTGCGGCTCGCGCGCGATCTGCTCGAGCAGGCGGTGCAGCGCCACGCGCAGCGCGCGCAGGGCCCGATGCTCGCTGCGGCCGCGCGCTGGTTCGCGCGGCTCACGGGCGGGCGCTGGCGCGACCTGCGGCCCGACTGGGAGGGCGACAGCCAGGTCCTGGCGGCCGAGCGCGACGACGGCGTGCGGCTGCACGTCCACCAGCTCAGCGAGGGCGCGGCCGACGCGCTGTTCCTCGCGCTGCGGATGGCGGCGATCGAGGTCCGGCTCGCCTCGGCGCCGCCGGTGCCGCTGCTGCTCGACGACGTGCTCGCGAGCTTCGACGACACGCGCGCGGCGCTCGCGCTCGACGCGCTCGCCGAGCTCGGCCAGCGCAACCAGGTCGTCTACTTCACCCATCACGCGCACCTCGTCGAGCTCGCGCGCCGCACGGTGCCCGCGGGGCGCGTCGCGGTCCGCGAGCTCGAGCACCGCGTGCCCGCCGCCTGACCCATGGACCGCACCGAGCGCTTCTACCAGATCGACCAGTTGCTCCAGCCGGGGCGGCCCGTGCCGATCGAGCGCTTCCTCGAGTCGCTCGGCGTGTCGCGCGCCACCTTCAAGCGCGACCTCGAGTACATGCGCGATCGGCTCAACGCGCCGATCGAGTGGGACCGCTTCGAGGGCGGCTACCGCTACGCGGAGCCGGCGGGCGGGCCCGCGTTCGCGCTGCCGGGGCTGTGGTTCAACGCGTCGGAGGCGCACGCGCTGCTGATGATGCAGCAGCTGCTCGCCGACCTGCAGCCGGGTCTGCTCGGCGCGCAGGTCGCGCCGCTGCAGGCGCGCCTTCGGGCGCTGCTCGGCAGCGCCGACCACAGCGTCGAGGAGGTCGAGCGACGCGTGCGGATCGTCACCGCCGCGCGGCGCAGGCTCGCGGTGCGGCACTTCGAGGCGGTGGCCTCGGCGACGCTGCGCCGCAGGCAGCTGCGCATCGCGCACTACTCGCGCGCGACCGACGAGACCACCGAGCGCGCGGTCTCGCCGCAGCAGCTCGTGTTCTACCGCGAGAACTGGTACCTGGTCGCCTGGTGCCACCTGCGCCGCGACATCCGCAGCTTCGCGATCGACGCGATCGTGAAGGCCGAGCCGATCGAGGCCGCCGCGCACGAGATCGCCCGCGAGGCGCTCGCCGAGGTGATGGAGAGCGGCTACGGCATCTTCTCCGGCCGCGAGGTGACCTGGGCGACGCTGCGCTTCGAGCCGGAGCGCGCGCGCTGGGTCGCGGCCGAGGTCTGGCATCCGCAGCAGCGCGGCCGCTTCGACGAGGCGCGCCGCTGGGTGCTCGAGGTGCCGTACAACGACCCGCGCGAGCTGACGATGGACGTGCTCAAGCACGGGGCGTCGGTCGAGGTGCTCGCACCGGCTTCGCTGCGCGACGCGATCGCGGCCGAGCTCGCGGCGGCGCTCGGGCGCTATGCCGGGGCGGCGCCGGCCGGCGGGGCCGAGGTCGTGCAGGCGGGCCCGGCCGCGGCCGACGGTGGCCCCGCGGCGGTGCGCGCGGCATGAGCGACACCGCCGACGCGAGGGTGCCGGCCCCCTGATCGACGCCGAACCCCGCTGCCCGACCGGCGCGGCCCGCTCGCGTCGGCGGACTCGGCGCCGCGCACGACCCGAGGCGGGCTCACCTCACGAGCCAGTGGCGCGCGAGACTGGCTCCACCGACCACGAGGAGCCCGCCATGTCCGCCACGCCGCCCGTCCACGCCGCTGCGCGCCCGCTGCTCGACCTGCTGTCGCGTGCTGTGCTCGCGCTGCTCGATCCGATCGACCCGTCGCCGGTGCGTCCCGCGCCGGGTCGCGTGCCGCCGCGCTACGCCGCGTTCGACACCCCGACGTACCAGCGCCGCGGGCTGCGGATCGCAGGGCTCGGCGACGCGGTAGACGCGCCCGAGCCGGCGCTCAGTCCGCCGCGCGGATCGACGCTGCGGACGCCTCGACCCACGGCGCCAGCTCGTCGAGCAGCGCGGTGACCGCGACGTTGGCCGCGGCCGCGGCGCCGCGTGCATCGCGGGTCGGCACCGGCGCGCGCTGCACGAACGTGCGCCGCGCGACCAGGGTCCGCGTACGCCAGTCCACCATCTCGGCGGTGACCGCCGCGCGCACCACGCCGGGCGAGGCCGAGTCGTCGTGGATCAGCTCGTCGAGGCGCAGGCTCAGCACGATGTCGCCGCGCACGCCGGCGAGCGTCTGCGCGACCGAGCGCAAGCCGCCGCCGCGCGCGAGCCGTGCCTCGGCGAGCGCGAGCACGCGGCGCGCCGGCCGCTCGCTCCAGTTGGAGTACTGGTAGTACGCGCGGCCCGCGCCGTCGCGGGTGAAGACGATCCGGTCGCTGTCGTAGAGCGCCTGCGCCGGGCCGGTCGTCAGCAGCAGCGAGCGTGGGCTCCGCGGCGGGGCGGACGACGGCTCGGCGAGCGGGCGCAGGTCCTCGATGACGAAGAACTCGAAGCGCGGCGCCTCGTTCGACAGCGTGCCGCAGCCGGCGAGCGCGGCGGCGGACAGTGCGGCGAGGCCGAGCGCGCGGCGTCGGGGGCTCATCGGCGGTCCTCCTCGCCCGGGCCCATCTGGCGCGGGCTCGGGCCGAGCAGCAGCGCCTTCGGATCCTGCAGCCGGTCGAGCGTGCGGGTGATCAGCTCGACGCTCGCGCGCAGTTCCTCGCTGGTCGCGCGCAGCTCGTGCACGCCGATGTCGACCGCGTCGTCGGCGCGCCGTGCGAGCCCGCCTGTGTCGCGCTCGATGCGACCGAGCGCGGCGGTCAGGTCGCGCTGCAGCGCCTGGCTGGTCTGGGTGAACTCGCGCAGCGTCACCTGCGCCTCGCGCAGTGCGCCGCCCGCCTCGCGGCCGACCGGCTCGGCGGTGCGCGACACGCGGTCGACCGCCGCGGCGATCTCGCGGCTGGAGCGGGTGAAGGCGTCGGCCGACTGGCGCACGCTGCGCGCCGCGTCGTCGACCTGGGTGAGCCGGTCGTTGAGGCCCACACTCAGGTCGCGGATCGCGACGATGGTGTCGGCGACCGCGCGCTGGTTGCGCGGGCCCATGACGCGGTTCAGGTTCTCGAGCGCGGTATCGGCCTGCACCGCGAGGCGGCTGACCGCGTCGGCGATCTGGTCGAGGTCCGACGTGCCCTCGGGGATCACCGGGTAGCGCTCGCCCTCGGGCACCGCGACCAGCTCGGGTCCCGGCGTGCCCGGCGTCTCGAGGTTGATGCGGGCGATGCCGGTGATCAGGTTGCGTGCGACCACGGCGCGAGTGTTCTCGCTCACCGGCGTCTCGCGGGCGACACGGATGCGGACCGCGACGCGATTGATGTTGCTGCGCGCGAGCGTGTACTCCTCGACGCGGCCGACCTTGACGCCGCGCATGTTGACGTCGCCGCCGATCTGCAGGCCCTCCAGCGACTGGCGCTCGAAATAGATCGTGTAGGCGCGGAAGTCGGACGCGCGGCCCGAGCTCTTCAGCCACACGAAGCCGGCGATCGCGGCGACGATCAGCGCCAGCAGCACGGCGCCGATCGTGGTGTATCGGGCTTCAGGCTCCATCGGGGCGGGGGGCTCGGTCCGGGTCGGCGGGCGCGCGCGGCGGCAGGGTCGCGCGCGAAGAGAAGTACGATTGTATCCACGGGTCGTCGACGCGCACGACCTCCCCGATCGGGCCGTCGGCGATGACGCGGCCGCGGCCGAGCACGACGATGCGCCGCGCGATGCCGAACAGCGTGTCCAGGTCGTGCGTGACGACGAACACCGTGATGCCGAGGTCGCGGTTGAGGAACGCGAGCAGTGCGTCGAACGCGCGCGCGGTGATCGGGTCGAGGCCCGAGGTCGGCTCGTCGAGGAACAGCACCTCGGGCTCGAGCGCGAGCGCGCGCGCTATCGCGGCGCGCTTGCGCATGCCGCCCGACAGCTGGCTCGGCAGCTTGGCGCCGGCGTCCGGCGGCAGCCCGGCGAGCGACAGCCGCAGCCGGACCAGCTCGTCGACGAGCGCGTCCGGCAGGTCGAGGTGCTCGCGGATCGGCGTGGCGACGTTCGCGGAGACGTCGAGCGACGAGAACAGCGCGCCCTCCTGGAACATCATCCCGAAGCGGCGGCGCACCGCGGCGAGCGCGTCGCCGTCTGCGCTCCAGACGTCGGTGCCGAGCAGGCTCACCGAGCCCGCGTCGGGCCGGTGCAGCCCGACGATCTCGCGCAGCAGCACCGACTTGCCGGTGCCGCTGCCGCCGATCAGCGCGACCAGGTCGCCGCGGCGCACCTGCAGGTCGAGCCCGTCGTGGACGACCTGCGCGCCGAACGACGTGCGGATGCCGCGCACGTCGACGACGAGCTCGCGGTCCGTGGCGGCCGTGGCGGTCACCATCCGATCGTCTGGAAGATCACCGCGAACACCGCGTCGAGCACGATCACCGCGACGATGCTCTGCACGACGGTGGAGGTGGTGTTGATCCCGATCGAGCGCGTGTCGCGCTCGACGCCCATGCCCATCCGGCAGGCGATCGTCGCGATCGCGAACGCGAAGAACGGCGCCTTGCCGAGGCCGATCAGGTAGTGGATCGGGTCGAGCGCGGTGTGCAGCCGCTCGACGAAGGTGTGCGGCGTCACGTCGAGCATGCCGCTGGCGATCGTCATCGCGCCGGCGAGCCCGGCGATGTCGCCGACGAACACCAGCAGCGGCAGCACGATCACCAGCGCGACGATCCGCGGCACCACCAGCACCCGCTCGGCGGACAGCCCGAGGGTGCGGATCGCGTCGATCTCCTCGGTCAGCTTCATCGTGCCGAGCTGGGCGGTGAACGCCGCGCCGGAGCGGCCGGCGACGATCGTCGCGACGATCAGCGGCGAGAACTCGCGCGTCATGCCGAGCGCCACGCCGTCGACGACGAAGATGTTGGCGCCGTACTGCTCGGCCTGCAGTCCGAGCAGGTAGGCGAACACCACGCCGATCAGGAAGGTGACCAGCGCGACCACCGGGATCGCGGTGACGCCGGTCTGCGCGAGCTGCGCGGCGAGCTCGCGGCGGCGCAGCGTGTGCGGGGCGACGGCGGTCGCGGCGAGCTCGACCGCGTAGCGGCCGAAGGCCCCGACGTGGCCGACCATCATCTGCCCGAGGCGGTGCGCGGTGAGGCCGAAGTATGCGACGAAGCCCAGCTGCGTCGAGCCGATCGGCACAGGGTCGGGCAGCCGCGCGCGGACCACCTCGACGATCCGCGCGTGGCGCGCGTCGAAGCCGGTGAGCGGCACCGTGGCGGCGTCGGCGCCGGCCGTGCGCAGCCGGTCGAGCACGACCAGCGCGCCCGCGGTGTCGATCGCCTGCAGCGGCCCGCCGTCGATCGCGGCCACCGAGCGCAGCGCGGGGCCGAGCGCGGCGAGCGCGTCGTCGAGCCGGCGCGCGTCCGCGAGTCGCCACGTGCCCTCCAGGACCAGCGCGTCGGTGCCGTCGCGTCGCTCGATGCGGCAGGATGCCCCCGGCTTGACCATGGGTTGCGAGGCTATCACAGCGACCGTGGCGGCCCGATCGGCGGCGCGCGCGGCGCGTCGCGCACCGCCGTGCCGTCGCGCCGTGCGGCCTGGGTCGACAGCCGCCCCCGGACGGGCGAAGATCGGAGCGCGCGCGTCCACGAACGACGGGAGACTGCATGAAGCTTCGCCGCAGACACGTCCAGCTCCGCCACGGCGCCGCCGCCGTCGGCGACACCCCCCTCTGCGCGGGCGGCGCCCGCATCGGCCGTCGCCGACTGATGACCGCGGCCGCGATCGCCGGGCTCGGCGTCGCGCCCGCCCGCGCGCATCACGGCTGGAGCGGCTTCGACCCCGACAAGCCGCTGTACCTCGAGGGCCGCGTCTCGAAGGTGCGCTGGCAGAATCCTCACGCGGAGATCGAGATCGAGATCCCGGCGGGACTCAAGAAGCCGGCGGAGTTGACGAAGCGCGCGCTGCCGCCGCAGACCGCGCAGGTCGACGGGCCGGCGCTGCTCGCCAAGGCCAACGTGCCACGCCGCGCCGACCGGCGCTGGACGGTGGAGCTCGCGCCGCTCACGCGGATGGACGCCTGGAAGGTGCCCGAGCTGAAGGTCGGCGACGCGGTATCGGTCGTCGGGTTCACCTACCGCGACGAGTCGGGCGAGCCGGTGGTGCGGGCCGAGTACCTGTTCGTCGGGGACCGAGCCTACGGGTTGCGGTCCTCGCCCGCGGCCTGAGGCCGCCCGCGTCGCGGCGGCCGGGCGCGGTCCTTCGCGCACGCCGCGCCGGAGCCCGTCGGGACGCGCCCTTCAGCGGTACTTGACCGAGCAGCCGTAGGGCGGTGCCGACGCGGTCGCCACCGGGCGCCCCGCGGCGAGGTCATCGAGCGCGGCCGCGACGTGGTTGCGCGCGCCCTTCACGTCCTCGGGGTTCGCGCTGCGGCGGTCGTCGATGCCGCCGGCGAAGCGGATCGTGCCCTGCGCGTCGATCACCCACATCTGCGGCGTGGTGCGCGCGCCGTAGGCGCGGCCGGCGGTGCCGTCGGGGTCCATCAGCACCGCGCTCGGCGCGCCGCGCCAGTCGGCCAGCGTCTTCGAGAGGGCGGCCGGCGCGAGGTAGTCCGGATGGTCGGGGTTCGTCGAGTTCACCGCGATCCAGACGACGCCGCCCGCCGCGTACTTCGACTGCAGCGCCGGCAGGTTGCCGGACACGTAGTGCTTGCGCACGAACGGGCAGCCCGGGTTGGTCCACTCGAGCACCACGGTGCGGCCGCGGAAGTCGGCGAGCGAGACCGTGCGGCCGGACACGTCGCGCAGCGTGAACGCCGGCGCGGGCTGGCCGGGCGACGCGTCGGCGGCGCGGGCCGCCGAGGCCGCGCCCGCGGCCAGTGCGAGCAGCGCGCAGGCCGCGATCGCGGCACGCCGGCGCGGTGCGCCGCGCGCGGGGAGGCTCGTCGGTGCCCTGGTCATCGCGCAGCCCCGCCGCTCAGCCGAGCAGCTTCTCGATGTCCGCCGCGATCGCGTCCGGCTCGGTCGTCGGCGCGTAGCGCTCGACGACGCGGCCTTCGCGGTCGACGAGGAACTTCGAGAAGTTCCACTTGATCGCCTCGATGCCGAGCGCGCCCGGCTTCTCGGCCTTCAGCCACTTGAACAGCGGGTGCGCGTCGTCGCCGTTGACGTCGATCTTCTCGAACATCGGGAACGACACGCCGAAGTTCATCTCGCAGAACTCGGCGATCTCGTCGGACGAGCCGGGCTCCTGCTGGCCGAACTGGTTGCTCGGGAAACCGAGCACGACGAAGCCGCGGTCCTTGAAGCGGTCGTACAGCCCCTGCAGGCCACGGTACTGCGGCGTCAGGCCGCAGCGGCTCGCGGTGTTGACGATCAGCGCGACCTGGCCGCGCCACGCGGACAGCTTCGCGGGCTTGCCGGCGAGCGTGCGGGCGTCGAAGTCCCAGGCGGTCGGGGCGGAGGCGGACATCGGGCAGCTCCTTCGATCGGAGGGCGGGCGCGCGGCGGAACGGCCGCTGCGGGCCGCCCGGAGACCCATGCTAACGTAGCCCGCGCCGATCCGAGGAGAGAGCCCCCATGCGCCTGCTGGCCGCGATGTTCAAGCACGAGACCAACACCTTCTCGCCGGTGCCGACGCCGGTGGAGCGGTTCTTCGGCTACCGGCCGGGCATGCTCGCCGGGCCGGCCGCGATCGACGCGCATCGGGGCACCGGCAGCGGGCTGGGCGGCTTCATCGCGGTCGCGGAGGAGGCGGGCGCGACGATCGAGGTCGCGGTCGCGGCCGAGGCGCCGCCGAGCGGCGTCGTCGAGGACGACGCCTACGAGGCGATCGCCTCGCCGATCCTCGAGGCGGTGCGTGCCGGCGGCTTCGACGCGATCCTGCTCGACCTGCACGGTGCGATGGTCACGCGCAGCCACGAGGACGGCGAGGGCGAGCTGCTGCGGCGCATCCGCGCGATCGACCCGAAGACGCCGATCGGCGTCGTGCTCGACATGCACGCGAACATCTACGACGACATCGTGCGCCACGCGACCGTCGTCACCGGCTACCACACCTACCCGCACGTCGACGTCCGCGAGTCGGGCATCCGCGCGGCGCGCATCGTGCTGCGCGCGCTGCGCGGCGAGGTGCGGCCGGTGATGACCTGGGCCAACCGGCCGATGCTGCCGCACGTGATGCGCCAGGGCACCCACGCCGAACCGAACCGCTCGCTGCAGGCGGCGTGCATCGAGCACGAGCGCACCGGGCGCGCGCTCGCGTGCTCGGTGTTCGTGGGCTTCCCGCACGCCGACATCCGCGAGGCCGGGCTGTCGGCGGTGGTCTGCACCGACGCGAACGCCGACGCCGCCGGTTCGATCCGCGACGCACTGCTCGACGAGGCCTGGAACGCCCGCGAGCGCTTCGTCTACCGCGCCGAGCCGCTCGCCGAGTCGGTCGCGCGCGCGAAGGCACTCGGCGATGCAGCGGTCGCGCCGGGCGGGAAGGGCGGCCCGGTCGTCATGCTCGACCACTGCGACAACGTCGCTTCCGGCGGCACGATGGACACCACCGCGGTGCTCGCCGAGGTGCTGCGCCAGGGGTTGCAGGACGTGGTGTTCTACGCGCTCCACGACCCGGAGTCGGTGCGCGCGGCGATCGCCGCGGGCGTGGGCGCCGAGGTGACGCTCGACGTCGGCGGCAAGGCGCCGATGCCGTCGATCGGCGCGCCGGCCGCGCCGCTGCGCGTGACCGGCACCGTGAAGCGGATCACCGACGGCGTCTACCGGCTGCGCGGCCCGATGGGCACCGGTGCGCGCACGAACAACGGGCCGTCGGTGGTGCTGCAGGTCGGCGGCGTCGAGCTGGTGCTGATCTCGCTGTACCAGGAGCCGTTCGACCTGGAGTGCTTCTACAGCGTCGGCGTCGACCCGACGCGCAAGCGCTTCGTCGTCATCAAGAGCCGCGTGCACTGGCGCGCGGGGCTGGGCGATCTCGCGCGCGAGGTGGTCGAGTGCTCGGGCGTCGGCGTGACGACCTCGGACTACTCGCTGCTCAGGTTCGAGAAGGTACGCCGCCCGGTGTTCCCGCTCGACGCGATCTGAATCCGGGACAGGAGACCCGACCATGCAGGCCGGAAGCCACGAATTCCTCGAGCAGGACCGCGTCATCTGGGGCACGCCCGCGGCGCAGGCGGCGGTGGCCGAGGCCGACCGACGCGGCGCGAAGCGCGTGTTCGTCGTCACCTCGCGCACGCTGAACCGGAAGACCGACGCGGTCGCGCGGATCGTCGAGGCGCTCGGCGAGCGCCACGTCGGCACCTTCGACGAGTGCGTCGAGCACACGCCGCGCCCGAGCGTCATCGCTGCCGCCGAGGCCGCGCGCGCGGCCGCGCCGGACCTGGTGCTGACGGTCGGCGGCGGCACCGCGATCGACACCGTGAAGGTGATGCTGGTCGCGCTCGCGCAGGACGTGCGCACGCCGCAGGGGCTGTCCGACTGGCACATGAAGGTCAATCCCGACGGCTCGCGGCACGTGCCGGCGATGAAGCCGCCGCCGTGCCGGCAGGTCGTCGTCAGCACGACGCTCGGAGCCGCGGAGTTCTCCGACCTCGGCGGCTGCACCGACCCCGTGCGCAAGGTGAAGGACGGCTACACCGGTCGGTTCATCGGCGCGGCCGCGGTGATCCTCGACCCGGCGATCACCGTGCACACGCCGGAGTGGCTGTGGCTGTCCACCGGCGTGCGAGGCGTCGACCACGCGGTCGAGTCGCTGTGCTCGATCGCGCCCTCGCCGCTGGTCGACGCGACCTCGCTGCAGGCGCTGCACCTGTTCTCGGGCGCGCTGCCGGCGACCAAGGCGGACGCGGGCGACCTCGACGCGCGGCTGCGCTGCCTGCAGGCCGCGTGGCTCGCCGGCTTCGGGATCCTGCGCGTGCCGTACGGCGCGAGCCACGGCATCGGCCACAGCCTGGGCGCGGTGACCGGGATCAGCCACGGCTACACGTCCTGCATCATGCTGCCGCACGTGATGCGCTGGAACCTGGAGCGCACGGCGCCGCAGCAGGCGCGGATCGCGCAGGCGATCGGGGCGGCCGACGGCGACGCGGCCGTCGGCGTCGCGCGGCTGATCGCGTCGCTCGGACTGCCGACGCGGCTGCGCGACCTCGGCGTCGACCGCGCGAGCTTCGAGGCGGTCGCCAACGGCGCGCTCGGCAACCTGTGGGTGAAGACGAACCCGCGGCCGCTGCAGCGGATGGACGACGTGCTCGCGCTGCTCGAGGCGGCGTACTAGGCGCGCGGCGCGGCGAGCGACGCGCGCAGCGCGTCCGCCGCCATCGCGTCGAAGCGCCCCGCGTCCGCGTGCGCCCCGAGCGCGCGCGATCATCGCGCCGCGCGCCGCCGTGCGGCCGCCTCGTGCGTGCGCTCGCGGGCGACGTGCGCGTGCGCGGCTTCGCGCAGCCGGTGCCGCAGCGCGGCGTCGTGCCACAGCGCATCGAGCGCGGCGACGAAGCCGTCGCGGTCGGCGTGCAGCAGCCCGGTCTCGCCGTGGCGCACGCCGTGCAGGCACTCGCGACGCAGACCACGCCGCGCGACGCGCACTCGAGGAACTTGCCGTCGGGGCGGCCGATCGCGAACGCTCGATCGGCGATCGACGCGAAGCCGACGTCGAGCCCGTCGAGGAAGCGCAGGTCGTCGTCGAAGCCCGCGGGCGAGTGCCAGTCGGTGCGCAGCCCGGTCGCGGCGAACGCGTCACGGATCGCGGGCGGCGCCATCAGCCGGATCGCCGGGCCCTCGCCGGGCGCGAGGCCGCGCGCCCGGCACCAGTCGACGAGCAGCGTGGCGAGTTCGCGCGCGTCGTCGAGGTGGCCGAGCGAGCCGGCCCAGCCGAGCACCGGCGCGCGGCCCGGGTCGTCGCGCGGCGCGAGCGGCGGCACCGCGTCGAGCTGGTTCGGCAGCACGACCGCGGTCGGGTTCAGCGCGCCGTAGCGCTCGAGCAGCCCGTGGCTCGAGCACTGCAGCAGGTCGGCCGCCGCCGCGAGCCGCTCGATCCGCGCGCGCACCGCGGGGTCGCGGTAGAAGCCGGCCGAGGGCAGCGCGTCGGGGAAGTCGCGGAAGTCGTCGGAGAGCTCGCAGACCGTCGGCAGGCGGCGCCGCGCGCGCTCGGAGACGATCGCCTCGATCGTCTCGTCGGCCACCATGCAGACGACGAGCAGGTCGGTCGAGACCGCGCGGGCGACGTGCGACGGGTGGGTGGCCTGAAGCTCCTCGACGTCGAGGTGGCGCGCGAGCGCGGCGCCCGGCAGCACGATCCGGTGGCGGTAATCGCCGGAGTCGCGCGGCTGGGGGTGGGCGAGGAAGGTGGCGGTGCTCATCGGCCGGCGGGCGGCCGCGTCAGTTCACCGCGCGCGTCGCCCCGCCCCAGTATCGCGCCCGCAGGGCCTTCTTGTCCGGCTTGCCGAGGCCGGTGACCGGCAGCGAGTCGGCGAAGTCGACCGACTTCGGCGCGTGCACCACGCCCTTCGCGTCGCGGACCCAGGCGATCAGCGCCTCGGCGTCGACGGTGGCGCCGGCCCGCGTCACGACCACCGCCTTGACCGCCTCGCCCCACTTCGCATCGGGCACGCCGATCACCGCGGCCGCCGCGACCGCCGGGTGGCGGGTCAGCACGTCCTCGACCTCGCGCGGGTACACGTTGAAGCCGCCGCTGATGATCATGTCCTTGCTGCGGTCGACGATGTAGAGGAAGCCGTCGGCGTCGGCGCGCGCGAGGTCGCCGGTGTAGAGCCAGCCGTGGCGGAACGCGCGCGCGGTCTCCTCGGGCTTGTTCCAGTAGCCGGCCATCACCAGCGGGCCGCGGCAGCAGATCTCGCCGACCTCGCCCGTCGGCACCTCGCGGCCGTCGTCGTCGAGCAGCTTCACCTGCAGCCCGGCGACCGGCGTGCCGCAGGAGGCGAGCCGCTCGGGGTGGCGCTCCGGGTCGTGGTCGCGCCGGCGCAGCACGGTGATGCAGTTCGGCACCTCCGACTGCCCGTAGAGCTGCATGAAGACCGGGCCGAATCGCGCCATCGCCTCGACGAGCCGCGCCGGCGACATCGGCGAGGCGCCGTAGATGATCGTGCGCAGGCTGGAGAGGTCCGCGCCGGCGAGCGCCGGATGGTCGAGCAGCACGTAGACCATCGTCGGCACGAGGAAGGTGCAGGTGATCCGGTGCCGCTCGACGAGCTCGACGAAGCGCTGCGGATCGAAACCCTTGCTCATCACGAACATGCCCGAGCGCATCATCACCGCGACGAACATCGCGCCGGCCGCGTGGGTGATCGGCGTCATCGCGAGGAAGCGGACCTCCTCGGGCCAGTCCCACTCGGCGAGCTCGGTCATCACCATCGCGACGTGCACGCGATGCGTGTGGACCACGCCCTTCGAGCGGCCGGTGGTGCCGCCGGTGTAGATCAGCGTGCAGACGTCGTCGACGTGCGCGCGCGACTCGATCGGGCCGGGCGCGTGGACCTGCATGGCCGCGAGCACGTCCTCGGCGTCGGCGCCCGGCCCGAGGCCGTAGACCCGCCGCAGCCCCGGCAGCCGGGCCTTCAGCGCGGCCGCGCGCGCGGCGAATGTGCCGGGGTCGACGAACAGCGTCTCGACGCCCGAGTCCTCGAGCAGGTAGGCGTGGTCGTCCTCGGAGGCGAGCGGATGCATCCAGGTGATCCGCAGGCCCATCAGGTAGGCCGCGGCGGTCACGAGGAACGCCTCGGGCCGGTTCGAGGACAGCGTGGCCACCGCGTCGCCGCGCCGCAGCCCGCGGGCCTCGAGCGCCTGGACCAGCCGGCTCAGCGACTCGCCGAACTCGCGGTAGGTGATGCGCTGCTCGTCGAGCGCGAACGCCACGCGGTCGCCGCCGCGCCGGATCGCGCGGACGACCAGGTCGCCGCAGGTGCAGCCTTCGTAGGGGGATCCCGCCACCGTCTCCTCTCCCGCTCGTCGTCGGCGCCGCGGTGCGATGCCGCGGCGACCGGGTCGATCGTAGCAGCGCTGCGGCGACGGCCGCCGCGCGCGGTTCCGGAACGCTCAGGCGCGGCGGTGCGCCGGGGCCAGCCCCTCGTCCGCGGAACCGACCAGCCGGTCGAGCAGCCGCCGACCCCAGCCCTCGGCCGCGGCCGCGCGCGGCGGCGCGCGGCGCGGGGCCGGCGCCCGCACGAAGTCCTCGGGCCCGAAGCTCGGGCCGGGCTCGGCGTGCGCCCACCAGGCGTCGTTGCCGTCCGGGCTGAGGCGCAGCCATTCGCAGGGCAGCGTGGGCGCGGCGCGCGACGCGGTGACGACGCACAGGTCGTCCCAGTGCCAGCCCGACTCGGTGCGGCGTACCGGCTGCAGCCCGACGCGCGTCCAGCCGTCGACCAGCGCGCGGATGCCGGCGCTGCTCGGCGCGCCGTCGCGCCAGAGCCGGCCGTCGAACCAGACCCGGTCGCCGATCAGCGACTCGTGGTCGTCGATGCACGCCTCGAGGCCGCCCGGATAGCGGGCCTCGATCAGGTGGATCGGCACGAGCAGGTTGATCGCGTGCAGGCGGATGGTCATCGGTTCAGCCTGGAGGAGGATCCGGGCCGCCCAGCATCGCCCGCGCGCACCGACCCTGCCAAGCGGTCGGATCCGGTGCGGTTGCGCGGCCGCAACGGCCCGCGGGTCGCGCGCCTTCGGGCGATCGACGTTCCCGAACGGTGAATCCGGGTTAAACAAGGTCACCGTGCGCTGCGTGTACGGCCAAGCTCGCTCAGAATGCGGCCTCGTCGACGAACCCGCCGTCGGCACCTTGCCGACATGGACGCAGACCGCTTCGAGCTCTTCCTCGCACACCGCCTCGGCGAGGACCGCGAGCTCGCGCGCCTGCTCGCGAGGCTCGGCGCGCGCACCTCGGTCGATCCCGGCCCCGCCTTCGACGGCGTCGGTCACTACGCGGCGCTCGACGTGCCGGTCGACCGGCCGATGCGGCTGCACGCCCGGATGGAGCTCACCGGCGCGCCGGGCTACCTGCAGGCGGTTCGCTTCGCGCTCGGCCCGCTCGACGCCGTGCCCGAGACGACCGGCTGGCTGCCGATCCTCGACGTGGCGCCCGACCAGGTCGACGCGTGGGTCGCGTCGCGCCGCTTCGGCGCCTGGACCCGCGGCGAGGGCCGTCGGCTCGGCTACCAGGGCTGGTGGCAGCACAGCCCGGGCGTGGGTCGCGCCGACCTGTCGAGCCGCGTGCTCGTGCACGCGCGGCACGAGCACGGCAGCCTGCTGTGGATCGCCTCGCGGACCAACCTCGAGACGCCCGGCGAGTCGCACAAGCAGACCTTCGCGATCGTCGTCGAGTCCGACGACTGAGTCGCCGCCGGGCCGGGCCCCGAGGCCGGGCGCGATCGCGCCCGAGCTTCGAGGCGCACGCGTGCCGAGCCGCCGGCGAGCTCGAGGACACGCTCGCGATGTCTCGCGCGCGGTGCGCGGGCTCAGCGCGACGCGACCGTCATCGAGTCGCCGACGCAGGCGCCGACCGCGTCGAGCCGGCGCGCTTCGGTGCGCACGCGCGTCACGTAGTCGTCGCGCTTGTCGAGGCCGTGGTAGCGGCGCAGCGCGCCCCGGTCGTCGCCGCCGAGCCGGCGGTAGTGCGCGAGCAGCTCGGTGCCCGCGCGGACGTTGCGAACCGGGTCGAGCAGCGCATCGGGGCCGCCCGCGCGTGCGACGCGGTCGCGGTGCCAGTCGAGGTTCAGCTGCATCAGCCCGACGTCGCGCCCGTTGCGCGCGTGCGCGTCGAACGAGCTCTCCCTGGCGATCACGCCCATCACCAGGCACGGATCGAGGCCGTGGCGGTCGGCCTCCTTGTGGACCACCTTCACGATGTCGAGTGCATGCGGTCGGCTCGAGGGGTAGAGCATCGCCAGCGACGTGGCCATCGTCGCGTAGGAGGGCGCGAGGCGCGCATCGGTCGGCTCGGGCGTGTGCGCGGGCGGCATCCAGGCGAGGATCGCCGCGCCGACCAGCGGGGCCGCGAACGGTCGCAGCCGCGACCCCGGGCGGGGCGCGCCGGGCGGTGTCCGGCCTTCGGGCGTCGGCGTCATCGCTTCGGGGGCCGCGGCGATCGCTGGATCGACGGCGGTCAGGCGGTCCGGTGGTCTCGACCCTGGCCGTGCAGCAAGCGCCGTGCCCGGCGGCGCCTGCGGGTCCGCGCGGCCACGGTGCTACGCTGGATGCGTCGATCCGACGAGGAGGTCACGATGGACGAGGAACGCAGCCTCATCCGGCGCGCCGCGATGCCGGTGGCCGTGCTGGTGCTCGCGGTCGGCGTCGCGTTCGGCCTGTACCGGCTGTTCGGCCCGCAGCCGCCGGCCGCGCCGCCGCAGGCCGGGGCGCGTGCGGTGCCGGCGCCCGCGCCCCCGCCCGAGTCGGTCGCCAAGTTCCCGCTGCCCGGCGAGTCGCCGGAGGCCGCGATGGCCGCGCCCGCCGAGGCGCCGGCCGATGCACGGGCGGCGTTCGAGCGCGACGTCGCCGGGCTCGCGGACCCGGCGACGTTCGGCCGCTTCTTCGAGCTCGCGACGCTGGTGCGCAGGCTGGTCTCGACGGTCGACAACATCGCCTCCGACGAACTGCCGCTGCGTGCGCGCGCGGTGCTCCCGATGCGCGGTGCGTTCGTGGTCGCGAAGGGCGCCGACGGCCCGACGATCGACGCGTCGAACGCGCGGCGCTACGAGCCGTTCGTGAAGCTCGTCGAGTCGATCGACACGCGGCGCGCGGTCGAGGTCTACGTCGCGCACTACCGGCTGTTCCAGGGCGAGTACCGCGGGCAGGGCAGCCCGAACCGCTACTTCAACGACCGCGTCGTCGCCGCGATCGACCACCTGCTCGCGACGCCCGACGTCAAGGGGCCGATCCGGCTGGTGCAGCCGAAGGTGCTGTACCGCTACGCCGATCCCGAGCTCGAGGCGCTGTCGGCCGGGCAGAAGGCGCTGCTGCGGATGGGGCCGGAGAACGCGGCGCGGATCAAGGCGAAGCTGCGTGCCGTGCGGGCCGAGATCGCGCGCCAGGGCCGCACGGGCCCGGGTGGGTCACGATGAGCGCGCCTCCCGTCAAGCCGGTTGCGCCCGCCTCCGAGCGCAACCGCGGGCCGATCCTCGAGGTGCTGCGCGACGCGTTCGCCGACCGCGCGCGCGTGCTCGAGGTGGGCAGCGGCACCGGCCAGCACGCGGTGCACTTCGCGGCCGCGATGCCGTGGCTCGCCTGGCAGACGAGCGAGGTCGAGGCGAACCTGCCCGGGCTGCGGATGTGGCTCGACGAGGCCGCGCTGCCGAACACGCCGCCGCCGTTCGCGCTCGACGTGGCCGGTCGCTGGCCCGAGGGCCGCTGGGACGCGGCCTTCACCGCGAACACGCTGCACATCATGCCGTGGACCGCGGTCGAGCGGCTGTTCGCTGCGCTTCCGTCGGTGCTCGACCCCGGCGCCGTGCTCGTCGTCTACGGGCCGTTCAACATCGGCGGCCGCTGCACCGGACCGGGCAACGCCGCGTTCGACGCGACGCTGCGCGCGGCCGATCCCGCACGCGGCCTGCGCGACCTCGAGGCGGTCGACGCGCTCGCGCGGCGCGCGGGCTTCGGTCCGGTGGACGTGCGGACGATGCCCGCGGACAACCGCTGCCTCGTGTGGCGGCGCGCCGCGGGCTGAGGTCCGGACGCGCCGACGCCGCGCGCGTCAGACCACGCGGTCCCTGAAGCCCTGCGGCGCCGGCACCGTCGACGCGAACGAGGGCCGCGTCGAGATCCGCGCGAACCAGTCGGCGAGCGCCGGGTGCGCGGCCGGCCAGTCGAAGTCCGGCAGCCGCAGCGACAGGTAGCCGAGCGTCGAGCCGATCGCGATGTCGGCCAGCCCGAACGCGTCGCCGAGCGCGAAGCGCGCGCCCGGCGGGACCGCGGCGGCGAGGGCGGCCGTGCCGGCCTCGATCTTGCGGCGCTGGCGCGCGAGCCACGGCGCGCTGCAGCCTTCGCCGCGCATCCGCTCGAAGAGCGTCAGCACGGTCGCGTCGCAGACGCCGTCGGCGATCACCTCGAGCCGGCGCGCCTCCAGCCGGCCGTCCACGTCGGGCGGCAGCAGCGGCGGCTCGGGGTGCCGGGCCTCGAGCCACTCGAGGATGAAGCTCGACTCGAAGACAGACTGCCCGTCGTCGAGGATCAGCACCGGGATCTTGCCGAGCGGGTTGTACGCCGGAGCGCTCGCGTCGTCGTCCCAGGGCACCTCGGTGACCAGCTCGAACGCGAGGCCCTTCTCGGCGAGCGCGATGCGGACCTTGCGGGCGTAGGGGCTGGGGGTGGCGCTCAGCAGCTTCATGCGATCGGGGGCAGCTCGACGCGCTTCGTAGGGTCCTCGGGACCGTGACGGTACGCCTGCGGCGGCGGCAGCACCAGCGCCGCGCGGGCCCGGTCGACGTCGCCGTGCAGCCACGCGTCGATCGCGTCGTCGGCGAGCGGCACGACGCTGCGCTTGTCCTGCGCGTCGTCGGGCAGCTTCGGGTCGGGCTTGTGCATCAGCCGCATCAGCGGATGGCCGTCGGCGTTGACCGTCAGCATCGTGTACGAGGGCACGACCTCGCCGGTCGCCGGGTCGGTCCACTCGCTCCAGAGTCCGGCGAGCAGCCAGGGCCGGCCGTCGGCGCGCGAGAACGACCACCAGGTGTTGCGGCCGGTGCCCCAGTAGGGCTCGACGAAGGTGTCGGCCGGCACGAGGCAGCGCTGCCCGCGCCGCCAGGCGTCGCGGAAGGTCGGCTTGCCTTCGATGCCCTCGATCCGCGCGTTGTTCGTCATCAGCGGGCGCCCGTCGCGTGCGCGGGGATGCCGCTCGGACGCGTAGGGCGGGATCAGGCCCCACTGGCCGACGACGACGCGGCCGCCCGGCAGCACGTAGGGCCCGGGCTGGCGCGGGCCGATCGCGCGGGCCCAGTCGGTCTCGTCCTGCAGCGTGAAGCCCAGGCCGACCAGCTTCTCGCGGATTGTCGGGTTGTAGCGGTTGCACATGGGAACGCCTCCCGTTGCGCCTGCGGCTCCGGTCCCGGAAACGAAAACGGGTCGACGTCTTGCGACATCGACCCGTCGGAATTGGTAGGCCGTGCGGGATTCGAACCTGCGACCAACGGATTAAAAGTCCGCTGCTCTACCAGCTGAGCTAACGACCCGTCGATGCTGCCTGCGACGTTGTTCTTCTTCTGTCTTGTTGTTCTTGGGAAGCCTTCGATTATAGGAAGTTCGGCGGCGACGGTCAAACGGGGCGAGCCCGTCCCGTGCGTTCGCAGGCCGGGGCGGCCCGATTCTGCACGTTCGCGGCCTGCTCAGACCATCCGCTCGACCCGCCAGACCTGGTAGCGCACACCGGCCACGCCGCCGGCGACGATCGCTGCCAGCGCGACGAAGGAGCCTACCGCGAGCGTCGAGACGCCGCTCATGCCCTGGCCGATCGTGCAGCCGAGCGCGGTCACGCCGCCGGCGCCCATCAGCAGGCCCCCGACAAGGTGGTTCGCGGTGTCCTCGGGGCCCTGGAAGCCCTCCCAGCGGAACGTGCGCGTCGCGATCGCGTAGGCGGCCGAACCGGCGACGAGCCCGAGCACCGACGCGATGCCGAGCGTCACGTACTTGCTCTTGTCCGACCAGAACATCAGCAGTTCGAGCGCGTACGCGCTCGGCGCGACGTAGCTGAGCGACTCCATCCGGGTGCTGTTGGTGCCGATGAAGACTTCCTCGAGCGTGCGCGGATCCTCCTCGAGGTGGCCGACGTGCCCGGACACGTACCAGACCGCGACGACCCCGGCGCCGACGACCAGCGAGGCGAGCGCGTTGCCCCGTTCCTCGCGGAACGTCTTCGAGGCGAACGCGAACGCGATCAGCCCGCCGCCGACGACGAGCGCCGCGACGAGCCGCAGCGTGCGCGCGAGCGCGGCATCGCCGCCCGACAGCAGGCGCGGCAGGTCCTGGCCGCCGGCGAGCTCGATCGCGACCCGGTCGACGGTCCCGACCCGCACGACGCCGAACAGTCCGCGCAGCGTCATGTAGGCGGAGATCCCGAGCACGACGAACACCACCAGCGACTTCAGGTTGCCGGCGCCGGCGCGCAGCAGCGTCTTCGTGCCGCAGCCCGACGCGAGCACCATGCCGAAGCCGAACATCAGGCCGCCGACGACGTTCGACAGCCACAGGAGCTTCGGCCCGGCGTAGATCGATTTCGCCGGGTCGATCAGCCCGGCCCACGCGAGCGCCTGCGTGCCGAGCACCGCGACGCCGATCGCCGCGAGCCACATCCGCATCCGCGTCCAGTCGCCCATGTTCACGACGTCCGACACCGCGCCCATCGTGCAGAAGTTGCTGCGGTTCATCGCGATGCCGACGACGAACGCGATCGCGAACGTCGCCCACGCGACGAGGTGCTGCAGCGAGGCGACGTCGGCTTCGGTCATCGGGGACGGGGCGGAAAACGGGGCGAGGAAAGGGGGCGGACGCGCGACCGGACGGGCCGCGTCAGCGCTTGGCGGCGAGCCCGGCGAGCCGCTCGCGCGCGGTCTGCGCGGCGCCGCTGCCGTCGTACTTCTCGGTCACGAGCTTGAACGTCTCGGCGGCGGCCTTGCGGTCGCCGGCCTCGACCTGCGCGTTGCCGATCGTCAGCAGCGCGTCGGCCGCGCGCGGGTGGTCGGGGTACTTCTGCGCGAACGACTGCAGCGTCGCGATCGCGCCCTTGTTGTCCTTCTGCGCGTACTGGCTGCTGCCGATCCAGTACTGCACGCTCGGCGAGTACGCGCTCTGCGGATAGGCGGCGCCGAACTGCTGGAACGCGCTCTGCGCGCCGCGGAAGTCGCCCGCTCGGAAGATCGCGAGCGCGCCCTCGTAGGCGCGCCGCTCGGCCGGGTCGACGTTGACCTGCTTGCCGTCGACGTTCACCGCGACCGGCTCGAAGCGCTTCAGGCGGCCGTCGACCTCGCCGGCGAGGTCGCGCTGGCTGCGCTGGGTCTTGGAGAGCTCGTTGGTCTGCACCTCGAGCTGGCCGCGCAGCGTCGCGATCTCCTGGCGCATCGCCTGGATCTGGTTCTGCAGATCGAGCTGGCCGCGGGTGGTCTGCTCGAGCCGCTCGACGCGCGACGACAGGTCCTCGATGCGCTTGAGCATGTCGCGCTGCAGCTGCTCGACGCGGCTGCGCACGTCGAGGATCGCGCGGCGCGCCTCGTCGTCCGAGAACAGCTGCGCGTGCGCGGGCAGCGCGAGGCCGGCGAGCAGCAGCACGGCGGCCGCGCGCTTCGCGCGGGCCAGCGTACCGCGGCCGGGGGCGGTCGGGATCGTCGGCGTGGTGGCGCTCATCGCGGGCCCGGGGCAGCGGAGGTCACTGGTAGGCGAGGTCGGCGCGACGGTTCTCGGCGAACGCGCTCTCGTCGGTGCCGGTGGCCTTCGGCTTTTCCTCGCCGAAGCTGACCGCCTCGATCTGCGCGTCGGCGACGCCGAGCGAGATCAGCGAGCGGCGCACGGCCTCGGAACGCTTCTGGCCGAGCGCGAGGTTGTACTCGCGGCTGCCGCGCTCGTCGGTGTTGCCCTGCACGACGACCTTGCGGGCCTTGTTGGCGACGAGGAACCTCGCGTGCGCCTCGACGACCGGGCGGAACTCGTCCTTGATCGTGAAGCTGTCGAAGTCGAAGTAGATGCTGCGCTTGGCGAGCGGGCTGTTCGGGTCGTTGAGCGGGTCCTTCGACGGGTCGACGGTGACCTGCGCGATCGGGCGCTCGCTGCCGGCCGGCGCGGTGGCCGCGCCGCCGCCCGTTCCGCCGGCGCCTGCGCCCGAGCCCGCCGCGCTGCCGCGGTTCTCGACCGGGGCGGGCTCGTCGAGCTTGACGGCCGAGCTGCAGGCCGCGAGCGTCAGCGCGGCCGCGAGCGCGGCGAGAGAGGCGAGGGTACGTCGGTTCATGGTCTTGGAAGCTCCGTGTTCTTCTGGTGCGGGTCGTGCGGGGGCTCAGCGCAGGAACGGGCCCCACGAGGGTTCGCGGATGTCGCCGAGCGACGAGCTGAGCCGCTGGCGGACGCGGCCGTCGACCGAGATCGCCATCAGCGAGTCGCGGCCGCCCTGCTGGGTGGCGTACATGATCCAGCGGCCGTTCGGCGAGAAGCTGGGTGCCTCTTCCTGGCCGCCGTCGGTCAGCACCGACTCGTTGCCGCCGGCGAGATCCTTCGTGCCGACGAAAAAGCGGCCGTCGCGCCGGGTGAGGAACGCGAGGCTGCGCCCGTCCGGGCTCACGCGCGGGCTCACGTTGTAGCTCGAGCCGAAGGTGACGCGCGTCGCGTCGCCGCCGTTCACCGGCATCCGGTAGATCTGCGGCGAGCCGCCCCGGTCGGACGTGAAGAACAGCGTGCGGCCGTCGGGCGAGAACACCGGCTCGGTGTCGATCGCGTTGGAGGTGGTGAGCCGGCGCGCGTTGGCGCCGTCGGCGGCGTTGATCAGGTAGATCTGCGAGAGACCGTTCAGGGTCAGCGCGACCGCGAGCGTGCGGCCGTCGGGCGACCAGGCGGGCGCGCTGTTGCTGCCCTTGAAGTTGGCGACCGCGACGCGCTGGCCGGTGGCGAGCGTGTGCACGTAGACGACCGGCTTCTTCTGCTCGAACGACACGTACGCGAGCCGCCCGCCGTCGGGGGACCACGAGGGCGAGATGATCGGCTCGGGCGAGACCAGCGGGGACTGCACGTTCTCGCCGTCCCAGTCGGCGACGTTCAGGCGAAAGCGCGTGCCCTGCTTGCTGACGAACGCGATGCGCGTCGAGAACACGCCCTTCTCGCCGGTCAGCTTCTCGAAGATCGCGTCGGCGATCCGGTGGCCGGCCAGGCGCAGGTCGGCCTCGGGCGCGACGACCGACTCGCCGGCGATCGGGGTCTGCTTGACCGCGTCGTAGAGGCGGTAGCGGATGTCGTAGCGGCCGTCGGCAAGCCTCGCGACCGAGCCGGCGACGAAGGTCTCGGCGCCGCGCGAGCGCACGCCCGCGAAGTCGACCGGTGCGGTGTCGGACACCGTCTGGGCCGGATCGATGACCCGGAACGCGCCGCTGCGGGCGAGGTCGCCGCGGACCACCGCGGCCACGTCCTGCGGCAGGCGGGCGTCGGTCGCGAAGCCGGCGATCGCGATCGGCAGCTGGGTCGCACCGACGCCGGACACGTCGATGCGCATCTGGGCGGCCGCGGGCAGCGCGAGGGCGCCGGCGACGAGGCCGGCGAACACGGGAACGAGGCGGAGGAGTCGTCTCATCGTGGGCGGATTATAGAGCGCGGGCCGCGGGCGACCGCTGAGTGGTCGGGCAAGCGGCCGTTCGTCGGGTACGGTGCGCCGCCCGTCGCCGCGCGGCTCATTTCTCGTCCCGCGGCCCCCGGACGATCTCCAGCTCACCCTGGCAGGTACCCTCGGCCGGCTTCGGGAACGGGTCGGTGCGCTGGATGCCGCGCTCGGCGGCCTGGTCCCACGCGGACACGCCGCTCGACCTGCGCAGCCGCACCGCCGCGAGGCTGCAGTCCGGCCGCAGCGTGACCAGGAAGACCGCCTTCGGGTTGCCGTCGAGATCGCCGGGCGCCTGGTAGGTGGTGTTCGAGCGGATCGCGGCGGCCACGCGCGCGCCGTAGCCGGCGTCGACGCGGCCGGTCGCGGCGCCCCGGACCGCCTGGTCGCTCGGCGTGCCCGAGGTGCCGGCCTGGCTCTGCAGTCGCTTGATGTCGTCGGCGCGGCGCTCCTCGGCGGCCTCGGCGTCGCGGCGCGCCTGCTCGGCGCGGCGCTTCTCGTCGGCGGCCTTCTTGTCCGCTTCCTTGCGGGCCTGCTCGTCCTTCGCGCGCTTCTCCTCGGCGGCCTTCTGCTCGGCGAGCCGGCGCTCGGCCGCGCGCTTCTCCTCGGCCTTCTTCTCGGCCTCCTTGCGCTCGGCGTCCCTGCGTTCGGCATCCTTCTTCTCCGCGAGCTTCTTCTCGGCGAGCCGGCGCTCCGCCTCCTTGCGCTCCGCCTCCTTGCGCGCCTGCTCGGCCTTGATGTCGGGCGCGACCGGCGGGGGAGGCGGGGGCGGCTCGGGTTTCGGCGGCGGGGGCGGCGGTTCGGGCGCAGGTTTCGGCTCGGGCTTGGGCTCGGGCCGGGGCTCGGGCGGCGGGCCCTTGACCGGCGGGGGTGGCACCCACAGCTCGGCCTGCACCGGCTCGGGGGGGCGCGAGGTCCAGTTCAGCCCGAACACCAGCAGACCGATCAGCAGCGCGTGCATCGCGAGCGCGAGCGCGATCGCGCGGATGCGGCCGCCGGCCCGGGGCGGGCGCCCCGGCGGGCCCGGCGGCGGCGGCGCGGACGCAGGGGGCGTGCCGGAGCCGGACGGCGGGCGCGTGCCGGGGCCATAGGGCGGGGGCATGCCGGGGCCGGCCGGCCGGGGCGTACCGGAGCCGGACGGGCCCGTGCCCGACGGACCGCCCGCGGGCCGGTCCGCGCCGCCCCAACCCGGTCCGGACGCGCCGCCCTTCTGCGGGCGGCGGTCCGCGCCCGGCGGCGGTCGCGCGCTCACGTCACTTCTCCCGGCCCTTGACCATCAGGCCGACGCGGCCCGCGCCGGCCGCACGCACCTGGTCCATCAGCTTGACGACGTCGCCGTACGGCACCTTCTGGTCCGCGGCGATCAGCACCGCGAGCGTGGCCGGGTCGCCGAAGCTGCGCAGCGTCGGCGCGATGTCGCGCTCGCCGATCGTGCGGTCGAACTGCTGGGGCATGTTGCGGGTGACCATCCGCAGCTCCCCGCCTGGCGAGAGCCGGATCTCGACCAGCTGGTCGGGGGCCTGCGAACTCTGCCCCGCGCTCGGCACCTCGATCTGGCCCGGCGGCAGCAGCGGCGCGGTGACCATGAAGATCACCAGCAGCACGAGCATCACGTCGATGTAGGGCACGACGTTGATCTCGGCCACCAATCGGCGCCGGCCGCCGCGGCGGGACGAGGAGACGGTGGGCATCGCGCGGCCTCCGATCCTCAGCGCGCCTGGCGCTGCAGGATGTTGGAGAACTCCTCGACGAAGGTGTCGAAGCGGTTGGACAGGCGCTCGACGTCGTAGGCGAAGCGGTTGTAGGCGACGAACGCGGGGATCGCGGCGAACAGGCCGATCGCGGTCGCGACCAGCGCCTCGGCGATGCCCGGCGCGACCGCGGCGAGCGTCGCCTGCTTGACGTTCGCGAGGCCGCGGAACGAGTTCATGATCCCCCACACCGTGCCGAAGAGGCCGATGTACGGGCTCACCGAGCCGGCCGACGCGAGGAACGCGAGGCTCGCGTCGAGCGCGTCCATCTCGCGCTGGTAGGACGCGCGCATCGCGCGGCGCGCGGCCTCGAGCATCGCGTTCGCGTCGCCCGGCTTCTGCTGGCGGGTCTTCAGGAACTCGCGCATGCCCGACTCGAAGATCCGCGCGAGCGGGCCGTGGTCGCCGGGCTGCTCGGAGGTGCGCGCGTACAGCGCGTTCAGGTCGCCGCCGCGCCAGAAGTCGGACTCGAACCGGTCGGTGGCCGCGCGCGCCGCGCGCACCTGGAACCACTTCCTGAAGATCACGGTCCACGAGGCGACCGAGATCGCGAGCAGGCCGGCCATCACCAGCTGCACGAGCACGCTGGCGTTGGTCACCAGCGAGAGGATCGACATGTCGTTGTGGTTCATGGGGCTCCAAGCGTGTCGAGCAGGCGCCGCGGCAGCCCCGCGGGCCGGCCGGTGCGGCGGTCCATCACCGCGACGCGGACGTCCGCGTCGGCGATCGTCTCCCCACCCCCGGCGGGGCGCGTGCACTGCACGAGGCGCAGCGAGGCGCGCCGCAGCTCGGCCACCTCGAGGTCGACGTCGAGCAGGTCGTCGAGCCGCGCGGGACGGCGATAGCGGATCGCGAGCTCGCTCACGACGAACTGCACGCCCGTCGACTCGGCCAGCTCGACGTGCCGTTCGCCGAGCGCGCGGAGCCAGTCGGTCCGGGCGCGCTCCATCCAGCGCAGGTACGTCGCGTGGTAGACGATCCCGCCCGCGTCCGTGTCCTCGTAGTACACGCGCACGCGGATCGAGAAGCGGCGGGCGTCGTCCATCGCAGGCGATTCTACCAAGCCGCAAGGAGGTCGCCCCCGCGCGGCCCGACCGCCCGTCAGGCGGCGGGCATCGGCAGCAGCTTCCAGGCCGCGCCGAGCACGAGCGCGGCGAGCAGCACCCCGACCGCCGCGCGCACCGGCGCCTGCCGGCGGTACTCGTCGACGTCGAACTTCTCGGCGAGCACCATGCCCATCAGGAAGCCGCCGGCGAGCCCGCCGAGGTGCGCGGCGTTGTCGATGAAGCCGGCGGTGAAGCCCATGAACAGCGAGAAGCCGACGAACATCAGCATCGACGAGCGCATCGACTGCACGAGCGCCGGCGGCAGCTTGTGCGCCTTGGTGAAGATCGCGGCGAGCAGGCACCCGACCACGCCGAAGATCGCGCCCGAAGCGCCCACCGACACGCCGGTGCGCGCCGCGAAGAACAGGCTCGCCATCGAGCCCGCGAGGCCCGCGACCAGGTAGATCAGCAGCAGCTGCGCGTTGCCGTAGAAGCGCTCGGCGAGCCGCCCGGTGTCCCACAGCGCCCACATGTTGAACGCGAGATGGATGATCCCGCCGTGCAGGAAGGTCGCGGTGAGCAGGCGCCACGGCTGCTCGATCGTCAGCGGCAGGAAGTTCGCGCCCCACACCGCGAGCTCGACCGGGCGCGGCGACATCGGCGACATGCCCGACAGCAGGTTCAGCAGCCAGACCGCGACGTTGAGCGCGACCAGCGTCGGCGTGACCCAGGTGCGCGGCGTCGCCTCGTGCAGCCGCCAGACGAACTCGCGGGGATCGACCGGGGCGCTCAATTGGGGCCCGCGTCGTCGAACAGGTCGGCGATGCCCTGCCGGTCGGGTGCGGCGAGCCCGAAGTGGCGCCACGCGGCGGCGGTGGCGATGCGGCCGCGCGGCGTGCGCTGCAGGTAGCCCTGCTGGATCAGGTAGGGCTCGAGCACGTCCTCGATCGTGTCGCGCTCCTCTCCGATCGCGGCGGCGACGTTGTCCAGGCCGACCGGGCCGCCCGAGAACTTCTCGATGACCGCGCGCAGCAGCCGCCGGTCCATCGTGTCGAGGCCGACCGGGTCGACGTCGAGCATCTTGAGCGCGGCGTCCGCGACCGGCGCGGTGACCAGGCCCTGCGCCTTGACCTCGGCGTAGTCGCGAACCCGGCGCAGCAGCCGGTTGGCGATCCGCGGCGTGCCGCGCGAGCGCTTCGCGATCTCGCGTGCGCCGCCGTCGTCGGTCGGCGCGCCGAGCAGCGCGGCCGAGCGCGCGACGATCTTCGTCAGGTCGTCGACGTCGTAGAACTCGAGCCGCGCGACGATGCCGAACCGGTCGCGCAGCGGGTTGGTCAGCATGCCGGCGCGCGTGGTCGCGCCCACCAGCGTGAACGGCTGCAGGTCGAGCTTGATCGAGCGCGCGGCCGGGCCCTCGCCGATCATGATGTCGATCTGGTAGTCCTCGAGCGCCGGGTACAGGATCTCCTCGACGACCGGGCTCAGCCGGTGGATCTCGTCGATGAAGAGCACGTCGTTCTTCTCGAGGTTGGTCAGGATCGCCGCGAGGTCGCCGGGGCGCTCGAGCACCGGGCCGGAGGTCTGGCGCAGGTTCACGCCCATCTCGGCCGCGACGATGTGCGCGAGCGTGGTCTTGCCCAGCCCCGGCGGGCCGAACAGCAGCAGGTGGTCGAGCGCCTCCTGGCGCTTGCGGGCGGCCGCGACGAAGATCTCGAGCTGCTCGCGGATGCGCGGCTGGCCGACGTAGTCGGCGAGCGCCTTCGGGCGCAGCGCGCGCTCGACCGCCTCCTCGGCCGGCGAGGCGGGGCCGGGCGCGATCAGGCGGTCGTGTTCGATCATCCGTGCATTCTATCGGGTCGGGCGTCGCGGCCCCGCGCGGTACCGCGGTGCGTCAGGTCAGGCCGCGCCCGGCGACGAGACGACCGCCCCGTCCGGGCCGACCCCGAGCCAGGGCAGGCCGACGGCCTCGAGGTACGCGGGCGCCTCGGCCTCGAGCAGCATCGCGATCGTCGTGTAGCCGCCGGCCGCGACCGCGACCGGGGCGACCACGGTCACCGAGCGCCAGTGCCGCACCGGCATTCCGCTGCGCGGATCGAGCACGTGGCAGTAGCGCACGCCGTCGCGCTCGAAGTAGCGCTCGTAGTCGCCGCTGGTGCAGACCGCGCCGTCGGCGACGTCGATCGAGGCGATCGTGCGGCCGGGCTCGCGCGGGTGGGCGATGCCGATCGACCACGGCCGGCCGTCCGGCTGCGGACCGATCGCGCGGATGTCGCCGCCGAGGTCGACGAAGCCGTGGCGCGCGCCGGCCGCGCGCAGTGCCTCGGCGGCGCGGTCCGCCGCGTATTCCTTGCCGAAGCCGCCGAAGTCGAGCTCCATCCCGGCGCGCGGCAGCCGAACCGCCGCGCCGCCGGGCGCGGCCGCGACCTCGACGCGGTCCCAGCCGATCAGCGGGCGCAGCGCGTCGAGCGCGGCCGCGTCGGGCACGACACCGCGGCGGAAGTCCCACGCGCGGCGCAGCACCCCCGAGGTCGCGTCGAAGCGCCCGCCGCTGTCGCGCCACAGCGCGTCGGCGTAGCCGAGGAGCGCGCGCGTCTCCTCGTCGATCGGGACCGGTGCGCCGCCGGCCCGGCGGGCGATCGCGGCGACGACGCTGTCGTCGCGGTAGCGCGAGTACTTCGCCTCGATGCGGCGCACCTCGTCGATCGCGCGTCGGGCCCACGCCCGGGCTCGCGCTTCGTCGGGCGCGGCGATGCGCACGGCGCAGCGGCTCGCCATCGCGCTGAACTCGATCGTGAAGCCGGGCTCGGGCATCGGGGCGATGCTCGCCCGGTCAGAAGAGGTGCGTCAATCCGATCTGGAAGATCGTCGCGCGCAGCGGCGCGAGGCCCTCGGTGCCCGCGCCGCCGATGCGCCACGCGCCGCGCCGCTCGTAGTGCTCGAGCCTGAAGTCGAGCAGGCTCGAGCGGTCGATCGCCTTGGACACGCGCAGGCCGATCGCGCCCGCGCCGAACGCCGACAGCCGCGCGTCGGGCGAGCGGATCGCCGAGAAGTCGCCGTTGAAGCCCGGCGGGAACGGCTCGCCGAGCACCGGGTCGTAGACCGGCCCGTAGAAGAAGCTCGCCGCGCTCTGCGTGTAGTAGCGCAGCGAGGGCGTCAGCGTCCGGCCCTGCGCCATCGGCTGCACCCACTCGGCGGTCAGCGTGTGCGAGCGCACGTTCCAGCTGTCGTCGCAGAGCCGCCAGCCGAGTCGCGGCGTCGAGCCGAGCCAGGCGAGGTGGTGGTTCCAGCGCAGTTGCAGCGCGGTCTGCACGCGCTCGCGCGGCCGGCGGTCGAGCGCCTTGCAGGGGTCCGAGCAGTAGCCCTCGCCGCGCGCGTGCGTCAGCGTCGCCTGCACCACGTCGACCGGGGTCAGCACCTGCGTGACGCCGAGCAGCAGGTCGGTCGTGCGGCGGCGCTCGTTCACGACGATGCCGTTGAACGGGGTCGATCCGTTCGTCGGCGCGGCCGACGCCGGCGCTCCAGGTGCGGTTGTTGTCGTCGCTCGACCAGGTGCCGCGCAGCGACAGCGCGCGCGAGCGACAGTCGTTCTCGCTCGACGCGGCGCCGCCGAAGGTCAGCGTCGCGCGGTCCCAGTGGCGGGTCACGCGCAGGTCGCCGGCGGTGCGCTCGTCGTGCATCCGGGAGGCGCCGGACACCGCCGAGTGCCAGCGCGGCGACGCGCCGGACACCGGGTCGCGGCCGATCGAGCCGTCGAAGCTCCCTCGCTCGCCCGCGGGCACGCGCAGCCCGAGGAACGGCGAGTCGACGCGGATGCGCTTGAGGCCCGGCTGCGCGTCCTGGCAGTGCAGCCAGCGCACGTCGATCTGCGCGCGCTCGGGCGGGGCCTGCGCGACGGCATCGGGGTGGACGCCGGGCAGCGCGAGGGCCGCGGCGAGCAGCGCCGGGGCCGCGGTGCGCGGGGCGCGCGGTACGGCGGGCCCGCCGTGCGGGGCGCCGGTCGCGTCGGTCGCGGCGCGCGTCGCGTCGGCCGCCGCGGGCATCGTGTCGGGAGCGCGCATCGCCGGTCGCGTCTGCGTCAGTTGCAGCCGCAGCCGCCGCCTGCGACGCCCTGTCCGGCGGAGGAGGCCTCGCGGCGCAGCCGGCGAGCGCGAAGCCGAGCGCGAGCAGCGCTGCGCGCGTCACCGCGTGCCTCCGGCCGAGGCTGTCCGGCGCGCGAGCGCGTCGCGGATCGTCGCCTCGAGCGCGTCGCGGTCGGCGTCGCGCAAGCCCGCGTGGGTCGCGAGCACGCGGCCGTCGGCGCCGATCAGCACCGGGGTCGGCATCGCCTTGACCGAGAAGCGCCGCGCGGTGTCGCCGGACGGATCGAAGCCGACGGCGAACGAGGCCGGGTGCTCGGCGAGGAACCGGCGCGCCGGCTCGGGCGTCGCATCGAGGTTCACCGCGAGCACCTGCAGGCCGTGCGCGCCGAAGCGCGACTGCATCGCGTCCATCCACGGGAAGGACAGCCGGCACGGGCCGCACCAGTACGCCCAGAAGTCGAGCCAGACCACGCGGCCGCGCGGCGCGTCGAGCGCCGCGCACGTGGTCGCCGGCCGCAGCGCGGCCGGGCGCGACGGCAGGGCCGGTGCGCAGGAGGGCGTGGCGAGGCGCAGCACGGACGGGGCGTTGGGACGTCGCGGGATCGGAGGAGGGAGCCGGGCGGTGGACGGTCGATGTTCGTCCGGGGGGCGGCGGCAGGGGCGGGCACGCCGATGGGCGGCCGCTGGGGGGGCGGGTGGCGGGCAGTGCCCGCCGAGACTTCGGATCAGCCCTTCGCCAGCGACTTCAGCGCGTGCTTGATGCCCTCGGACACGCCCGCGTCCGGCGGCACCTGCTTCGCGGCGACCGTCGCCTCGCGCTCGGAGTAGCCGAGCGACAGCAGCGCACGCAGCACGTCGGCCGCATGGTCGGCCGGCGCGGGCGCGCCGCCGCCCGCGGGCAGCTCGGGCCCGAGCTTGCCCTTGAGCTCGAGCAGCAGGCGCTCCGCGGTCTTCTTGCCGATGCCCGGCACCTTGACCAGGCGCCCGGCCTCCTGCAGCGTCACCGCCAGCGCGAGGTCCGCGACCGACAGGCCGGACAGCACCGCGAGCGCGGTGCGCGGGCCGACGCCCGAGATGCGGATCAGCGCACGGAACGCGGCGCGCTCGCCCTCGGTGAGGAAGCCGTAGAGCAGCTGCGCGTCCTCGCGCACGACGAAGTGGGTCAGCAGCGCGACCTTCTCGCCGGTCGCGGGCAGGTCGTAGAACGTGCTCATCGGCACGTCCACCTCGTAGCCGACGCCGTGCACGTCGACCAGCACCTGCGGCGGCGCCTTCGACAGCAGCGTGCCGGACAGTCGACCGATCATGAGGCCCCCACGGCCCTGCGGCCCTGCCCCCCGAGGGAGCGCGAGCGTCTCCGATGCGATCGTCCGACGCTCACGAGGCCACCAGCCGTCCGCGGCGGACCCGGACCCCGCGCCGCGCCAGCACGGTCGGCACCGGCAGCGCCGCTGCGCCGCCGAGCAGCGCGCCGACCATCGAGCCGCCGTGCGCGTGGCACGCCGCGCAGGCGAGCGCGTCGGCCGCGTCCTTCGACGGCGTGCCCGGCAGCGCGAGCAGCCGCACCACCATCGCCTGCACCTGCTCCTTGGTCGCGCGGCCGTAGCCCACCACCGCCTGCTTGACCTGCAGCGCGGTGTACTCGGCCACCGGCAGCCCCGCGGTCGCGGCCGCGCAGATCGCGGCGCCGCGCGCCTGGCCGAGCAGCAGCGTGGAGTTGGGGTTCACGTTGACGAAGACCTTCTCGACGGCGGCCGCGTCCGGGCGGTACTCGGCGATCACCTCGCGCAGCTGCGCGAAGATCGCCGCGAGGCGCACCGGCAGCTCGCCGTCGGGCACGCGGATCACGCCGCTCGCGACATAGGCGAGCCGGCCCGCGCCGCGCCGCTCGACGACGCCGAAGCCGGTCAGCCGCAGGCCGGGGTCGATGCCGAGGATCCGTTCCATCGGCCCGGATGATACGCGCCGCCGCCCGATCGGGGCCGCGGCGGGCCGGTCAGTGACGGAAATGCCGGACGCCGGAGAACACCATCGCGACGCCGCGCTCGTCGGCCGCGGCGATGACCTCGTCGTCGCGCATCGAGCCGCCCGGCTGGATGATCGCGACCGCGCCCGCGTCGACGACCACGTCCAGGCCGTCGCGGAACGGGAAGAACGCATCCGACGCGACCACCGAGCCGGCGAGCGCGAGCTTCGCGTTCTCGGCCTTGATCGACGCGATCCGAGCCGAGTCGATGCGGCTCATCTGCCCGGCGCCGACGCCGAGCGTGCGGCCGTCGCCGCAGAAGACGATCGCGTTCGACTTCACGTACTTCGCGACGCGCCATGCGAAGAGCAGGTCGCGCAGCTGCGCGTCGGTCGGCGCGCGGCGCGTGACCACCTTCAGGCCCTCGGGCTCGAGGTTCCACTCGTCGGGCGTCTGCACCAGCAGGCCGCCGCCGACGCGCTTGACGTCGACGTGGTTCGACGAGCGCGCGATCGGGATCTCGAGCAGCCGCACGTTCTGCTTGGACGAGAACACGCGGCGCGCGTCGTCGTCGAAGCCGGGCGCGATCAGCACCTCGACGAACTGCTTCGCGACGTGCTCGGCCGCGGCGCCGTCGAGCGCGCGGTTGAACGCGATGATGCCGCCGAAGGCCGACGTCGGGTCGGTCGCGAAGGCCTTCGCGTACGCGTCCCCGACGCTCGTGCCGATCGCGACGCCGCACGGGTTCGCGTGCTTGACGATCACGCAGGCGGCCTCGTCGAAGGTCTTCACGCACTCCCACGCGGCGTCCGCGTCGGCGATGTTGTTGTACGACAGCTCCTTGCCCTGCAGCTGCCGGTAGTGCGCGAGCGTGCCGGTCGCGGGCGCGACGTCGCGGTAGAACGCGGCGCCCTGGTGCGGGTTCTCGCCGTAGCGCATCTTCTGCACGCGCTCGAACTGCAGCGTCAGCGTCGGCGGGAATGCGTCGTGCGTGCCGTCGGCCTTCACGCCGCCCAGCCAGTTCGCGATCGCGCCGTCGTACTGCGCGGTGTGCGCGAACACCTTGCGCGCGAGCTCGAAGCGCGTCGCGTCGGACACCACGCCGTGCTCGCGGATCTCGCCGAGCACGCGCCGGTAGTCCTTCGGGTCGACGACGACCGCCACGCCCGAGTGGTTCTTCGCGGCCGCGCGCAGCATCGCCGGACCGCCGATGTCGATGTTCTCGATCGCCTCCTCGAGCGTGCAGTCGAGGCGGGCCACGGTCTGCTGGAACGGGTACAGGTTCACCACCAGCAGGTCGATGCGGCCGATGCCGTGGGCCTCGAGCGCCGCCATGTGCTCGGGCGAATCGCGCCGCGCGAGCAGGCCGCCGTGCACCTTCGGGTGCAGCGTCTTCACGCGCCCGTCGAGCATCTCGGGAAAGCCGGTGTAGTCCGACACCTCGGTGACCGCGATGCCCGACTTCTGCAGCAGCTTCGCGGTGCCGCCGGTCGACAGCAGCTCGACGCCGAGCGCGACCAGCTGGCCGGCGAGCTCGACGACGCCCTCCTTGTCGGAGACGCTGAGGAGGGCGCGTTCGACGCGGTGCATGGCGATTCCCTGGTCGTGGTCGTTGGAGGCGGGCGCTCAGAGCAGCCCGTAGTGCTGCAGCTTCTTGCGCAGGGTGTTGCGGTTGATGCCGAGCATCTCGCTCGCGCGCAGCTGGTTGCCGTGTGCCTGCCTCATGACCACCTCGAGCATCGGCCGCTCGACGGACGCGAGCACCATGTCGTAGATCGCGCTCGGTCGGGCGCCCTCGAGGTCCCGGAAGTACTGCTCGAGGTTGCGCGTCACCGCCTGGTCAATGGACTGCGATTCGGTCGTCTGCATGGTCGAGATAGTCGTCGAGCAGGGCGAGCTGGTCCTCGGGGCGCTCGGCGCGGTTGATCGCGTCGCGCAGCCGCGCCGCGTCGTCGCGGGCGGAGCCAGGGGCCTGCATGGGGTCGGAGGCGCCGGTGCGCGCCGCGCCGAAGCGCCGGTCCTCGCACCAGCCGTCGATGTACCAGCCGATGTGCTTGCGGGCGATGCGGGGACCCGCGTGCTCGCCGTAGAACGCGTAGTGGTCGACGAGGTGGCCGCGCAGCACCTCGCGGATCTCGTCGAGCGAGGGCGGCGCGAGCAGCTCGCCCGTGCGCAGGAAGTGGTCGATCTCGCGGAAGATCCACGGCCGGCCCTGCGCGGCCCGCCCGATCATCACCGCGTCGGCGCCGGTGCGCGCGAGCACGAACGCGGCCTTCGCCGGCGAATCGACGTCGCCGTTGGCGACCACCGGCACGCGTACCGCCCGCACGACCTCGGCGATGGTGTCGTACTCCGCGTGGCCGAGGAAGGCGTCGGCGCGGCTGCGCCCGTGCACCGCGATCATCGCGGCCCCGGCCGACTCGAAGTCGCGTGCGAGCGCCACCGCGTTGCGCGCGTCGCGGCTCGGACCGGTGCGCATCTTCACCGTCACCGGCACGTCGACGGCGCCCGCCACCGCCTCGACGATCGCGAGCGCGAGCGCGGGCTGCGCCATCAGCGCCGAGCCGGCCGCCACGTCGCAGACCTTCTTCGCCGGGCAGCCCATGTTGATGTCGATCACCTGCGCGCCGCGGTCGACGTTGAACCGCGCGGCCTCGGCCATCATCGAGGGATCGGCGCCGGCGATCTGCACCGCCTTCGGCGCCGGCTCGCCGTCGTGGTTCAGCCGGCGCGAGGTCTTGACCGTCGCCCAGAGCTTCGGGTTCGACGCCGCCATCTCCGAGACCGCGTAGCCGGCGCCCAGCCGCCGGCAGAGCTGCCGGAACGGGCGATCGGTGACGCCCGCCATCGGCGCGACGAACACGTTGTTGGGCAACCGGTACGGGCCGAGGTTCATGGCGGATCTCGCTCGGGCGCGCGGGGCGCGGAGCGACGCGTCGATCGGGGGTGGCCAGGCGGGGAGCGGATTCTAGCGAAAATCCGGCTGCACAAGAAGCAGGCAATCCGACCCCGTTCCGATCGCCGGAACCGGTGAGCGGGCGCTCCCGCCGAGACCCGCCATGGCACTCGATGGGCGGTGCGCGGGCAGCCTGCGGCGCCGCCCTGCCGGATGGCGTCCGGACTGCGCCGGTCGGATCAGCGCAGGCCGAACATCAGCTGCGCGGCCAGCGGGCGGCGCAGCGGTTCGATCGCGTCGAGCGCGGCGAGAACCGGCGACTGCAGCGGGCGGGCGAGCG
The DNA here is from genome assembly GCA_044371545.1 of Burkholderiaceae bacterium. GTDB lineage: Bacteria > Pseudomonadota > Gammaproteobacteria > Burkholderiales > Burkholderiaceae_E > UBA4615. The sequence continues at coordinate 35,186 of JBILTM010000001.1, forward strand.
GCCAGGTGAAGCTCGCCGCCATCAGGTCGGTCAGCGCGATCGTGAGCCCGCGGTCGGCGCGGCGGCCGCGCCGCCACGCGGCGAGCGCGCCCGCGAGCGGCGCGCCGCGCACCCTCACCGGCGCGAGCGCGTCGGCGAGCTCGAACGCGTCGCGCACGCCGAGGTTCAGGCCCTGGCCGGCGACCGGGTGCAGCGACTGCGCGGCGTTGCCGATCCAGACCTCGCCGTCGGCGACGGTCTCGCGCCGCGCGCGGCGCGCGAGCGGCGCGACCGCGAGCGCACTGTCGACCCGCAGCGGCCCGAGCGCGTCTCCGAAGCGCGCCTGCAGCTCGGCCGACAGCGCCGTCGGGTCGGCCGCGCGGCGCTCGGCGCAACGCTCGGCGCGGTCGCACCAGACGAGCGCCCAGCGTCCGGCCTCGGGCAACGGCAGCAGCGCGAGCGGGCCCTCGGGCGTGAAGCGCTCGAACGCGGTCGCGTGCAGCGCCGGCGCGGCGCGCGGCGCATGCACCTCGCCGAGCAGCGCGCTCTGGTCGAACTCGCGCACGTTCGCGTCGTCGCCGGCGTCGCCCTCGGCGTGCACGACGAGCGGCGCGGGTGCGTCGCCGGCCTCGGCCCATCGGTGCGCCCGGGCCGCGTCGCGCAGCGCACCGACCAGCGGCCCGTAGCGCACCACGTGGCCGAGCGCCGGCACGCGCAGGTCGGCCGCGACGATCCGCGTGCGGCCCGCGTGCCCGCGCAGCGACACTTCGACGCGCTCGATCGTGCCGGCCGCGGGCGGCGTCGCGATGCGCTCGAGCAGCTGGCGCGTGCCGTGCGACAGCGCGAGCGTGCGCGCGGCGAGCGCCGGCGGGAGCGGTGCGTCGGCCGCCGGCGACGGGTCGAGTGCGATCGTGCGGGCGGGCACGCCGCGGCGCACGAGGAAGAGCGCGAAGGCGAGCGCGACCGGACCCGCGCCGACGACGCGCCATGGCGCGTCGGCCGCCGGCAGCGGGGAGGCAGGGACCGGGACGGGCAGGGCGCTCACGACGACGCGCTCACCCCGCGCGCATCAGCGCCTCGATGTCGGCCGCGGCCTTCGGCACGTCGACGGTCAGGATCTCGCAGCCGCCCTCGACGACCAGCGCATCGTCCTCGATCCGGATGCCGATGTCGCGGTACGCCTCGGGCACGTCGTCGGCCGCGCGCACGTAGATCCCCGGCTCGACCGTCAGCACCATGCCCGGGCGAAGCACGCGCCACGGCTTGTCGCCGCCGGCGGGCGCGGCCTCGCCGGGCTCGCGGTAGTCGCCGCAGTCGTGCACGTCCATGCCGAGCCAGTGGCCGGTGCGGTGCATGTAGAAGCGGCGGTAGGCGCCGCTCTCGATCGCGCCGTCGACCGTGCCCTGCACGAGCCCGCAGTCGACCATGCCCTGGGCGAGCACGCGCACGGCCGCGTCGTGCGGGTCGGTGAACCGCGCGCCCGGCTTGGTCGCCGCGATCGCGGCGGCCTGCGATGCGAGCACGATGTCGTAGAGCTCGCGCTGCGGGCCGCTGAAGCGGCCGCCGACCGGCCAGGTGCGGGTGATGTCCGACGCGTAGCCGTCGAGCTCGCAGCCGGCGTCGATCAGCAGCAGTTCGCCGTCGCGCATCGTCGCGTCGTTCTCGCGGTAGTGCAGCACGCAGGCGTTCGCGCCCGCCGCGACGATCGAGCCGTAGGCCGGGAACGGCGAGCCCTGCCGGCGGAACTCGTGCAGCAGCTCGGCCTCGATCTCGTACTCGCGCCGCCCGGGGGCGGTCGCCTTCATCGCGCGCACGTGGGCCTGCGCCGAGATCCGCGCGGCGCGCCGCATGATGTCGACCTCGTACGCGTCCTTGACCAGCCGCATCTCGTCGAGCAGCGCACGCACGTCCCAGGCCGCGGACGGCGCCGACACGCCGGCGCGGGCCTGGCCGCGCACCGTCGCGAGCCAGCGCTGCATCGCGGCGTCGGCCTCGGGCGAGGCGGCGAGCGGGTGGTAGACCGCGGGCGCGTCGGCCAGCAGCTTCGGCAACGCCTCGTCGAGGCTGCCGATCGACTTCGCCTCGTCGAAGCCGAAGCGCTCGGCCGCCGCCGCGGGGCCGAAGCGCAAGCCGTCCCAGATCTCGCGCTCCTCGTTCTTGTCGCGGCAGAAGAGGATCGAGCGCGGCTCGGCGCCGCGTGCGTCGACGACGACGACCGCCTCCGGCTCGGGGAAGCCGCTCAGGTACCAGAAGTAGCTGTCGGCCCGGAACGGGTAGGTGGTGTCGCGGTTGCGCGGCACCTCGGGGGCGGTCGCGACGACGGCGACGCCGCCGCCTCGTGCGCGCATCTGCTCGGCCAGCTTCAGCCGTCGGTTCCGGAAGGGCGTCATCGTGGGCTCGGTCATCCGTGGGATCCCAATTGTGCGTCGAGTTCGGCCAGGCGCTGCGGCGTGCCCACGTCGACCCATCGGCCGGGGTGACGCTCGGCGCCCGCGCGGCCTCCGGCGGCGGCCTCGCGCAGCAGCGGCGCGAGCGGCGCCCGGCCACCGGGCGGCACCGCGGCGAAGAGCTCGGGCCGGTATACGCCGATGCCGGCGAAGGTGAGGCGCTCGCCGGCGTCGTCGGTGCGCAGCCGGCCGTGGTCCAGCGCGAAGTCGCCCCGCGGATGGTGTTCCGGGTTGGCCACCAGCACGCACCAGGCGAGCCAGCCGAGCGCATCGAGCCGGTCCGCGATCGAGCGCGCCCGGCCCGGATCCCAGTCGCACCAGACGTCGCCGTTCACGACCAGGAACGGCCCGTCGCCGAGCAGCGGCAGCGCCTTCGCGATGCCGCCGGCGGTCTCGAGTGCCTCGGTCTCGGCCGAGTAGCGGATCCGCAGACCGTACGATCCGCCGTCGCCGAGCGCGGCCTCGATCCGCTCGCCGAGCCACGCGTGGTTGATCACCACGTCGCGGAACCCGGCGGCGGCGAGCCGCTGCAGGTGCCAGCCGATCAGCGACCGGCCCCCGACCGGCAGCAGCGGCTTCGGGCAGGTGTCGGTCAGCGGCCGCATCCGCTCGCCGCGGCCCGCGGCCAGGATCATCGCCCGCATCGTGTCGTCGGGGCGCGCGGCCCGCTCAGAAGGTGTAGCCGACCGCGGGCGCGCCGTCGCCCTCGACGCGGTCGATCAGCGCGGCGAGCGGCCTGAGCGCGCCGTAGCGCCGCACGACGTCGCGCACGTAGCCGAGCACCAGCGGCACGTCGGCGAGATAGCGGTCCTTGCCGTCGCGGTGGTACAGCCTCGCGAAGATGCCGAGCACCTTCAGGTGGCGCTGCAGGCCCATCCACTCGAAGTCGCGGTAGAAGTCGCCGAACTCGGCCGGCATCGGCAGGCCGGCGGCGCGCGCGCGTTCCCAGTAGCGGATCGCCCAGTCGAGCACCTGATCCTCCTCCCACTTCACGTAGGCATCGCGCAGCAGCGAGACCAGGTCGTAGGTGATCGGGCCGTGGACCGCGTCCTGGAAGTCGAGGATGCCCGGGTTGCGCTCGCCGGGCAGCAGCATCAGGTTGCGCGAGTGGTAGTCGCGGTGCACGGTCACGGCGGGCTGGGCGAGCACGTTCGAGAGGATCGTCTCGAACGCCGCCTCGAGCGTCGTGCGCTCGGCGTCGGTCAGCGCGACGCCCTTGTGCTTCGCGACGTACCAGTCGGGATACAGCCGCAGCTCGCGCAGCAGCAGCTCGCGGTCATAGGGCGGGAACGCGGCCGCGTCGCTCGCGAGCTGCATCGCCACCAGCGCGCGGCTCGCGTCGGCATAGAGCGCCGGGGCGCTCGAGGCGTCGAGCACCGACAGGTAGGTGGTCGAGCCGAAGTCGTCGAGCAGCAGGAAGCCCCGCGCGAGGTCGGCCTCCAGCACCCGGGGCACGCTGACGCCCGAGCGCGCGAGCACCTCGGCCGCGTGCACGAAGGGGCGGCAGTCCTCCATCGGGGGCGGCGCGTCCATCGCGATCAGCGCGCCGCCGCGCGCGGCGGCCGCATCCACGCGGAAATAGCGGCGGAAGCTGGCGTCGTTCGATGCGGGGCGCAGCGTCGCCGGCTGCAGGCCGTGGGCGGCGGGCAGCGCGTCGAGCCACGTGCGGAGCTGGTCGAGTCTGAGGTCCATGCGGGTCGGGGGCGGCTCCCCGGGGGCGGCTCCCTATAATACCGGTCGTCGAACCGTCGCGCCCCGGGGCGCCGCCCGCAGCCGCCCTCGAATGCGCCGCCCATCCCCCGCCCATGCATCCCGTGCCGCCCTCGCGGCCGCGCTGCTCGGCTGCTCGGGCGCCGCCGGCGCGCAGGCGGCCGACCATGCGGGGCGCATCGCGCTGCGGCTGGAGACCGAGCTGCGCGAGTCCAACCTCGCGTCGGACGCGCCGCGGCCGACCTTCGCGCGCGGCGACACCGTCAGCGGCCGGCAGGGCCGCGAGACGACGCTCGAGGGCGAGGCCGAGATCCGCCGCGCGGGCACGGTGATCCGCGCCGACCGGCTGACGCTGTACGAGGCCGACGACGAGGTCGTCGCGATCGGCAACGTCCGCGTGGCGCGCGAGGGCATCGTGTTCACCGGGCCGCAGCTGCAGCTCAAGCTCGACGCCAACGAGGGCAGCTTCGCGTCGCCGCGCTTCTACCTGCCGCTCACCGGCGGCAGCGGCCGGGCCGAGCGCATCGACTTCCTCGGGCGCGGCGAGGTCGAGATGCACGACGCGACCTACACCACCTGCAAGCCCGACGACCCCGACTGGTACCTGCGCGCCGAGAGCCTGTCGCTCGACCGGACCACCGACGAGGGCAACGCGCGCTGGGCGACGCTGTACTTCAAGGACCTGCCGATCGCGAAGGCGCCGTTCTTCGGCTTCCCGCTCGGCGACGAGCGCCGCAGCGGCTTCCTCGCGCCGACGCTGTCGCTGTCCTCGACGCTCGGCGCCGAGGTCCGCGTCCCCTACTACTGGAACATCGCCCCGAACCGCGACCTGACCTTCTTCACGAACCTCAACGCGCGCCGCGGCCTGCAGCTCGCCGGCATCGCGCGCTACCTCGAGCCGACGACCATCGGCACGACGCGCTTCGAGTACAACCCGGCCGACCAGGAGGCCAACCGGTCGCGCTGGCTGTTCGACAGCGTCCACACCTCGACGAACATCGGCGGCTGGCAGGCGGGCTGGATCCTGCGCGGCGTCTCCGACGACCGCTACTTCATCGACTACGCGCGCAGCATCGCGCAGAGCGCCGAGCGCAGCCTGCCGCGCGACGCGTTCGTCTTCCGCGCGTTCGGCGACTGGACTGTGCGCGCCCGCGTGCTGCAGTACCAGAACATCCTGGAGGCGAGGGCGGCGCCGCCCTACAACCGCCTGCCGCAGCTGACCGTCACGAACAACCAGCGCGACCTGCGCGGCTTCGACTTCGGCCTGATCGCGGATGCGACGGAGTTCAGCCGCGACCTGCCGGGCTCCGCGCAGGGCGGCCGGATGATCGTCAACCCGTCGATCGCCTATCCGTTCGGCGGGCCGTCGTGGTTCGTGACCCCGAAGGCCTCGCTGCACGCGACCTCGTACCGGCTCGGCGCCAACCCCTCCGGGCCGCTCGACATCGACCGTGCGGTGCCCACCTTCTCGCTCGACTCGGGGCTGGTGTTCGAGCGCTCGACCACGCTCGGCGGACGCGACGTCGTGCAGACGCTCGAGCCTCGGCTGCTCTACGTGTACACGCCGTACCGCGACCAGAGCTCGATCCCGGTGTTCGACTCCGCGGTCGCGAACCTCAGCTTCGCGACGCTGTTCGCCGAGCAGCTCTTCGTCGGCGGCGACCGGATCGCCGACGCGAACCAGCTGACCGCGGGCGCGGTCTCGCGCTTCATCGACCCGTCGACCGGCGTCGAGTCGCTGCGCCTCGGCGTCGCGCAGCGCGCCTACTTCACCGAGCAGCGCGTGACCATCCCCGGCGTGCCGTCGCGCAACGACTCGCGTTCGGACGTGCTGTTCGTCGCCTCGGGCAACCTCGGCGGCGGCCACACGCTCGACGCCGGCGTGCAGGTCTCGGTCGCCGACGGCTCGGTGCCGCGCTTCGGCGTCTCGTGGCGCTGGTGGCCCGCGGCCGACCGGATCCTGAACGTCGCGCTGCGCTACCAGGAGCTCGACTACGCGCAGATCGACACCTCGTGGCGCTGGCCGGTGTCGCGCCGCTGGGCCGCGCTCGGCCGCGTCAACTACTCGGTGCTGCGCGAGCAGCTCAGCCCGGTCACCGGCACGGTCCAGGAGGTCAAGCCGCAGCTGCTCGAGGGCGTCTTCGGCCTCGAGTACCACGCCGACTGCTGGACCACCCGCTTCGTCGCGCAGCGCTACGTGACCGCGACCGCGCAGCGCACCAGCGCGTTCTTCGTGCAGCTCGAGCTCAACGGGCTCGCCCGGATCGGCGTCGACCCGTTCGATATACTGACGCGCAACATCCCGGGCTACCGGGCCCCCTCGCAGCGCCCGGTCACGCCGTCGCGCTTCTACGGATACGAATGAACACTCGCCGCCCGCTCCCGTGGACGCTCGCGCTGCTGACGCTGCTGCTCGCGGCCGTGCCGCCTGCGTCCGCCCAGCTCCGCGTGCCGCAGGGGGGACTGCCGGGGCAGGCCGCGCCGGCCGGCATGCCCGGGTTCTCGACGCCGGGCGGGTTCGTCGCGCCGGCCGCCGCGCCGCCCGTGGCCGTCGCCGCGCGGCGCGACGAGCCGCAGCTCGTCGACCGGGTCGTGGCGGTCGTCAACACCGACGCGATCACCGAGCGCGAGCTGCAGTCGCGCACCCGCGCGATCGAGCGGCGCCTGCGCGGCCAGAACGTCGCGCTGCCGCCGCCGGCCGAGCTGCAGCGCCAGGTGCTCGAGCGGATGATCACCGAGCGGGCCGCGCTGCAGGCCGCCCGAGACGCCGGCATCCGGATCGACGACGCGGCGATCGACCGCGCGATCGGCCGCATCGCGCAGGAACAGAAGCTGAGCGTGCCGCAGCTGCGCCAGCGCATCGAGGGCGACGGCATGGGCTTCTCGATGTTCCGCGCCGAGCTCGCGGGGGACATGGCGATCAACCGGATGCGCGAGCGCGAGATCGAATCGCGGGTGCAGGTCTCCGAGGCCGAGATCGACACATACCTCGCCGAGCAGGCGGGTGGGCCGGTCGAGATGAACCTCGCGCAGATCCTGGTCGGCGTGCCCGACGGCGCATCGCCCGAGGTCGTCGAGCGCGCGCGCCGTCGTGCCGAGTCGATCGCCGGCGAGGCCCGCGCCGGCGCCGACCTCGCGCGCCTCGTTCAGGCCGCGGCGAGCGGCCCCGACCCGGTCAGCGGCGGCGTGCTCGGCATGCGTCCGCCCGACCGGCTGCCGCCGGTGTTCGTCCAGGCGGTGGAGTCGCTCAATCCGGGCGAGATCGCGCCGGTGGTGCGCACGCCGGCCGGCTTTCACGTGGTCAAGCTGCTCGAGCGGCGCGAAGGCGGCGCGATCGCGGCGCTCGCCGCGACGCCGGTGCGCCAGACCAAGGCCCGCCACATCCTCGTGCGCGTCAACGAGCTGAACCCGGAGGCCGAGGTCGTGCGCCGGCTGACCGAGATCCGCGAGCGCATCGAGGCGGGCACCGTGACCTTCGAGGAGATGGCGCGGCAGTACTCGGGCGACGGCAGCGCCTCGCAGGGCGGCGACCTCGGCTGGATCTATCCGGGCGACACCGTGCCCGAGTTCGAGCGCGCGATGGATGCGCTGCCGCCCGGCCGGATCGCCGGTCCGGTGCAGACGCCGTTCGGCTACCACCTGATCCGGGTCGACGAGCGCCGCACCGACGGCGCGTCGCGCGAGCGGGTGCGTGCCGCGGCGCGCAACGCGATCTGCGAGCGCAAGGCCGCCGAGGCGTACCAGGAGTGGATCCTGCAGGTCCGCGACCGCGCCTACGTCGACGTCCGCCTCGACGACCGTTGAACGCCCGTTGAAGCCGCACGCGCCGCGCAAGCGCTTCGGGCAGCACTTCCTCGTCGACGCCTCGGTGCTCGCGCGGATCGCCGACGCGGTCGCGCCGCGGGACGGCGATCGCCTCGTCGAGATCGGACCCGGCCTCGGCGCGCTGACCGCCGTGCTGCTCGATCGGGTCGCGACGCTCGAGGCGGTCGAGATCGACCGCGACCTGGTCGCGCGGCTGCGCCGGCGCTGGCCCGAGCCGCGGCTCGTCGTGCACGAGGCGGACGCGCTCGCATTCGACTTCGGCGCGCTCGCCGCGGGCGGGCGGCTGCGGCTGGTCGGCAACCTGCCGTACAACATCTCGAGCCCGCTGCTGATCGGCCTGCTCGCGCATCGCGGGTCGATCGTCGACGCGCACTTCATGCTGCAGAAGGAGGTGGTCGACCGGATCGTCGCGCCGCACGGCGGGGCCGACTACGGACGCCTCGGGGTGATGATGCAGGCGTTCCATCGCGTCGAGCGGCTGTTCGACGTGCCGCCGCAGGCGTTCGACCCGCCGCCGCGCGTCGACTCCTCGGTGATGCGGATGCGCCCGCGCGCCGAGCCGCTGGTGCGCGATGCAGCCACGCTCGAGGGGCTGCTCGCGGTCGCGTTCAACCAGCGGCGCAAGATGCTGCGGGGCACGCTGCTGCCCTGGCTGCGCACGCAGGGCCTCGATCCGTCGGAGCCGGCCTTCGCGCTCGAGCCCACCGCCCGCCCGGAGGAGATCCCGGTCGAGGGGTGGGCCCGGCTCGCCGACGCGCTGCTCGACGCACGCGCCGCGCGCCCTCAGCCGCCCGACGGCGAACCGTAGCGCACCTGCCGGGTCGCGGGCGCCGCGGCCTCGGCGTCGACGAGGCGACCGTCCATCACGCGCACGCGCTCACCGGGGTGCATCGGCCACGCGGCCTCGCGCACGAAGGTGCGCGTGCTGCCGTCGTCGAGCCGCACGACGGCCTCGTGGCGGACCTCGCCGCGCACCCGCTGCTCGACCTGGTGGCCGAGCAGGCCGCCGCCGACCGCGCCGAGGCCGTTCGCGTCGCCGCCGGTGCGCACCGTGCGGACCGACTCGACGGTCGCCCACGAGCGCGGGTCTTCGGCCTGCGCGACCGGGCGCGGCGCTTCGATCCACGGCGGGGTGGCGGGCTGCGGCGCGAGCGCGACCGGTTGCGCGGCCGGGCGGCCGATCAGGCCGGTCATCGACGCGACGCCGGTCGCGGACAGCACGATCACCGACACCGCGGCGGCGGCGAACAGCGGGTGCTGCGCGGTGCGGCGGGCGGGGATCGCGGGCAGGATCGTCGGGGTGCTCATGCGGAAGGCCCCAGGTTCGGGCGACATCGCCACGTACCCCTTCCAACGAGCCGCGCCGGGCGGGCGCGCATCGCGGGCGCGTAACGCGCCGCAACCGGTGTACCGGCGCGGGCCCCGCGACCCCCTTCAGCGCTGGATCAGCTCGATCTTGTAGCCGTCCGGGTCCTGCACGAACGCGATCACCGTCGAGCCGCCCTTCACCGGGCCGGCCTCGCGGGTGACCGTGCCGCCGGCCGCCTTGATCCGCGCGCACGCGGCGGCGGCGTCCTCGACCTGCAGCGCGATGTGGCCGTAGGCCGAGCCGAGTTCGTACTTCTCGACCCCGTAGTTGTAGGTCAGCTCGATCTCGGCCTGCTCCGGGTTCGACGCGTAGCCGACGAAGGCCAGCGAATACTTCTGGTCGGGGCGGTCGGTCGTGCGCAGCAGGGTCATGCCCAGCACGCGGGTGTAGAAGTCGATCGAGCGCTGCAGGTCGCCGACCCTCAGCATGGTGTGCAGGATGCGCATCTCGGTTGTCTCAGCTGAGGGTGAGGTCGTCGGGGAAGTCCTTGAGCTGGCGGCGCGCCGCCTCGAACCCGGGCAGGATCGCCTGCACCGTGGCCCAGAAGCGCGGGCCGTGGTTCATCTCCTCAAGGTGTGCGAGCTCGTGGGCGATCACGTAGTCGACGATCTCGAGCGGAAAGTGCACCAGTCGCCAGTTCAGGCGGATCGAGCCGTCGGGCGCGCAGCTGCCCCAGCGCGTGCGCGCAGACGACAGCCGCCAGCGCGTCGGGCCTCGGCCGAGCCGCTCGACGTAGATCGGCAGGCGCCGCTCGAACAGCGCGCGGGCCTCGCGCTGCAACCACGCCTGCACCGCGTCGCGCAGCTGCTCGGTGCCGGCGCCGGGCGGCAGCGCGACGCGCAGCGTGTCACCGTCGAGCGAGACCGAGGCCGCGCCGGCGTGCAGCCGCATCGTCAGCTCGCGGCCGACGAACGCGACGCGTCCGCCATCCTCCCAGCGCACGGTGAGCCGCTCGCGCCGCTCCGCGTGGTCGCGCCACTCGACGAGCTTGCGCAGGATCCAGCCCTGCTTGTCGGCGATCGCCGCGTCGATCTCGGAGACGGTGACCCAGCGCGGCGCAGTCACGCGCAGCCCGGTGTCGTCGACGAAGAAGCCGATCGTGCGCCGGCGCGAGCGGCGCAGCTCGTACTCGACCGCGTGCGGGCCGAGCTTCGCGACGCGGCGGCCGCGACCGGGCGGCGTCGTGCGCGGCTCGACGGGCGGCAGGGTGCGTGCCACAGGGCCGCGCGGCGGCGGCGCCTCGGGGCGCGGCGGCCGTGCGACCGGCGCGCGCGGCGGCAACGCCGGCGGCGCCTCGAAGAGCGGCAGGGTCAGCTGCAGCGCGGCATCGCCGGCCGCGCGGACGAGTTCACGAAGTCGCTTCATGCAGCACGGGTTCGGGGGTGGAGCGGTAGGCGTGCGGGCTGATCCGGCGCATCTCCGCCTCGATCCAGCGCTCGACCTCCGCGTTGACCTCGTCGGGCTCGCGGCCGACGGTCGGGATCGGCGGGCCGATCGAGACCGTCACCAGGCCCGGCGTCTTGACGAAGCGCTTCTTCGCCCATCGCTCGCCCGCGTTGACCGCGATCGGCACCACCGGCGCCGAGGTGCGGATCGCGAGCCGCGCGCCGCCGCTCTTGTACTTGCCCTGCGAGCCCACCGGCGTGCGCGTGCCCTCGGGGAACATGATGATCCAGCGGCCCTGCTCGAGGCTGCGCAGGCCCTGCCGCACCACCGACTCGAACGCATCGCGGCCGCGGCGGCGGTCGATGTGGATCATCTGCAGCAGGCCGATGCCCCAGCCGAAGAACGGGATCCACAGCAGCTCGCGCTTGAACACATAGCACAGCTCGCGCGGCATGTAGGTGGGGTAGAAGAACGTCTCCCAGGTCGACTGGTGCTTCGAGAGCAGCACCGCGGGGCCGTCGGGCAGGTGCTCGCGGCCCTTGACCTGCCAGCGGATGCCGCAGAGCACGCGGGCCGCCCAGATCACCATGCGCGGCCAGCCCATCGTGAAGCGGTAGCGCACGCGCAGCGGGAACGGTGCGAGCGCGAGGCACACCAGCGCCCACGGCACGACCGTGACGAACTGGAACAGCAGGAAGAGCGCGCTGCGCACCGTGTGCATCGTGGCCTCAGGGCGCGAGCTCGGCGGCGATCGCCGAGAGGTCGACGCGCACCACGGTGCCCGGCGGCAGCGTCGCCGAGCAGAAGGTGTCGCGGCCGTGGCCGCTCAGCACGAGCATCGGCCGGCAGCCCGCGGCGTGCGCGGCGTCGAGGTCGGCCGCGCGGTCGGCGACCACGACGGTCGACTCGGGTGCGACCTGCATCCGCGACAGCGTCTCCTCGATCGAGGCGGCCGCCTCGGCGGTGCGCGCGGGCGCGTCGGGGGCGGGCACGAAGAGCACCGCGTCGACGCGACCGCCGGCGAGGTCGATCTCGTCGATCAGGCGCGCATGCATCGACACCAGCCCGGACATGTCGGAGGCGCCCCGCGCGAGCGGGCCGCGGTCGGCCATCATCGCGACGCGCCAGCCGCCGTGCACGAGACGTGCGATCGCGGCCGCGCTGCCGGGCATGCAGCGCCAGTCCTCCGCGCGCGCGGCACGGCCGTCGGGGTCGCGGGAGACCACGCCGTCGCGGTCGACGATGAGCAGCTTCACGTCGCGCAGTGTAGCGGTCACGCGGCGAGTTTCGACAGGTCCGCGACGCGATTCATGAGACGGTGCAGGCCGTCGAGGAGCGCGAGCCGGTTGGCGCGCAGCCCGGCGTCGTCGGCATTGACCATCACGCCTTCGAAGAACGCGTCGACCGGCTCGCGCAGCGACGCGAGCACCGTCAGCGCGCCCGCGTAGTCGAGCGCGGCGAGCCGTCGCTCGGCCTGCGGCGCGACGCGTGCGATCGCTTCGTCGAGCGCGTGCTCGGCAGGCTCGACGAGCCGGTCGCGGTCGACGGCGACGCCGGACACGAGGCCCTCGGCCTTGCGCAGGATGTTGCCGATCCGCTTGTTCGCGGCCGCGAGGCTCTGCGCCTCGGGCAGCGCGCGGAACGCGGCGATCGCCTCGAGCCTCGGCAGCACGCGGTCGAGCCGGTCGGCGTCGACCGCGAGCACCGCGTCGACGTCGGCGGCCGGCTGACCGCGCTCGCGCAGCCAGCCGCGCAGCCTGTCCACGACGAACGCGTGCAGCGCGTCGACCGCGGGGGTGACCGCAGGCACCTGCGCGAACGTCGCGAAGGCCGCCTCGAGCAGCGTGCGCAGCGCGGGCGCGTCGCCGCCGCCGGGCATCGGGCGCTCGACCAGCATCCGGACCACGCCGAGCGCGTGGCGGCGCAGCGCGAACGGGTCGCGGTCGCCGGTCGGCTGCGCGCCGATGCCCCAGATGCCGGCGAGCGTCTCGAGCTTGTCGGCGAGCGCGACCGCGGTCCCGGTGCCCGAGGCGGGCAGCGCGTCGCCGGCGAACCGCGGCTGGTAGTGCTCGGCGATCGCCTGCGCGATCTCGGCGGGCTCGCCGTCGTGCGTCGCGTAGTGCCGACCCATCGTGCCCTGCAGCTCGGGGAACTCGCCGACCATGCCGGTCAGCAGGTCGGCCTTCGCGAGCAGCGCCGCGCGGTCGGCGAGCGCGGGGTCGGAACCGATCGCGCGGGCGACCTGCATCGCGAGCGAGCGGACGCGGTCGGTGCGCTGCGCCTGCGTGCCGAGCTTCGCGTGGTAGACGACCGCGCCCAGCCGCGGGGTGCGGTCGACGAGGCGCGTCTTCTTGTCCTGCTCGAAGAAGAAGCGCGCGTCCGCGAGGCGCGGACGCACGACGCGCTGGTTGCCGTCGACGATCAGCGAGGGGTCGGCGACCTCCATGTTGGAGACGATCAGGAATCGGTGGTCGAGCCGGCCCTGCGCGTCGAACAGAGGGAAGTATTTCTGGTTGGTGCGCATCGTCAGGATCAGGCACTCCTGCGGCACCGCGAGGAACTCGCGCTCGAACGCGCCGACGTAGACCGCCGGCCACTCGACCAGCGCCGTCACCTCGTCGAGCAGGGGCGCCACCTGCGCCTCGTCGCCGAGCGAGACGCCGAGCGCGGCGGCCTTCGCACGCAGCTGCGCATCGATCCGCGCGCGGCGCTCGTCGAACGACGCGACGACGCGCCCGCGCTCGGAGAGCAGCCGCTCGTAGTCGCGCGCGTGCGGCAGCTCGATGTCGGCCCCGCCCTGGAAGCGGTGGCCGTGCGTCAGACCGCCCGACTGCAGCCCGAGCACCGAGGCCGGCACCACGTGCTCGCCGTGCAGCACCACCAGTCCGTGCGCGGGGCGCACGAAGCTCACGTTGGTGCGGCCGTCGGCGAGCTGGTACTGCATGACCTTCGGGATCGGCAGCTTCGCGAGCGCCTGCTCGACGAGCGGCTGCACCGCCTGCGCGAGCGTCGCGCCCGGCGCGGTGCTGCGGAAGAAGAAGCACTCCTGCTTGCCGTCCGACGCGCGCACCAGGTCCTCGATGCGTGCGCCCTGCTTCTCGGCCCACTTGCGCAGCGCCATCGTCGGCTGGCCCGACGCGTCCAGGCCCACCGACGCCGACGGGCCCTTGGCCTCGACCGGGCGGTCCTCGGCCCGCTCGCGGACCTCGGCGACGCGGACCGCGAGCCGGCGCGGCGTCGCGAAGACGTCGACCGCCGCGCCCGCTGGGGCGAGGCCCTGGGCGCGCAGCCCCTCGGCGATCGTCGCGGCGAAGGACTCGCCGAGCCGCGACAGCGCCTTCGGCGGCAGCTCCTCGGTGAACAGCTCGATCAGCAGCGGCGCGGTCATGTCATGGCCCTCACGCGACGCGGGCGGCCGCGGCCGCCATCGGGAAGCCCAGGCGCTCGCGCGACGCGAAGTAGGCCTGCGCGACCGCGCGCGCGAGCGCGCGCACCCGGCCGATGTAGGCCGCGCGCTCGGTGACCGAGATCGCGCCGCGCGCGTCGAGCAGGTTGAACGTGTGCGAGCACTTCATGACCATCTCGTAGGCGGGCAGCGCGAGCTCGGCGGCGATCAGCCGCTGCGCCTCGGCCTCGTACTCGTCGAAGTGGCGGAACAGCATCGGCGCGTTCGAGTGCTCGAAGTTGTACGTCGACTGCTCCACCTCGTTCTGGTGGTAGACGTCGCGGTAGGTGACGCCGTCGGTCCACACGAGGTCGTAGACGCTCTCGACCTTCTGCAGGTACATCGCGAGCCGCTCGAGGCCGTAGGTGATCTCGCCGGTGACCGGCTGGCACTTCAGCGAGCCGACCTCCTGGAAGTAGGTGAACTGCGTGACCTCCATGCCGTTCAGCCACACCTCCCAGCCGAGGCCCCAGGCGCCGAGCGTCGGCGACTCCCAGTCGTCCTCGACGAAGCGGATGTCGTTGCGCTCGGTGTCGATGCCGAGCGCGCGCAGCGAGCCGAGATAGAGCTCGAGGATGTCGGGCGGCGAGGGCTTGAGCACCACCTGGTACTGGTAGTAGTGCTGCAGGCGATTGGGGTTGTCGCCATAGCGGCCGTCCTTCGGGCGGCGCGACGGCTGCACGTACGCGGCGCGCCACGGCTCGGGGCCGATCGCGCGCAGGAAGGTCGCGGTGTGGAAGGTCCCCGCGCCGACCTCCATGTCGTAGGGCTGCAGCAGCGCGCAGCCCTGGCGGTCCCAGTAGTCCTGCAGCCGCAGGATCACGTGTTGGAAGCTCAGCATCGTCGATGGGGCCGGCGACGGCCGGCGGCGGAAGGGACGAACCCGCGATTCTAGCGGGTTCGTCCCGCGCGTCCCGTGCGCGAGGCGAGCGCGCAGGCGGCGACGAGCGCCAGCGCGCCGATCCATGCGGTCGCATCGCCGGCGCGCGCGAACGGCGTGAGGCCGGTGCGGCCCTGCACGCGCACGTCGAGCGACGCCGCGACGTGATCGGGCAGCCGCGCGAGCACGCGGCCGTCGGCGTCGATCGCCGCGGTCACGCCGGTGTTCGTCGCGCGCAGCATCGGGCGGCCGGTCTCGAGCGTGCGCATCCGCGCGATCGCGAGGTGCTGCGGCAGCGCGTGCGAGCGGCCGAACCAGGCGATGTTGCTGACGTTGGCGAGCACCGTCGCGCCGCGCTCGCCGCCGAGCGAGGTGCGCAACTCGTCGCCGAAGAGGTCCTCGTAGCAGACGTTGAAGGCGACCCGCTGCCCGCCGACCTCGAACGGCGGCTGGCGCGCGTCGCCGCGCGCGAAGTCGCCGAGCGGGATCTCCATCATCCGGACGAACCAGCCGAAGCCCCAGGGCACGAACTCGCCGAAGGGCACGAGGTGGCGCTTGTCGTAGCGCGGCGCGGGCGCGCCGGCGGGGTCGGCGCGCAGCAGCAGCACGCTGTTGGCGAGCGCGGGATCGCCGCCGCCCGCGGGCACGACGAACGCCGGCAGCCCGATCGCGATCGCGTGGCCGCGCGCGACGTGCGCGAGGATCCGCTCGGCGATCGGCGCGGGCGTACGGTCCCAGGGCAGCGTCCATGCGGTCTCCGGCAGCACGGTCAGCGTCGCGCGGCCGGCCTCGAAGCGGTCGGCGTAGTCCTGCATCGCGGCGACGGTGCGCTCCGGGCGGAACTTCATGTCCTGCGCGACGTTGCCCTGCACGAGGCGCACGTCGAGCGGCGGGCCCTCGGGCCGCGTCCAGGCGTCGCGCGGGACCGCGAGCGGCGCGAGCACGATCGCCGCGGCGAGGGCCGCGGCGAGGCCGCGCGTGCGCACCGCGTCGCGCGTGCCACCGCCCGCCGCGACCGCCGCGAGCGCGGCGACCGCGACCGCCGCGGCGCCGACGCCGAAGACGCCGGCAAGCGGCGCGAGCCGGTCGAGCGGCCCGTCGAGCTGCGCGTAGCCGATCGCGAGCCACGGAAAGCCGGTGAACACCGTGCCGCGGGCGAGCTCGGCGAGCGTCGTCGCGCCCGCGAGCCCGAGCGCGTGAACGATCGGGCCGCGCCCCGAGCAGGCGCGCGCGGCGAGCCACGCGGCGGCGGCCGGGTAGAGCGACAGGTAGGCCGCGAACAGCACGACCGCGGCGGCGGCCATCGGCGCCGGCATGCCGCCGTAGTGGTGCATGCTGACGTAGAGCCACGCGAGCCCTGCGCCGAACCAGCCGAGCCCGAAGGCGAACGCGAGGCCGCCCTGCGCGAGCGGGGTCGCGCCGCGCGCGGCCCGCGCGCGCAGCAGCGCGAACAGCGCGGCGAGCACCGCGAGCGCCCAGGCCCAGTGCGACAGCGGCGCGAACGCGCTCGCGTGCGCGAGGCCGAGACCGAAGGCGAGCGCGACCGGTCCGAGGCGGGCGCGCATCGGCGTCACGCGGACGCCCCGGCCGCGGGACGGTCAGCCTTCATCGGCCCCATCGTCCCTGTCGTCACCCTCGGGCGCCCGGCGCTCGACGCGCAGCAGCCTGACCGCGCGCGGGTCCGCGCGCAGCACCTCGACGCGCAGCGGCCCGAGCTCGACGCGATCGCCGCGGCGCGGCATCCGGCCGAGCCGCTCGGCGAGCAGCCCGCCGACGGTCTCGCTCGCGGCGTCGTCGAGCGCGGTGCCGAAGTGCGCGTCGAACTGCACGAGCGGCGTCAGCGCGCGCACCCGCCAGCGCGGGCCTTCGGGCCCGGGCGCCTCGACGATGTTGGCGGCCGACTCGTCGAGGTCGAACTCGTCCTCGATGTCGCCGACGATCTGCTCGAGCACGTCCTCGATCGTGATCAGGCCCGCGACGCCGCCGTACTCGTCGACGACGATCGCGAGGTGGTGCCGGTTCTGGCGGAAGTCGCGCAGCAGCACGTTGAGTCGCTTGGTCTCGGGGATGAACACCGGCGGGCGCAGCAGCTCGCGCACCGAGCCGGCGCGGCCGGACCACAGCCGCAGCAGGTCCTTCGCGTGCAGGATGCCGATCACGTTGTCGCGCTCGCCGTCGACGACCGGGAAGCGCGAGTGCGCGGTGCGGATCGCGAACGCGGCGATCGCCTCGACCGGGTCGGACACGTCGACGACGTCCATCTGCGGGCGGGGCACCATGATGTCGCCGGCCGACTGCTCGGCGACCTGCAGCACGCCCTCGATCATCGACATCGCCTCGGCATCGAGGAGGTCGCGCTCCTGCGACTGCCGCAGCAGCTGCAGCAGCTGGTCTCGGTCGTCGGGCGTGCGCAGCAGCATCGCCGACATGCGCTCGAGCAGGGACGGTCTCGTCCGGCTCGGCGGGGCGTCGGACATCGGAGGGGGTGGGGAGTCGGGACCGGCGGAGGATACCGGACTCGCCGCCCCGGTCCAAGCACGGCCCGGCGGGCTCAGCGGTAGGGGTCGGCGATGCGGAAGCGGCGCAGCACCTCGACCTCGCGCGCCTCCATCTCGCGCGCTTCGCGCTCGTCCTCATGGTCCAGCCCCTGCGCGTGCAGCACGCCGTGCACGACCAGGTGCGCGAGATGGTCGCGCGGCGTCTTGCGCTGCGCGCGCGCCTCGCGACGCACGACCGGCAGGCACACGACGATGTCGGCCTGCACCGGCCCGTCGGTCGCGGGCGCCTCGTCGTACGCGAAGGTCAGCACGTTGGTCGCGTAGTCCTTGCCTCGGTAGTCGCGGTTGAGCGCGCGGCCCTCGGCCGCGCCGACGAAGCGCAGCGCGAGCGCGGCGTCGCGCGTGAGCGCGGCGCGGGCCCAGCGGCGCAGCTGCGCGCGGTCGGCGGGGCAGTCTCCGGCGCCGGGCTCGAACTGGATCGACAGCGCGAGGCGCGGGGGCACGGGCGGGGTCGGCGGCGAAGCGCGCCGGCGGGCCGGATCCGGGGCCGGGCGCGACGTCCGCGCCGGCTCAGCCCGGGTCGCGCGGCGCGTGGCGCTCGTAGGCATCGACGATGCGGGCGACCAGCGGGTGACGGACGACGTCGCTGCTGTCGAACTCGGTGAACGCGATGCCGCGCACCTCGCGCAGGACGCGGCGCGCCTCGATCAGCCCCGAGGGCTGGCCGCGCGGCAGGTCCATCTGCGTCATGTCGCCGGTGACCACCGCGCGCGAGCCGAATCCGATCCGCGTGAGGAACATCTTCATCTGCTCGGGCGTGGTGTTCTGCGCCTCGTCGAGGATGATGAAGGCACCGTTCAGCGTGCGCCCGCGCATGTAGGCGAGCGGCGCGATCTCGATCGCCTGCCGCTCGAACATCTTGGCGACGCGCTCGAAGCCCATCAGGTCGTACAGCGCGTCGTACAGCGGGCGCAGGTACGGGTCGACCTTCTGCGCGAGGTCGCCGGGCAGGAAGCCGAGCCGCTCGCCGGCCTCGACCGCGGGCCGGGTCAGCACGATCTTCTTGATCGCGTCGCGCTCGAGCGCGTCGACCGCGCAGGCCACCGCGAGGTAGGTCTTGCCGGTGCCGGCCGGGCCGATGCCGAAGGTGATGTCGTGAGACAGGATGTTGCGCAGGTACTCGCGCTGGCGAGGCGTGCGGCCCTGCAGGTCTGCGCGGCGGGTGTGGAGCACCGGCGCGTCGTCGGCCGGCGCCGCCTCGGCCGCGGGGGCGGCGTCCCGCGGGCCCGCGTCGCGCGATGCGGGACGGCGCTCGCCGGGCGTGCGCAGCTCGACCAGGCCGAGCTGGATGTCCTCGATCGACAGCGGCGCGTCGGCGCGACGGTAGAAGTGCTCGAGCGCGCGGACCGCGTGCTTCGACTGCGAGCCGGGGCCCTCGACCGAGAAGGTGTCGGCGCGACGCGCGATGCGCACGTCGTAGGCCTCCTCGATCTGGCGCAGGTTGTCGTCGACCGCGCCGCACAGGTTCGCGAGACGGCGGTTGTCGGCCTCGGCGGGCCGGTACTGGAGGACGCTGCTCTTCAAGTGGGGACGGTCCCGGGTGTCCCGCGAGTGTACCGGCAACCGCTGCGCGCCCTCACGGATTGCGACGCAGGATCCCGACCCCGTTGACGGCGGGGCCGCCGCCGGGGCCGGAGATCGTGTAGCCCAGGCCCATGCGGGCCGCCTCCGGACCGAGGAAGGCGCCCGAGACCGCGGCCCGGCAGCCGCCCGAAGGCGCGCAGCCGAGCGCGCCGGGCGCGTCCGCCTGCACCGCCAGGTTGCCGCGGAAGGCGTTCGGGGCGGTCATCGTCAGGTTCGAGGCGGCCGGGTCGGCGAGGCCGCCGGTCGTCGCGAAGCGGTAGCGCGTGTCATCGGCGAAGCGGACCGCGGCCTCCAGGCCGATGCGCGTGTCGCGGCCCGCGCCGAAACGCACGACCGCGTCGGCGTTGAAGCTGCCGGGCGCCGACGAGCCGTCGGAGAAGGTCGGCGAGGTCGCGCCGGCGAGCGAATAGCGTGCGGAGCCCTCGGTCGGCATCGTCAGCGTCGGGATGCCGACCAGATAGTGCATCCCGTCGCCCGAGCGCTGTACGTGCGCGCTCTCGCGTCCGAGCACCGCGAGCCGGGCCGTGCCGTCGATCCAGCGGCCCCAGACGGCGATGCCGTCGCCGCCGACGTCGGCGGTGCCCGCCTTGCCGCGCGACAGGCACAGCACCCCGGGGCACAACCCGACCGAAACGAGCTTCGCGCCGTCGAGCGCGACGCGCGCCGACGAGGTCGCGAGCACGGCGGTGTCGATCACCGGCGCCTGACGCAGGTGGACGTACAGCAGGCTCGCGTCGAGCGCGATCGGGCCGGTCTGGCTGGGGACGGGGAGGGAGGGGGAGGTGGGGAAGCCCGCCGAGGAGCCGGAGGAACCGGACGAAGCGGACGAACCGGACGAACCGGACGAACCGGACGAAGCGGACGAACCGGACGCTACCGAAGAGCCCGAAGAGCCCGAGGCACCTGAATTTCCCGAAGACCCGCTCGTCCCCGAATTGCCGGTGCCCGTCGGGCCCGACGACGCCGTCGGCGCGGGGGAGTCCGTCCCGCTCGGACCCGCGCTGCCGCCGGTCCGGGCAGGGGCCGCGGTCCCCGCCGTGCTGCCCGCACCCGTGCCCGCGGCGCCGCCCGTCGCGACACCGCTGCTGTCCTGCGGACCCGCACTGCCCGCCAGCGCGAGCGTCGCGAGCGTCGGCGCCCCGTCCGCGTCGCGCTGCGCGCTCGGCGCGATCGCCGCCGCCGTCGGCCCCGTTCCCGTGCCCACGGGCAGCGCGGTCACGCCCGACGGCTCGTCGTCGACGCGGCCCGCGCCCGCCGAGCGCGCCGGCGCATCGCTGCCGTCGGTGCGCCCGTCGTCGTCCTTCGCGAGGGTCGGCGCCTCGGCGGGCGCGCGGCCGGCGCTCGTCGCCCGGCGCGTGCCGCCGGCGAGCGTGCCCGTGGCAGCCGGCGCGCCCGCCGTGGCGAGCGTCGCGGCCTGCGCCGACAGCACCGCGAAGCGCGCCCCCGCGCTCGCGCCGGCGTCCGCGTCGACGCGCCCCGCGCGTGCGATCGCATCGGCGACGGTGCCGCTGCTCCCGGGCATCGTCGACGACAGCACCGGCCGCTCCGTGGTCGGCGCCGCGGGCCGGTCGGCCGAGGGCGCATGCACCGTCCTGCCGGCGTCGACCTCGACCGTACCGCCGCGCGTGGTCACCGCGACCCGGCCCTGCGACACCATCACGCGTGTCCCGGCGCTGCGTCCCGGTCGGCATTGCGGATCGCACGCGGTCTCCTCGACGACGAACTCGGTGCCGCGCACCCCGACCGTCGCCGTCGGCGTGATCAGCTTGTAGTCCTCGTGCCGGCGCTTGCCGATCGCACCGGTCACCGTGCGCAGCGTGCCCCGCGTCAGCAGGTAGACCGCGCGCTGCGCGTCGCCCTCGAAGCGGTAGGCGTCGATCGTGAAGCGCGAGCCCGGCTGCAGCGATACGACCGAGCCGTCACTGAAGCGCATCTGGACGCGGCCGTCCGAACCGGTCTCGATGCGGTCGCCCGCCGAGACCGCGTCGCCGGTGATCGGGCGCCGCGTCGCGTCGCCGGCGGGTCCGGGCCGCACGACGACGACGTCGCCGGCGACGAGCCACAGCCGGGCGTCCTGGGCGAGCGCGGGTGCGGCGCACGCGAGCGCGACGGCAGCCGACGCCGCGCGCAGCGCCGTCGCCAGCCGCCGGAGCAGGCCGGCGCGGCAGCGTGTGCGGCGCATGCTCAGAACCGGTAGCGGGCGTAGACGAAGGCCTGCGTGCGGCGGAAGTCGTTCGGCGCGAGCGTCGACGCGCTGTGCGTCCACGCGAGGCCCGGCATCAGCGTCAGCGATCGGCCGACGTCGTGCTCGAGGCCGATCCGCAGGTCGTGCTGATGGTCCAAGCGCACGACGCCGAACAGCGGCTCGATCGCGTCGAACGTGCGTCGCTCGAACGACCAGCCCGCGTTCGCGCGCCAGCCCGGCGCCAGCGTCGCGCCGAGCGCGGTGCGCAGGCCGACGAAGCCGAACGACAGCTGCGGCAGGTCGGCGTGCACGGTCTCGTCGCCGCCGTGCAGCGCCGCGGCGAACGTCGGGGCGCGAGGGCCGCCCCAGCCGTGCGCGAGCGTCAGGCCCGCGGCGATGCGTCGCGCGTCGCGCACCGGCTGGTCGGGGAAGGTCAGGTCGAACGCCTGCGCGTAGGCGCCGAGCTGCGTGCGCGGCCCGCTGTCCCACTGCCACTGGGCGATCGCGCCGGCCGCGTCGCGGAACGCCGTGCCGTCGAGTCGCAGGTGCTGGTACTGCAGGCTCATGGAGTATCGATGCGCTCCGAACGCGGACGACAGGCCGGCGGACGCCTCCGCCGAACCGGTATCGATATTGTGCTGGCTCGCATTCGTGCGTTGGGCGATCTGAAGACCGGTAGTCCAGTCGAGCCAACCGTTGATCGGTGCGACGTACGTGATGCCCGCGGACAGCGCCGCGAACGCGCTCTCGCGCGGCCGGCTCGCGGGCAGCGGCACCAGCGCCTGCCCGTCCGACAGCACCCACTCGCCGAAGGAGCTGCCGAAGTTGACGTTGCTGTCCCAGCCCGCGCCGGCCTCGAGCAGCACGATCCAGCGCGGCGTGCGACCGTCGCCGAGCCGCGCGACGGTGTCGAGGTAGCGCTGCACCGTGTCGCGCACAGCGGGTGGCAGCTCGCCGCGCGCGACCGCCTCGAGCTCGCGGCGCGCGGCCTCGAGCTCGCGCAGCTGCAGGTGCGCGCGGCCGATCTCCGCACGTGCGGGCAGGTTCGACGGGTCGGCGGCGAGCACGCGCTCGAGCGCGAGCACCGCGATGCCGGGCCGGCCGGAGTCGAGCGCCGCGAGGCCGAGCAGGTAGTCGAAGTCGGGCGCGCCGGCGAAGCGCACGGCCTGCGCGTCGAGCAGCCGGAACGCGTCGTCGGGCCGCTTCGCGTCGAGCGCGGCGCGCGCGTCGGCGAGCAGCCGCGACAGCACCGCGGCGTCGGACGTCGCCGCCGGCGACTGCGCGCCGCCCGGCACGACCGCGCCGGGCGCGAGGACCGTCAGTGCGAGCGCCACGGCGAACGCACGCACGGCGAGCGCGGCCGCTCGCGGCATCGAAAGCAGGGTCTCGACGTCCCGCGTCGCCGGGGTTCCGCGCGCGCTGGCGCGGGGCTCAGTCACGGATCGGGAGTTCGCCGCGCAACGAGTGCGGCAGCGCCGAGGTGATGGCGAGATCGACCAGGTGCCCGACCAGGCGCGGCGCGCCGGCGAAGTTGACGACCCGGTTGTTCTCGGTGCGCCCCGAGAGCTCGTTCGGGTCCTTGCGCGACGGGCCCTCGACCAGCACGCGCTGTGTCGTGCCGACCATCGCCTCGGAGATCCGCCGCGCGTGCCCGTCGGTCGCGGCCTGCAGCCGCTGCAGCCGCGCGAGCTTGGTCGCCTGCGGCGTGTCGTCGGCGAGGTCCGCCGCCGGCGTGCCGGGGCGCGGGCTGTAGACGAACGAGAACGAGCCGTCGAAGCCGACGTCCTCGATCAGCGCCATCGTGCGCTGGAAGTCCTGCTCGGTCTCGCCGGGGAAGCCGACGATGAAGTCCGAGGTGATCGAGACGTCCGGCCGCGCGGCGCGAAGCCTGCGGATGATCGACTTGTACTCGAGCACGGTGTAGCCGCGCTTCATCGCCGCGAGCACGCGGTCCGAACCCGACTGCACCGGCAGGTGCACGTGCGCGGCGAGCTTCGCGATCGTGCCGTGCGCGTCGACGAGCCGCTGAGAGAACTCGCGCGGATGCGACGTGGTGTAGCGGATGCGCTCGATGCCGGGCATCTCGGCGACGTAGTCGAGCAGCATCGCGAAGTCGGCGCGCTCCTCGCCCGCGCCGGTCGCGCCGAGGTAGGCGTTGACGTTCTGCCCGAGCAGCGTCACCTCGCGCACGCCCTGCTCGGCGAGCCCCGCGACCTCGGTCAGCACGTCCTCGAACGGGCGCGAGACTTCCTCGCCGCGCGTGTAGGGCACCACGCAGAAGCTGCAGTACTTGCTGCACCCCTCCATGATCGACACGAACGCGCTCGCGCCCTCGACGCGGGCCGGCGGCAGGTGGTCGAACTTCTCGATCTCGGGGAAGCTGATGTCGACCTGCGGCCGGCCGGTGCGCCTGCGCGCTGCGATCAGCTGAGGCAGTCGGTGCAGCGTCTGCGGCCCGAACACCACGTCGACGTACGGTGCGCGGCTGACGATGTTCGCGCCCTCCTGGCTCGCGACGCAGCCGCCCACGCCGATCACCATGTCCGGGCGCTCGCGCTTGAGCGCGCGCAGCCGGCCGAGGTCGGAGAACACCTTCTCCTGCGCCTTCTCGCGCACCGAGCAGGTGTTGAACAGCACGATGTCGGCCTGGGCGGGATCGTCGGTCGCCTCGACGCCGTCGGCCTGTGCCTGGCCGAGCACGTCGGCCATCTTGGCCGAGTCGTACTCGTTCATCTGGCAGCCGAACGTGCGGATGTAGAGCTTCACGGGCATGGGGCGGCTCCGGCTCAGCGCTGCTGGGCGGCGCGTCGCGCGGCCGCGATCCGGGCCGAGATCGTGCGCCACTCCTCGTCGGTCACCAGCCAGACCTGGACGACCTCGCCGAGGCTGCCGCGCTGGTAGGCGACGCGCCGCTCGCCCTCGACGGTCGACGGCGGCCGGATGATGTTCGACTCGTCGCGGATCCGCGTGCCCGGGCCGAGCAGCACCGGCTTGCCGTCGATCGTCGCCTCGGGGAACACGCCGATGCGCAGCCGACCGAGCTCGACGCCTTCGGGGATCGCGCGCTGCAGCGGCATCTGCTGCGCGAGCGCCGGCGCGCCCGCGACCGCGGCGAGGGCCAGGGCGGCGCAGACGAGGCGCGGACGGAGGCGGGCGGGCAGGTGCATGGTGCGGCGGATGATACCGCGCTGGCCTGCGGCCCCCGCGCCGGACGGCGGACCGCGGGTCGCGCCGGTCGGCCGAGGCGCCGCGCCCCGGGCCGCCTCGGCGTCAGGCCGCGCGCCGCGCCTGCGTGGCCCCGGCCGGCACGAGGCCGAGCCGGTTCGCCGCGCAGATCACCGCGCGCAGCGATGCGACGACGATGCTGCGGTCGATGCCGACGCCGAAGCGCGTGCCGACCACGCCGTCGCCCGCCGCCTCGATGAACGCGACCGCGCGCGCGTCCGAGCCCGCATCGATCGAGCGCTCCTCGTAGGCGTCGATCCGCAGCGGCAGCCCGAGCGCACGCACCGCGGCGTCGATCGGACCGTTGCCTTCGCCGCGCAGCGTGCGCCGCTCGCCGTCGACCGACACGTCGAGCTCGACCTCGTGGCCGCGGTCGCTGCCGCTCATCCGATGCGCGATCAGCCGGATCCGCGCGTCGTCGCGCAGGTAGGCGTCCGAGAACAGCGTCCACAGGTCGTCGGCGGTCACCTCGGTGCCGTGCGCGTCGGTGTGCCGCTGCACGATCGCGCTGAACTCGACCTGCAACCGGCGCGGCATCACCATCCCGTGGTGGCGCTCGAGCAGGAACGCGATGCCGCCCTTGCCCGACTGGCTGTTGACCCGGATCACCGACTCGTAGCTGCGGCCGACGTCGGCCGGGTCGATCGGCAGGTAGGGCACCTCCCACGGCGCGTCCGGGCGCTGTGCGGCGAAGCCCTTCTTGATCGCGTCCTGGTGCGAGCCCGAGAACGCGGTGAACACCAGGTCGCCGACGTACGGGTGGCGCGGATGGATCGGCAGCTGGTTGCACTGCTCGACGGTACGGGCCACCGCGTTGATGTCGGAGAAGTCGAGCTCCGGGTCCACGCCCTGCGAATAGAGGTTCAGCGCGAGCGTGACGAGGTCCACGTTGCCGGTGCGCTCGCCGTTGCCGAAGAGGCAGCCCTCGATGCGCTGCGCCCCCGCCATCACCGACAGCTCGGCCGCGGCCACCGCGGTGCCCCGGTCGTTGTGCGGGTGGACCGAGATCACCGCCGCCTCGCGGTTCGGCAGGTTGCGATGCATCCACTCGATCTGGTCGGCGTAGACGTTCGGCGTCGCGCACTCGACGGTCGCCGGCAGGTTCAGGATCACCGGCCGCTCGGGCGTCGCGCCCCAGGCGTGCATCACCGCCGCGCAGACGTCGCGCGCGAACGGCAGCTCGGTCGAGGAGAACACCTCCGGGCTGTACTCGAAGCCCCACACGGTACCGGGCCGCGCGTCGAGCTGCGCGCGCACGAATCGCGTCATCCGCACCGCGAGGTCGAGCACCTCGTCCTGGCTCAGGCCGAACACCACGCGGCGGAACACCGGGGCGGTCGCGTTGTAGAGGTGCACGGTCGCGCGCTTCGCGCCGGCGAGCGAGTCGATCGAGCGCGCGATCAGGTCCTCGCGCGCCTGCGTGAGCACGCTGATCGTCACGTCGTCGGGCACGAGACCCGTCTCGATCACGTGCCGCACGAAATCGAAGTCGGTCTGCGACGCGGCCGGGAAGCCGACCTCGATCTCCTTCACGCCGATCTTCACCAGCGTCTCGAACATCCGCAGCTTGCGCGTCGTGTCCATCGGCTCGAACAGCGCCTGGTTGCCGTCGCGCAGGTCGGTGGACAGCCAGCGCGGCGCGCGGTCGATGGTGCGCGACGGCCAGCGGCGATCGGGCAGGTCGATGGTCGGGAACGGTCGGTACTTTCCGGCGGCGGGCTTCGTGATCATCGGTCGGGCTCCAAGGGGTCGGTGGACGACCGGAGCGTGGGGGCAGGAGAAGCGTCGGCGGGTGCGCGCAGCCTCCCGTGGCCCCGAGCTTCGGTCGGGGTACGGGTGGGCCGGGGAGGCGTGCTGGACTGGCTCAGGCGCCCAGGACGGGCAGCATGCGACCCCGGCCCGGCGCTAGTAGCAGCGCGGGCAGCGAAAGCAGGGTGGGGCGCACGAAGAGCATCCGTGGAGGGTAGCCGTGCCCGTCGGGGGCTGTCAAACCGACGGCGGACGGCCGGCGGGGCGCGGACCCGTTACCGACGCTTACGAACCGTTGCACTCCGAGGTTCCGCTGGCGTGAACGCGGCCCGCAGCGCCGCCGTTGAGACGTCATGGACACCGACACCCGTTCCACGGAGACCCTCATGCGCACCCCCCGCGCCGTCGCCGCCGGCGGCACCGGCTTCGCCCGCACGATCCTCACCGCGGCCTGCACGGCCGCGCTCGCGATCGCCGCGTCGGACCCCGCCGGCGCGGCCGAGCGCGCGCTGCGCGGCGAGGCGACGTTCAAGGCGCCCACCGAGGCGGCGATCATGCGGCTGCCCGCGTCGTCGCCGATCCCGGCGGCCGACCTGCGCAGCGGCACGCTGTCGTTCGAGATCGTCTACGACGACGCCGCGCCCGACGCGGAGCCCGACGTCTACGGCGGCCGCTACCCGAGCGCGATCCGTGCCTACCGCGTGCGGATCGGCGCGACCACGGTCGAGATGCCGCCGGCCGGCGCCGAGCTGCGGGTGTCCGACGGCGGCTTCGGCCTCGCGCACCGCGAGTCGCTGCAGCTGCTCGCCGCCGCCCGTTACGGCGACCACGACCTGCGCGTCGGCTGGGTCCGGATCAACCAGCGCGCCCCGACCGAGGACCTGCGCGGCGCCCCCGGCGCGATCGCCGGCGACGCGATCCCCGATGCGCGCACGCTGGTCGCGTTCCCGACCTCCGGGGAGTTCGACCGGGTGTTCTTCGTGCGGCTCGACCCGGTCGCCGACCCGCGCCGTCCGGCGCTGTACCTGAGCACGTCGACGATGACGGTCGCGCCCGCGCCCGTCGGGTCGCGCTGAAGGAGGCGGGGGTGATCCGCGCCACGAAGCTCGCCGCGACCGCGTTCGCCGCGCTCGCGCTGGCCGCCTGCGGCCACGGCGGCTACTACGACCCGGTGCCGGTGCCGGTCTCGGTCGACGTCGGCGTCGCGGTGCCCGTCGGGCCGCCGCCGGTCTCGGGCCTCGGCCTGCAGCTGACCCGGGTGGGGCCCGAGTCGATCCAGCTCGACTGGTCGTTCGACCCGTACGCGGCGGCCTACGAGGTGTCGCGCGACGGCTTCCCGCTCGCGAGCGTGCGCGCCAACTCGCTGATCGACGCGAGCGGCCTGATCGGCGACCGCTACTGCTACCGGGTCGTCGGCCGCGACGGCCGCGGCGTCGTGGTGTCGACCAGCTCGGTCGGCTGCCTGACGCTGTTCTGACCGGGGCGCGCCGCCGGCGCGCGCGATCTTGGTACCCTCGGCACGACCGCGCGGCCCCTGCCGCGCCGCACCGGACACGAGACCGCGCCATGGACCGCATCGGACCCTTCGAGTACGTCGAGCACCCGGCCGCGCCGCCGCCGCTCGTCGACGGCGCGGACCCCGCGCGGCACCGCGTCGCGATCGCCGGCGGTGGGCCGGTCGGCCTCGCGCTCGCGCTGTCGCTCGCGGTGCGAGGCGTGCCCTCGGTGGTGCTCGAGGCCGACACCACGGTCTGCGTCGGTAGCCGCGCGATCTGCATCTCGCGCCGCAGCCTGGAGATCCTCGGCGAGCTCGGCGCGCTGGAGGCGCACCTCGCCGCCGGCCTGCCCTGGCAGGGCGGGCGCACGTTCCACGGCACCGACGAGATCCTGCGCTTCGCGATGCCCGATGATGCGTTCCAGCGCCTGCCGCCGATGATCAACATCCCGCAGTACCGGATCGAGCAGTGCCTGGTCGATGGGGCGAGCGCGTACCCGGACCTGATCGAGATCCGGTGGGGCACCGAGCTCGCGGCCTTCTCGCAGGACGACGAGGGCGTGTCGCTGCGCGTGCGCTGCGCCGGCACCGACTACGCGATGCGCGCCGACCGGTTGGTCGCCTGCGACGGCGGGCAGAGCCTCGTGCGGCGCGCGATGGGCCTGAAGCTCGAAGGCGCGGCCTTCGAGGGCAAGTACGTGATCGTCGACATCGAGCTGCCGAGCGCGTACCCGACCGAGCGCCGCGCATGGTTCGACCCGCCGTCGAACCCTGGCTCGACCGTGCTGATGCACAAGCAGCCCGACGACCTCTGGCGCATCGACTACCAGATCCCCGACGACGCCGACCTCGACGCCGCGCTGCGGCCCGAATCGGTCGAGCCCTTCGTGCGCCGCCACCTCGAGATGATCGGCGAGGCGCACCTGCCGTGGCGGATCGTCTGGATCAGCGCTTACCGCGCCGGCGCGATGACGCTCGATCGCTACCGGCACGGCCGGGTGCTGTTCGCCGGCAACGCGGCGCACGCGATGCCGATCTTCGGCGTGCGCGGGCTCAACTCGGGCTTCGAGGACGCGCACGACCTCGGCTGGCGGCTCGCGTCGGTGGCGCTCGGGCTCGGCGGCGAGGCACTGCTCGACGGCTACGACGACGAGCGCCGCCACGCGTTCCGCGTCAACGCGGCGAGCGCGATCAAGAGCACCGAGTTCATGGCCCCGCCGTCGCGCGGCTTCTCGCTGATGCGCGAGGCGGCGCTCACGCTCGCGCACTGCCACCCGTCGATCGCCCAACTCGCGAACCCGAGGCAGAGCACCGCGATCGGCTATCCGCCGCCGCCCGGCGCGGTGCTGTCCGACCCGTCGGCCGGCCCGGATCCCGGCGACCCGCCGGCCGAGGCGCCGCTGCGCGGGCCGGGTGGCGCGACGCACCTCACCGCGCTGCTCGGCCCGTGGTGGACGGTCGCGGTGTTCCTTCCCGATCCGGCCGCCGACGGCCTCGCGCCGCCGCTCGACGCCGCGCTCGCCGCGCTCGAGCGCGGGCCGCTGCCGCTGCGCACGCTGGTCGTCGCCGCGTGCGGCGAGCCCTCGGCGTCGGCGACGCGCCTGCGAGCGGTGGACGATGCGCGCCCGGCCGGCTTGCCCGCCGACCGGCACGCGGCGCGGCGCTGGGACGCGCTCGACGGCGCGGTCGTGCTGCTGCGCCCCGACGGGCACGTCGCCGGCCGCTGGCGCGCGCCCGACGCCGTGACGCTGCGCGCCGCGCTCGACGCGGCCGCCTGCCGCACCGTCACCGCCGACGAGGTTCACCGATGATCACCGCCCTGAGCCCCGACGCGCGCGACGCGCTGTACCGCGACTGCGCGCTCGCGGTCACCGCGGTCGGCCGCGACCGCGAGAGCCTGTTCCTCGCTCGGCTCGCGCTGCTGCTGATGGAGGCGGTCGGCGACGAGGCGCGCTGCCGCGAGGCGATCGAAGCGGCCGCGCGCGAGGTGCCGGCGCCGAGCCTGTCGCGCGAGTCGCCGCGCGGCTGACCGAGGGCGGCCGCCCGCGTGGCGGTCAATCGCGGTCAGTCGCGGTAGGACGGGTCGATCCGGTCGAGCCGCCGCACCAGCGCGTCGAAGCCGTCCTGCCCGCCACCGTAGCGCGGGTCGAACTGCAGCGCATCCGCGCTCGCGCGCCGGCGCACCGCCTCGGGCACGGCACGCGTGGCCCCGAGCGCGGCGCCGGCGACCTGGATCTCGCAGGCGCGCTGCAGTGTCCACAGCACCGCGAACGCGACCGGGATGGTCGGCCCCCACGACAGGAGACCGTGGTTGCGCAGGATCACCGCGGGCCGGTCGCCGATCGAGCGCAGCACGCGCGGCCCCTCGTCGGCGTGCACGGTGATGCCCTCGAAGTCGTGGTACGCGATGCGCTCGTGCAGCATCGCCGAGTAGAAGTTGTCGAACGACAGGCCGGCCTCGCTGCTCGCGACCGCGCTGCCCGCGGTGGTGTGCGTGTGCATCACGCAGTGGGCCGCGTCGATGCCGGCGTGGATCGTCGAATGCAGCACGAAGCCGGCCGGGTTCACGCGGTGAGGCGAGCCGTCGACGATGCGGCCGTCGAGGTCGATGCGCACCAGGTTCGACGCGCTCACCTCGTCGTAGCGCAGCCCGAACGGGTTGATCAGGAAGTGCCGGTCCGGACCGGGCACGCGCACCGTCACGTGGTTGTAGATCAGCTCGTCCCAGCCGAGCAGCGCGAAGATCCGGTAGCAGGCGGCGAGCTGCACGCGCAGCACGCGTTCGTCGGCGCAGGCCCCGCTCATCGTCGTCGTCCTCGGGTCGGCGCGCGGCCGGCGGAGCTCAGGCCGTGCGGTACCAGGCGACGCCGGCGTCGTCGACGGTCATCGTCGCCTCGCCGGTCGCGAGCAGCCGGTTCAGGTGCGCGACCGTCTCCCCGGTGGCCATGGACAGCAGCCCGGGCGAGTCGATCGGCCGGCGGAACAGCGCGCCGAACACGTCGATGGCTCGCCGCGGCTCGGCGAGCCGCTCGTGCAGCGCCGCGAGCCCGCGCGCGTGGCCGGCGGCCAGCTCGTCGAGCCGCGCGTGCAGGCCGCGGAAGGGCAGGTTGTGCGCCGGCAGCACCAGCACGTCGTCGGGCACCTGCGCCTTCAGCTTGGCGATCGATGCGAGCCAGTCGCCGAGCGGGTCGGCGTCGGGCTCGGTCGGGAACACCGACACGTTCGAGGAGATCCGCGGCAGCACCTGGTCGCCGGACACCAGCAGCTTCAGCTCGGGACAGTGCAGGCAGGCGTGCTCCGGCGAGTGGCCGCTGCCGGTGATCACGCGCCAGTCGTGCGCGCCGATGCGGATCGTCTCGCCGTCGACGATGCGACGGTAGCTGTCGGGCAGCGCGTAGGTGTGCTTGCCGAACTCGCCGAAGCGCGCGCGGTAGTGCTCGAGCGCGTCGTCGTCCCAGCCGGCGCGGCGGTAGAAGCGCGTGCCGTCCTCGGGCGCGTCGCGGCCGGTGTCGGCGACCAGCACACGGCAGGTCAGGTACTCCAGCCGCGTCATCCACAGCCGGCAGCCGGTGCGCCGGGTGATCCAGCCGGCCATGCCGACGTGGTCCGGGTGCATGTGCGTGACGATCACGCGCTCCACGCCCCGGCCGCCGAGCGCGCCGTCGCGCAGCATCCGCCACGCGGACGCGGTGTCGGGCGAGCGCAGCCCGCTGTCGACCAGCGTCCAGCGCTCGCCGTCGGCGATCGCCCACAGGTTGATGTGCGCGAGCGTGAACGGCAGCGGCATCCGGATCCACAGCACGCCCGGCGCGACCTCGACCGCCGCGCCGGTCTCGGGCGGCGTCTCGAACGGGTAGACGAGCGTGCTCGGGGCGCGGGGCGCGTCGGTCAGGGACGTGTCGGAGCTCACCCGCCGATCGTACACGCAAGCCGCGCGGGCCGCCCGTCGGCGCGTTTCCCGTATGCTGTCGGAAAGAGGAGCGTCGGGGAGGCGCCCGCGTGCCCATGGACGACATCGATTTCCTGTTCCGCAACAACCGCGCGTGGGCGCAGCGGATGTGCGACGACGACCCGGCGTTCTTCAGCCGCCTCGCCGAGCAGCAGGCGCCGCGCTACCTGTGGATCGGCTGCTCCGACAGCCGCGTGCCGGCCAACCAGATCATCGGCCTCGCGCCCGGCGAGATCTTCGTCCACCGCAACGTCGCGAACCTCGTCGTCTTCACCGACCTGAACTGCCTGTCGGTGATCCAGTACGCGGTCGACGTCCTCAAGGTCGAGCACGTCATGGTGGTCGGCCACTACGGCTGCGGCGGCGTGACCGCCGTGCTCGAGCGGCGCAAGCTCGGGCTCGTCGACAGCTGGCTGCACCACGTCGAGGACCTGATGGTCACCCACGCGCGGCGGCTCGACACGATCTCCGATCCGCGCGAGCGCCACGACCGCCTGTGCGAGATCAACGTGCTCGAGCAGGTCGGTCACGTCGGCCGGCTGCCGATGGTCGAGGACGCGTGGCGACGTGGCCAGCAGCTCGCGCTGCACGGCCTGATCTATGGCATCCACGACGGGCTGCTGCGCGAGCTGTGCGCGCCGGTCGTCTCGCCGGTCGATCCGGCCGCGTGGCGGCGCGACGTGCTGCGCGCGCTGTGGGACGGCCCCGGTCGCCGCGACGCAGCCGCCGGCACGCGCGTGGCCGGGCCGTCCGACCCGGTCGACGAGCCCGGCACCGCGTGAGCCGGCGGCCCGGCCCCGGGGCCGGACGCGCCGCTGCGCGGCCCCGGTCCGGGGACCGGTGCGGCGCACCGCCCGACCGCTCGTCGGCCCCGGCCGTCCGCCTGAGGCGCGATGGCCGAAGTGCCGAGCTCCGCTGCCGTTGAAGACCCGATCGCTGGCGTGGAAATAGCCCACGATGGCGACATCCGGCGTCCCGCGGCCGCCTCCGTCCGCGTCCTTCCCCCCGATCCGCCGACGATGAGACAGAACCTGCCCGTCACCGACCGCGAGCGGCTGCTCGGCCCGCGCGACACCCTGGTGTCGACCACGGACACCAAGGGCCGCATCACCTACTGCAACCCCGCGTTCGTCGCGATCAGCGGGTTCTCGGAAGACGAGCTGATCGGCAAGGCGCACAACGTCGTGCGCCATCCCGAGATGCCGCCCGAGGCCTTCGAGGACATGTGGCGGACGATCGAGTCCGGGCGCCCGTGGACCGCGCTCGTCAAGAACCGCTGCAAGAACGGCGACTTCTACTGGGTCCGCGCGAACGCCACGCCGATGGTCGAGGACGGCCGCATCGTCGGCTACATGTCGGTGCGTACCTGCCCGGGCCGCGACGAGGTGAAGGCCGCGGACACGCTGTACGCGGCGATGCGCGAGAAGCGCGCGCGGGTACGGATCGTCCGCGGTCAGCTCGTGCCGGTCGGTCCGTCGCGCTGGCTCCACCGGCTTCGCGCGATGCCGCTGCCGGCGCGCTTCGCCGCCGCGGCGCTGCTGCCGGCGTCGGCCGCGGCCGGCACTGCGCTGGCGCTCTCGGGCCCGGGCTGGACCGCCGTCGCCACGCTCGGCGCCGGCCTTGCCGGTGCCGTGCTCGCCGCGGCCTGGCTGTCGGCGAGCGTCGCCGCGCCGCTCGGCACCGTGGTCGCCGCGGCACGCCGGATCGCCGGCGGCCAGATGGACGAGCCGGTGCCGACCGAGCGCGCCGACGCGATCGGCGACCTGCAGCGCGACATCGGGCAGGTCGGCGTCAACGTGCTCGCGCTGGTCGCCGACGTGCGGATGCAGGTCGCCGGGCTCGAGACCGCGACCGGCGAGATCGCGCAGGGCAACCTCGATCTCAGTGCGCGCACGGAGCAGTCGGCCTCGAGCCTGCAGGAGACCGCGGCCAGCATGGAGCAGATCGCGGGCACGGTGCGCAACGCCGAGGGCAGCGCGAAGGCGGCGACCGCGCTCGCGGCGACGACGCTCGAGGTCGCCCGCGAAGGCGACGCCGCGACCGCGCGGGTCGACGCGACGATGATCGAGATCGCCGACAGCGCGCGAAGGATCGCCGAGCGCACCGGCGTCATCGACTCGATCGCGTTCCAGACGAACATCCTCGCGCTCAACGCGGCGGTCGAGGCGGCGCGCGCAGGCGAACAGGGCCGCGGCTTCGCGGTGGTGGCCGCGGAGGTCCGCTCGCTCGCCCAGCGCAGCGCCGAGGCGGCCCGCGACATCAAGCGCCTGACCGCGGAGAGCTCCGCGAAGGTCGACGCGGGCGCGGCGAGCGCGAAGCAGGCCGCGGGAACGATGTCGCAGATCACCGCATCGGTGCAGCGCGTGAACGGGCTGATCGACGAGATCGCCACCGGCGCGGCCGAGCAGACCCGCGGCATCGAGCAGGTCGGCATCGCGGTCGCCGACCTCGATCGGTCGACGACGCAGAATGCGGCGCTGGTCGAGCAGGGCGCGGCGGCTGCCGCGAGCCTCAGGGATCAGGCGCAGCGCCTGTCGCAGGCGATCTCGGTGTTCCGGATCTGACGGTGGGCCCGAGCAGCCCCACCAGCTCGGCGAGGCTGCGCGCGACGCTGCGGCCGCCGGTGTCGAGGGTCAGGTCGGCCTTCGAGTAGAGCGGCTCGCGCGCGGCGAGCATCGTCCTGATGTTCGCCATCGCGACCCGCTCGAGCGCGGGAGCGGCGATCCGCGCGTCCTGTTGGCGGCGTACCCGGTCGAAGTGGTCCTCGGGGCTCGCCCGCAGCCAGACGGTGCGGAACGCGCCGCGCAGCAGCGCGTAGGTGCCGGCCTCGGTGACCAGGCCGCCGCCGGTCGCGAGCACGACCGCGGCATGCCGCTCGATCACCTGCTTCAGGCAGCTGCGCTCGAGCGTGCGGTAGCCCGACGCGCCGTACAGCGTGAAGACCTCGGGCACGGCCACGCCGCCGGCGCGCTCGATCTCGCGGTTGAGCTCGACGAAGGGCACGCCGAGGCGGCGCGCGAGCCGCGCCCCGAGGGTCGACTTGCCCGCGCCGCGCAGGCCGATCAGCGCGATGCGTGCCGACGCAGGGCGATGCGCGCCACCGGGGCCGCCGCGCGCGCGCAGCGCCGACCAGACCTCGGCCTGCACGGCCGGCGTCTGGCCGCGCAGCCAGGCGACGATCAGTTCGAGGTCCGAGCCCGCCTCGACCGGCTCGGCGAGCAGCCACTGTGCCGGCACTCCGAGCGCGCGGGCGAGCTGCTCGAGCACGCCGAGCGAGATGTTCGCGGCGCCCGCCTCGAGCCGCGCGAGGTAGGCGACCGACACGCCCGATCGCTCCGAGAGCTGCGCGCGCGTCAGCGACGAAGACTCGCGCAGCGCGCGCACCTGCCGCGACACCACGTCGCCGAGGGCGCCGCCGCCGTCGCGCGTCGAGAGCGCCGGCCTGGCCGCCGCCGGGGGGGTGGGAGCACGACGCGACATCGCGGGTTTCGGGTGGGTCTCTGTCGGGGACGGCCACGCGGCCGGATTGCCGCGGGCCCATCGAACCTATACGATAGTCGATATCGAGGACAGGAATCTACTATAGTGGATTCCATCGCGGCGCCCCCGTCGCGCCCCCGAGGAGACCGCCCGATGAGGACCGACCCGCCCGCCGCGGACCCCCGTGACGTTCCGCACGCCGTCCCGCGCGCCGTCGAGCGCGACCCCGCGGTGCTGTTCGCGCCGCCGCGCGTCGAGCGCGTCGCCCGCGCCGACGGCTGCGTGCTGCTGCGTTCCCCCGATCCGCTCGGCGCATCGGCCCGAAGTGTCGGCGAGTGGCTCGAGGCCTGGGCGGCGCGCGCCCCCGACCGCACGTTCCTCGCCGAGCGCGACCCGGCCGGCGCGTGGCGCACGGTGGGCTACGCCGATGCGCTCGCACGCGTGCGTGCGCTCGGGACCTGGCTGCTCGAGCGCGGGCTCGGCCCGGAGCGCCCGCTCGCGATCCTGTCGGACAACGGCGTCGACCACGCGCTGCTCTCGCTCGCCGCGATGCATGTCGGCGTGCCCGCCGCGTCGGTGTCGGTCGCCTACTCGCTGATGTCGGCCGACCACGCGAAGCTGCGCGCGATCGTCTCGACGCTGACGCCGGGCGCTCTGTTCGTGTCGGCCGCCGCGCCGTTCGCCGCGGCGCTGCGCGCGATCGCGCCGCTGCACGACGCGACCGTCGTGGCTGCCGATCCCACCGGCGGGCCGGACGGCGTCGTGCCGCTCGAGCGTCTCCTCGAGCGCACCGACGAGGCGGCGGTCGCGTGCGCGTTCGCCGCGGTCGGCCCCGATACCGTCGCGAAGGTGCTGTTCACCTCGGGCTCGACCGGCACGCCGAAGGGCGTGGTCAACACGCAGCGCATGCTGTGCTCGAACCAGCAGGCCAAGGCGCAGGTCTGGCCCTTCCTCGAGCGCACGCCGCCGGTGATCGTCGACTGGCTGCCGTGGAGCCACACCTTCGGGGCGAACCACAACTTCAACCTGGTGCTGCGCAACGGCGGCACGCTGTACGTCGACGCCGGCAAGGCCGCGCCCGGCCCGTTCGACCGCACGCTCGCGAACCTGCGCGAGGTGTCGCCGACCGTCTACTTCAACGTGCCGCGCGGCTACGACCTCCTCGTGCCCGCGCTGCGCGCCGACGCCGCGCTGCGTCGGACCTTCTTCGCGCGGCTGCAGGTCGTGTTCTACGCCGCCGCCGCGCTGCCGCAGCACCTGTGGGACGCGCTCATCGAGCTGTCGGTCGCCGAGCTCGGCCGCCCGGTGCCGATGGTGTCGGCCTGGGGCTCGACCGAGACCGCGCCGCTGTCGACCGACTGCCACTTCCAGGCCTCGCGCGCCGGCGTCATCGGCCTGCCGGTGCCGGGCACCGAACTGAAGCTGGTGCCCGCGGCCGGCAAGCTCGAGATCCGTGTGCGCGGCGCGAACGTGACGCCCGGCTACTGGCGCGCGCCCGAGGCCACCGCGGCGGCGTTCGACGACGAGGGCTTCTACCGGATCGGCGACGCGGTGCGCTTCGCCGACGCCGAGCACCCCGAGCGCGGACTGGTCTTCGACGGCCGCATCGCCGAGGACTTCAAGCTGTCCTCGGGCACCTGGGTCAGCGTCGGCGGCCTGCGCGTCAAGGGCATCGAGGCGCTCGCGCCGCTCGCGCAGGACGTGGTGGTCGCGGGCCACGACCGAGACGCGGTCGGCTTCCTCGTCGTGCCCAACGCGCCCGCGTGCCGCGCGCTCGCCGGCCTGCCCGCGGACGCGCCGCTCGCCGACGCGCTCGGCGCGGCCGCGGTCCGGAACGCGCTTCGCGACGGGCTGCGCCGGCTGCACGCGGCCTCGGGCGGCGCGGGCTCGATGCACGCGACGCGCGCGCTGCTGCTCGACGAGCCGCCGTCGATCGACGCCGGCGAGATCACCGACAAGGGCTACCTGAACCAGCGCGCGATCCTCGCTCGCCGCGCCGCGCAGGTGGACCGGCTCTATGCCGCCCGACCCGACGACCGGGTCGCCACGCTCTGAACCCACCAGCGCGATCGCAGATCATGTACTACGAACCTGGAAAGACCACCCATGGCCTGCGCCACGACCCGTTCAAGTCGTGCGTCGTGCCCCGGCCGATCGGCTGGATATCGACCGTCGACGCGCAGGGCCGCGACAACCTGGCGCCCTACAGCCAGTTCCAGAACGTCACCTTCGATCCGCCGATCGTGATGTTCTCGGCGAACCAGGCGAGCGACGGATGCCGCAAGGACAGCGTGCGAAACGCCGAGCAGACCGGCGAGTTCGTGTGGAACATGGCGACCTGGGACCTCCGGGAGGCCGTCAACGCGAGCGCGCAGGAGCTCCCTCCCGATGTCGACGAGTTCCAGCTCGCGGGACTCGAGAAGGCGCCGTCCAGGCTCGTGAGGCCGAAGCGGGTGGCCCGCTCGCCGATCCAGTTCGAGTGCGTCTACCTGAACACGCTCCGGTTCCCCGGCAACGGCCCGATGGGCAGCGCCGACGTGGTGTTCGGCCGGGTGGTCGCGGTGCACATCGCCGACGAGGTGATCGACGCGAACGGCATGGTCGACGTGCTGAAGATCCGGCCGATCGCACGGATGGGCTACTTCGAGTACACCTCGGTCGAGTCGAAGTTCAGCATGGTGATCCCGGGCGACCAGCGGGCGCTGCTCGGCGGGCTCGAGGGCTCGGCGAGCAAGGTGGCGGACGCCCTCGGACGGTGACGCACGCGCGGTGCGCCACGCCGAGGGCCTCCCGGCTCAGGCGCGGTGCGCGGCGCCCGACTGCTCGTACGCGTACGCGACCCGGTACAGCGAGGCCTCGTCGAAGCGGCGCCCCACGAGCATCATCCCGACCGGCAGGCCTTCGGACAGGCCGCAGGGCAGGGTCAGCCCGGGGTGGTGCGTGACGTCGAACGGGCAGGTGTTGCCGAACATCTCGCTCGCGCGCTGCCACGATTCGGCGAGCGGCGCGTCGGGCGCCGGCAGCGGCGTCGCCTTCATCGGCGTGGTCGGCATCAGCAGCATGTCGACGCGCTCGAGCGCCGCGTCGTAGCGCCCGCGCAGCCAGCGGGCGAGGTTGACCGCCTTGCCGTAGAGCGAGTGACCGCGCTTGAGCCGCGCGATCTCGCCCGTGAGCAGCATCAGCAGGATGTGCGGCGGCAGCGCCGGCAACTGGTCGCGTCGCTCGAAGAGGTGCTGCATGAACCGCGTCGGATAGACGTCGCTGCGGCCGATGCCGAAGCCCGAGCCCTCGACCAGCGTGTGCGTCAGGCCCTCGAGCGCGATCGGCGCCCAGATCGCCGGGCCGACGAGGTGCTCGGGCACGCTGACCTCGACGACCTCGGCGCCCAGCCGGCGCAGCGTATCCGCGGCCGCGCGCACCATCGCGTCGACGTCGGGCTCCGAGTTCGGGTGGCCGAATCCCTCCTTCAGCACGCCGATCCGCAGACCGGCGATGCCGCGCTCCATCTCGGCGACGTAGGGCTGCGTGCGCGCGCCCAGTTGTCGCGGGTCGAGCCCGTCGGGACCGGCGATCACCTCGAGCAGCAACGCATTGTCGCGCACCGTGCCCGTCATCGGGCCGACGTGGTCGAAGTAGGGTTCGATCGGCGCGATGCCGGTGTAGGGCACGAGGCCCCAGGTCGGCTTCATGCCGACGATGCCGCTGTAGGACGAGGGCATCCGGATCGAGCCCGCCTGGTCCGCGCCGATCGCCATCGGCACCTCGCCGGTCGCGACGACCACCGCCGAGCCCGACGACGAGCCGCCCGCCGACCGGTCCGGGCGGTGCGGGTGGCGGACCACGCCGGTCACGTTCGTGTGACTGCCGCCGGACAGGCAGAAATACTCGCAGTGCGTCTTGCCGGCGATCTCGCCGCCGGCCTCGAGGATCCGCGTGACCACGGTCGCGTCGAATTCGGGCACGAAGCCCTCGAGTTCGCGCGAGCCGTTGATCATCGGCAGGCCCGCGACCATCACGCTGTCCTTGATCGCGACGCGCCGGCCGGCGAGCGGGCCATCGGCGTGCGTGCGGATCGACGCGCGGACGAACCAGGCGTTGTGCGGGTCGGAGCCCGGCGCGGGCGAGCTCCAGGCGCGCGGCGCGGCGGGCGAAGGCGGCAGGTGATCGGGCGCGGACTCGACGAAGCCGTACGCGCCGAGCAGGCCTTCGACCAGCGGGCGGTACTCGGCGAGGGTCTTCGCGTCGAGCGGCGGCAGGCCGAGCGAGGCGGCGGCGGCAGGCAGGTCGTCGGGACCGAAGGGCTCGAGGGGCATCGCGGGGCTCCTGGACGGGATACGGTTCGCGACGAGTCTAGGTCGGCGGCGTCCGGGTGCCTTGGACGACGTTGCGGTTCGTGCCCGCCGTTGCGGTCGGAGGTTCAGCGCACCGCGCGCCGGTACGCCGACGGCGGCAAGCCGACCTCGCGCGCGAAGCTGCGCGAGAAGTGCGCGGCATCCGCGAAGCCCGTGCGGTGCGCGACCTCCTCGACCGATCCCGCGCCTGCGGCGAGCAGCGTGCGCGCGCGCTCGATGCGCCTGCGCATCAGGTAGCGGTACGGCGTGTGGCCGGTGGCCGCCCGGAACGCGCGCAGGAAGTGCCAGCGGCTCAGCCCGCAGGCCGCGGCGAGGTCGTCGAGCCCGAGGTCCTCGTGGAGCCGTGCCTCGATCGTGTCGAGGACCGCGCGCAGGCGGGCGGGGGCGAGGCCCGCGCCGCCCTCGCGCGGCACCGGGCGCGCGGCCGCGCGCGACGCGAGCGCGTGCAGCGCGGTCACGAGCCAGCCCTGCACCAGCAGCGGCGCGCAGTCCGGATCGAGGCGCGCCTGCGCCCACGCCCGCATCACGAGCTCGTGCACCACCGGCTCGACGAAGCCGCGATCGGTCAGCCGGTTCAGCCGCGCGAGCGGCCGGTCGATCGCGAGCTCGTCGAGGATCGCGCTCACCTCGGCGGACGGCACCGCGAGCATCACCGTCACCGACGCACCGTTCACCGTCCACCGGTACGGCGTGTCGGCCGGCAGCAGGTGCACCGGCCGGGGATCGGGGCAGAAGTGGTCCCGCGGTCCGTCGCCGAGGTCGAACAGCGCCTGGGTCAGGCGGTAGTCGGGCACCGCCATGATCAGCAGGTCGGGCGTGCCGGGGTTCACGAATTCGTGCGCGCGCGCGAGTCGATGCGCCACCGTGACGAGCCGCCCCGAGCCCGCGCGCAGCGTCGCGTGCCGGCTGCCGGGGGCCTGCCGGTCGAGCATCGACGCGAACCGGGTCGGCGGACGCGTGTCGTGTGGGCGGGGCTGCATCGGGTGCGACGCGGGACGCGGAGACCTGTGTGCGCGACCGTCGGAGACGCGGCCGGTGGCGGGCCCGGGCCGCGCTGCGCGATCGGATCCGCGCGACGATTCTAGCCCGGCCCCGGGGCCCGGCCGATCCCCGTCCCCGCGGGCGGTATGATCGACCGGCCCCGCGCCCGGCCGTGGCACGAAGCTTGCGTCGCCTGGCGTGGCGCGTCGGCCGGCCGCGATTCCGCACCCGGGCAGTGCGCGACCGAAGATCCGAGGCCCCCACGCCCGTGCCCGCCGCCCCCGCCGCTCCCCGATCCGCAGCACGCGCCTCGTCCCGCGGCACGCGCGCCGCGCCCCGCCGCGCGCGCGCGGGCGCCCCCGACGAGTCGGCACTGCTCGAGGACATCCGCTTCCTCGGCCGCATCCTCGGCGACGTGATCCGCGAGCAGGAGGGGCGCGAGGCCTACGAGCTGGTCGAGCGGATCCGCCAGCTCTCGGTCGCCTACCGGCACAAGCGCGACGCGGCGGCCGGCAAGACCCTCGACCGGCTGCTGAAGAACCTGACGATCGACCAGACGGTCTCGGTCGTGCGGGCGTTCAGCTACTTCTCGCACCTCGCCAACATCGCCGAGGACCGGCAGACCCTGCGCGTGCGCGAGGCGCACGAGCGCCGCGGCGACCTGCTCGAGGGCTCGCTCGCGATGGCGCTCGAGCGGCTCGCGGCGAAGGACCTGCGCGCTGCCGACGTCGCGCGCACGCTGCGCGGCGCCTACATCTCGCCGGTGCTCACCGCGCACCCGACCGAGGTGCAGCGAAAGAGCATCCTCGATGCCGAGCGCGCGATCGCCGAGCTGATCGCGCAGCGCGACGCCCTCGCGACGGACCGCGAGCGGCGCGCCAACGAGCAGCTGCTGCGCGCGCGGGTCACGCAGCTCTGGCAGACGCGGATGCTGCGCTACACGAAGCTCACCGTCGCCGACGAGATCGAGAACGCGCTCAGCTACTACCGGACCACGTTCCTGCGGCAGGTGCCGCGGATGTACGCCGAGCTCGAGGAGGCGCTGCGCGGCCACGAGGTCGGCACGTTCTTCCGGATGGGCAACTGGATCGGCGGCGACCGCGACGGCAACCCGAACGTGACCGCCGGCACGCTCGAGACGGCGCTCGCGCGACAGAGCGAGACCGCGCTGCGCTTCTACCTGACCGAGGTCCACGAGCTCGGCGCCGAGCTGTCGATCTCGGCGTTGCTCGCGCCGGTGACCGACGCGATGCGCGCGCTCGCCGAGCGCTCGCCCGACCGCAACGAGCACCGGATGGACGAGCCGTACCGGCGCGCGCTGACCGGCGTCTACGCGCGGCTCGCGGCGACCCTGCACGCGCTGACCGGCACCGAGGCGCTGCGCCACGCGGTCGCGCCGCAGGATCCCTACCCCGACGCGGAGGCGTTCCTCGCGGACCTGGAGACGATCTCGGCGTCGCTGGCCTCGCACCACGCGCAGGCGCTGATCGCGCCGCGGCTCTCGCCGCTGATCCGCGCGGTGAAGGTGTTCGGCTTCCATCTCGCGACGGTGGACCTGCGGCAGAGCTCCGACAAGCACGAGGCGACGGTCGCCGAGCTGCTCGCGGTCGCGCGCGTCGAGCCCGGCTACGCGGCGTTGCCCGAGCCCGACCGGCGCGCGCTGCTCGCCCGGCTGCTCGCCGACCCGCGGCCGCTGCGCGTGCACGGCGCGGAGTACTCGGCGCATGCGCTGTCCGAACTCGCGATCTTCGACCTCGCCGGCGAGATGCTGCGCCGCTACGGGCGCGCCGCGATCCGCCACTACATCATCTCCCACACCGAGGACGTCAGCGACCTGCTCGAGGTGCTGCTGCTGCAGAAGGAAGCGGGGCTGATGCGCGGCACGCTCGACGACGTCGGGACGGCCGCGCTGGTCGTCGTGCCGCTCTTCGAGACGATCGGCGACCTGCGCAACGCGCCGGCGATCATGCGTGAATTCTACGAGGTGCCGGGCGTGCTCGACCTGGTCGTGCGCTCCGGCGCCGAGCAGGACGTGATGCTCGGCTACAGCGACAGCAACAAGGACGGCGGCTTCTTCACGAGCAACTGGGAGCTCTACCGCGCCGAGACCGAGCTGCTGCGCCTCTTCGAGCCGCTGCGCGAGCGGCGCGGGCTGGTGCTTCGGCTCTTCCACGGCCGCGGCGGCACCGTGGGGCGCGGTGGCGGCCCGAGCTACCAGGCGATCCTCGCGCAGCCGCCGGGCACGGTGAACGGGCAGATCCGGCTGACCGAGCAGGGCGAGGTGATCGCCTCGAAGTACGCGAACCCGGAGATCGGCCGGCGCAACCTCGAGATGCTGGTCGCGGCGACGCTGGAGGCGACGCTGCTGCACCCGGCGAAGACCGCGCCGCGCGCGTTCCTCGAGGCCGCGCAGGCGCTGTCGGACGCGAGCATGGCGGCCTACCGCGCGCTGGTCTACGGCACGCCCGGCTTCGTAGACTACTTCTTCGACACCACGCCGATCCGCGAGATCGCCGAGCTCAACATCGGCTCGCGCCCCGCCTCGCGAAAGGCCACCCGCGCGATCGAGGACCTGCGCGCGATCCCGTGGTCGTTCAGCTGGGGCCAGTGCCGCGTCGCGCTGCCGGGCTGGTACGGCTTCGGCTCGGCGGTGAACGCGTTCCTCGGCGAGGCCGGCACTCCGGGCGATGGGCGCGAGGCGCGGCTCGAGCTGCTCCGGAAGATGCACCGCGGCTGGCCGTTCTTCCGCACGCTGATGTCGAACATGGACATGGTGCTCGCCAAGAGCGACCTGGGGCTCGCCGCGCGCTACCTCGAGCTGTGCACCGACCGCCGGCTCGCGAAGCGGGTGTTCGCCGCGATCGAGGCCGAGTGGCGCGCGGCGGACGCGGCGCTGTCGGCGATCACCGGCGAGACGCGGCGGCTCGCGTCGAATCCGGCGCTCGCGCGCTCGATCGCGCACCGCTTCCCGTACCTCGACCCGCTGAACCACCTGCAGGTCGAGCTGATGCGCCGCTACCGGGGCGAGGCCGGCGCCGAGCCCCACGAGCGCGTGCGCCGCGGCATCCACATCTCGATCAACGGGCTCGCCGCGGGCCTTCGAAACACGGGATGAGCGGCGAGCGCGCGAGGACCCGACGACGATGACCGCACAAGGCACCCCGCACGGCGACGGCGCGCTGTCCGCCGACGACGTCGCGATCGAGACCCTCGGCCCGGCGCGCCTCGCCTCGCCGGTCGCCACCCACCTCGGCGCGTCGGCGGTCCACTACGTCGGCGCGGCCGACCGCGTGCTGATCGACGACTCGCTGTCGGCGCTGCGCGCCGCGCGCGGCGCGATCGACGCGCTGCCCTCGTTCGAGCTCGCCGGCCCGCGCGACCGGATCTTCTTCGATCCGCGCACGCTGCGCTGCGGGATCGTGACCTGCGGCGGGCTCGCCCCGGGCCTGAACAACGTGATCCGCGGCATCGTGCTCGAGCTGTGGCACGGCTACGGCGTGCGTCGCATCACCGGGTTCCGCTACGGCTTCGAGGGGCTGATCGCGCGCCACGGGCACGAGCCGATGGTGCTCACGCCCGAGTCGGTCGCGCACATCCACCACCACGGCGGCACGGTGCTCGGCACCTCGCGCGGCTCGCAGGACCCGGCCGAGCTGGTCGACCACCTCGAGGCGAACGGCGTCGGCGTGCTGTTCGTCGTCGGCGGCGACGGCACGCTCGCCGGCGCGCTGCGGATCGCCGACGAGGTGCGCCGCCGCGGCGCACGGATCGCGGTGATCGGGGTGCCCAAGACGATCGACAACGACATCGGCTTCATCGACCGCAGCTTCGGCTACCTGTCGGCGTACTCTGCCGCGGTCGATGCGATCCGCGGCGCGCGGGTCGAGGCGATGGCCGCGCGCGACGGCATCGGTCTCGTCAAGCTGATGGGCCGGCACTCGGGCTTCCTCGCGTGCCAGGCGGCGCTCGCCTCGACCGAGGTCGACCTGGTGCTGATCCCGGAGGTGCCGCTGCGCATGGAGGGCGAGGGCGGCGTGCTCGCCTGCATCGACCGCGTGATCGCGCGCAAGGGCCATGCGGTGATCGTCGTCGCCGAAGGTGCCGCGCAGGACCTGATCGACGCGCCGCCGGGCGCCGATCCGCTCGATCGCAGCGGCAACCTCAAGCTCAAGGACGTCGGCCCCTTCCTGCGCGACGCGCTGGTCGCCCACCGCAAGGCGATCGGCCGCGAGCCGACCGTCAAGTACATCGACCCGAGCTACACCATCCGCAGCGTGCCGGCCTGCCCGTCCGACAGCGTCTATTGCTGGGACATGGCTCGCCACGCGGTGCACGCGGCGATGGCCGGCAACACCGCGAT
The DNA here is from genome assembly GCA_044371545.1 of Burkholderiaceae bacterium. GTDB lineage: Bacteria > Pseudomonadota > Gammaproteobacteria > Burkholderiales > Burkholderiaceae_E > UBA4615. The sequence continues at coordinate 80,145 of JBILTM010000001.1, forward strand.
CTTGATCGGGCGCTGGCACGGCCGCTTCGTGCACGTGCCGATCGCGCTCGCGATCCGGCGGCGTCGCCACGTCGACACCGACGGCGACCTGTGGATGTCGGTGATCGAGTCGACCGGGCAGCCGCGCCGGTTCGCCTGAGGCGCGCGGGCAGGGCGGCCGGACGGCCCGACGCGCGCCGCCCGCCGCGGCGCGCTACTGCAGCACGCCCGCCCGCACGTCCGAGCGGCTGAGCAGACGGATCGGCACCCGCTTGACCCGCCAGATGTCGGCCGCGTACTCGTTGATCGTCCGGTCAGACGAGAAGCTGCCCGAGCGCGCGCTGTTCAGGATCGACATCCGCGTCCAGCGCTCCGGGTCGCGGTAGGTCGCGTCGACGCGCGCCTGGCACTCGACGTAGTCGTCGAAGTCGGCGAGCAGCAGGTACGGGTCGTGGTGCAGCAGGTTGTCGAGCAGCGGCCGGAAGAGCCACGGGTCGCCGGCGCTGAAGTGCCCGCTGCCGATCAGGTCGAGCGCGGCGCGCAGCCGCGGGTTCGACTCGTACAGGTCCATCGGCCGGTAGCCGGCGCGCCACAGCGCGTCGACCTCCTCGACGGTCTTGCCGAACAGGAAGAAGTTCTCCGCGCCGACCGCCTCGCGGATCTCGATGTTCGCGCCGTCGAGCGTGCCGACCGTCAGCGCGCCGTTCATCGTGAACTTCATGTTGCCGGTGCCGGAGGCCTCCTTGCCGGCCGTCGAGATCTGCTCGGAGACGTCGGCGGCCGGATAGACGCGGTGGCCGATGCTGACGTTGAAGTTCGGCAGGAACACCACCTTCAGCAACCCGCGGGTCGCCGGGTCGTCGTTGACCATGGTCGCCACCGAGTTGATCAGCTTGATGATCAGCTTCGCCATCCGGTAGCCGGGCGCCGCCTTGCCGCCGAACACGAAGGTGCGCGGCGCCACCTCGAGCGTCGGGTCCTCGCGCAGCTGGCGATACAGGTCGACGATGTTCAGCACCGCGAGGTGCTGGCGCTTGTATTCGTGGATCCGCTTGACCTGGATGTCGAAGATCGATCGCGGGTCGGTGACGATCCCGGTGCGCCGGCGAAGCTGCGCGGCGAGCACCCGCTTGTTCTCGAGCTTCACCTCGCGCCACTCGGCGCGGAACGCCGCATCGTCGGCCATCGGCTCGAGCCAGCGCAGCTGCTCGAGCTCGCGGACCCAGCCGTCGCCGATCGCCTCGGTGACCAGCGCCGCGAGCCGCGGGTTGCTGAGCGCGACGAAGCGCCGCGGCGTCACGCCGTTGGTCTTGTTGCTGAACTTCTCCGGCCACATCGCATGGAAGTCGTGCAGCACGTCGCGCTCGAGCAGCTGCGTGTGCAGCTTCGCGACGCCGTTGATCGCGTGGCTGCCGACGCAGGCGAGGTGCGCCATCCGCACCGCGCGGCCGTGCTGCTCGTCGATCAGCGACATCCGGGCGATGGCCTCGTGGTCGCCGGGGAAGCGACGCCGCACCTCGTCGAGGAAGGCGGCGTTGACGTCGTAGATGATCTCGAGGTGGCGCGGCAGCACGCGGCCGAAGAGGTCCAGCGGCCAGCGCTCGAGCGCCTCGGGCAGCAGCGTGTGGTTGGTGTAGGACAGGCTGCGGCGCGTGATCTCCCAGGCCTCGGTCCACGGCATGTCCTGCTCGTCGACCAGCAGCCGCATCAGCTCGGCGACCGCGATCGCGGGGTGCGTGTCGTTCAGCTGGATCGCGAACTTCTCGTGGAACGACGACAGCGGCAGCTTCTGCGTGCGCATGATCCGCAGCATGTCCTGCAGCGCGCAGGACACGAAGAAGAACTGCTGCTCGAGCCGCAGCTCCTTGCCCTGGACCGACTCGTCGTTCGGGTAGAGCACCTTGGTCAGGTTCTCGGCGACGATCTTCAGGTTCACCGCGCCCCAGTAGTCGCCGCGGTTGAAGCGCTCGAGGTCGAAGCCCTCGGGCGCCTCGGCACGGAACAGGCGCAGCGTGTTGCAGGTGTGGGTGCGGTAGCCGAGGATCGGCGTGTCGTAGGGCACGCCGTTGGCGACCTTCGCCGGCACCCAGCGCACGCGCTCGCGCCCGGAGGCATCCCGGGCGCGCTCGGTGTGGCCGCCGAAGCCGACCTGCAGCGTCCACTCCGGCCGCACGATCTCCCACGGGTTGCCGTGGCGCAGCCAGCGGTCGGTCTTCTCGACCTGCCAGCCGTCCTCGATCGCCTGGTGAAGGATGCCGAACTCGTAGCGGATGCCGTAGCCGAGCGAGGGCAACTCGAGCGTCGCCATCGAGTCGAGGAAACACGCGGCGAGCCGCCCCAGGCCGCCGTTGCCGAGGCCCGGCTCGACCTCCTCGTCGAGCAGGTCGTCGAAGTCGAGCCCGAGCTCGGTCATCGCCTGCCGGGCCTGCTTCTGGATCCCGAGGTTGACCAGGTTGTTGCCGAGGTGCGGCCCCATCAGGAACTCGGCCGACAGGTAGGCGACGGTGCGCGCGCCGCTCTTCGTGTACTCGGCGGCGGTGCTGATCCAGCGCTGCAGCAGCCGGTCGCGGACGACGTGCGCGAGCGCGAGGTAGTAGTCGGTCCGGGTCGCGAGCGCGGGGAACTTGCCCTGCACGTAGAACAGGTTGTCGAGGAAGGCGCGCTTGAGCGCCTCCTTGCTGAGTCCGGTGCGGTGGTCTTCGGCGTCGCGTCGGGCGCTGTCGCCCGGGCCGTCGCCCGCGGTCCGCTGGTCCAAGGTACGCTCTCCGAGGTTCGTTCCCCGTCACGCTAGCAAGAACTGCGCTAGTGATGAATCGTGGATATGCACAAGGGCGGTGCGCGGTGCCGTGCCGCTGCCGAACGGCCCGTCTCCTGGAACGGTCGAGGCGGCGGCGCGACGGCGCCGGACGGGGCGCCTCGACAGCGTGGCCTTGCGCGGTCAGACTCCGCGCGGCGCCGGGGTGGGGGCGGGCCGCCACGCTCCGGCCGGGCGTCGGCGCCCGCCGAGATGCCTGCCGTGCCGTTCGCCCACCCGTTCCCGCACCGACCCGCACCGACCCGCACCGTGCCCCCGATCGATCCCGCCACGCCGGCCCCGGCCGCCGGCCCCAGCCGCTCCCCCGCAGACCGCCGGGCAGCGGTCGGCTTCGCCGCGGTGATCCTCGCGAGCGCGTTCCTGCTGTTCCAGGTCCAGCCGATGGCCGGCAAGGCGATCCTGCCGTGGTTCGGCGGCACGCCGGCGGTGTGGACCACGGCGATGCTGTTCTTCCAGTGCGTGCTGTTCGGCGGCTACGTCTACGCGCACCTGCTCGCGCGCCACGCCGCGCCGCGCACCCAGGTCGCGGTCCACGTCGCGCTGCTCGCGCTCGCCGCGTGGCTCGCCGCCGGCGTGCTGCCCGACGCGGCGCTCAAGCCCGCCGGCGACGACGCGCCGGTCGCGACGATCCTGTGGATCCTCGCGGCGAGCGTCGGCCTGCCGTACTTCTGCCTCGCCACCACCGGCCCGCTGCTGCAGCACTGGTTCGCGCAGGCGGGCCTGGGCGGCGCGGTGTTCCGGCTCTACGCGCTGTCGAACCTCGGTTCCTTCGCCGCGCTGCTGTCGTTCCCCTACCTGTTCGAGCCGCGGTTCGAGCTGCCGACGATCGCGCGACTCTGGACCGCGGGCTTCTGGGCGTTCGCCGCGGGCTGCGCGACCGTCGCGATCACGGTGGTGGCGGCGCGTGCGCGCACCCCGGCCGCGACATCGCCCGGCGCGAGCATCGCCGCGCCGGGCGGGGTCGAGGGTCCGCCGACCTGGCGCACGCGCGCCGTGTGGCTCGCGCTGCCGGCGCTCGCGTCGCTCGCATTCGTCGCGACCACCGACCACGTCAGCCACGACATCGCGCCCGAGCCGCGGCTGTGGATCACGACGCTCGCGCTGTACCTGCTCACCTTCATCCTGGCCTTCGACCATCCGCGCTGGTACCGGCCGGCGCTGACCGCGGCGGCGTGCGTCGCCGGGGTGCTCGCGCTCGCCGGGCGCGAGGCGATCGTCGAGGCGCTCGGGCTGTCGTGGAGCCTCGGCGTCGACGGCCTGCGCACGCTGCACTACGCGGCGATGTTCGCCGCCTGCCTGCTGTGCCACGGCGAGCTGTACCGGCGCCGGCCGCGCGACGTGCGGCACCTGACCGGGTTCTACCTGTGGATGTCGGCGGGCGGCGCCTGCGGCGGGCTGTTCGTCGCGCTGGTCGCGACGAACCTCTTCGACGACTACCACGAGTGGCCGCTGCTGCTGGTCGCGATGCTCGCGCTCGCGTTCGCGGTGCTCGCGCGCGAAGCGGGCGGCACCGGCACGCGCCGTCGCCCGGTGCGCGCGGTGGCCGCGCTCGCCGCGCTCGCACTCGGCCTCGCGGTGCTGCGCTGGGAGGATCCGTTCGGCTGGCGCGACCCGTCGACGCCCGAGCGCATCGAGGTCCGGCTCGACCAGACGCGCAACTTCTACGGCACGGTGTCGGTCGCCGAGCGCCGCCATCCGGGCGACCCGTCGCGCGACCACCGCGTGTTCTTCAGCGGCCAGATCACGCACGGCATCCAGTACCTCGACCCGGCGCTCAAGCGCGCGCCCGTCACCTACTACTCAGAGGACAGCGGCATCGGCGAGACGCTGCGCTGGGTGGCGGCCCGCCAGCCGGCCGCGCGCGTCGCGCTGGTCGGGCTGGGCGCCGGCACGCTCGCGACCTACGCGCGCGAGGCCGACACCTACGACTTCTACGAGATCAACCCCGAGGCGGTGCGCGTCGCCAACGCGTTCTTCGACAACCTCGCCACCTGCCGGGCGCGCACCACGTCGACCTTCGTCGGCGACGCGCGGCTGAGCTTCGAGCGGCTGCCCGCCGACGTCCGCTACGACGTGATCGTGCTCGACGCGTTCACCGGCGGCTCGGTGCCGACGCACCTGCTGACGCGCGAGGCCTTCGAGACCTGGCACCGTCACCTCGCGCCCGGCGGCTTCATCGCGATCAACATCACCAACGGCTACCTGAACCTGTATCCGGTGGTGCGCGCGCAGGCCGAGGCGCTCGGCCTCGGTTTCCGCAACAAGTGGCTCGCGGCCGACCGCGCGCGCCTCGTGCGGCAGAACCAGCACTTCGTGATGACGCGCGACGAGTCGTACCTGCGCGCGCATCCCTCGGTGAACCGGCCGATCCGCGACGCCTCGGGCGCGATCGTGGGCCGCGAGCAGCTCGACGTGCCCGGGCTGCGGACCTGGACCGACCACTACGGCAGCATCGGCGCGATCGAGTGGCGCGACTGAGCGCGGCCGGCGCCCGGTCGCGGCCGCCCGCCCGCACTACACTCCTCCCGATGAGACGCGACGTCGACCTCGCCCACGCCAGCCGGCTCGTGAACCACGGCCCGACGGTGCTCGTCGGCAGCGCGCACGGCGGGCGCCGCAACCTGATGGCGGCCGCGTGGTCGATGCCGGTCGAGTTCACGCCGCCGCGGATCGCGGTCGTGATCGACAAGGCCACGTACACGCGCGAGCTCGTCGAGGCGAGCGGCGCCTTCTCGCTGTCGCTGCCGTGCCCGGCGCTCGCCGACCTGACCTGGACGGTCGGCTCGGTCAGCGGCCGCGATCCGGCCGAGGACAAGTTCGCGCGCTATGCGATCGACGCGTTCGACGGGCCGGTGCTCGGGTTGCCGTGGATCGCCGGCTGCGTCGCCTGGCTCGAGTGCCGCGTGATCCCCGAGCCGCACGCGCAGCAGGCCTACGACACCTTCTTCGGCGAGGTGCTCGCCGCGCAGGCCGACGCGCGCGTGTTCGACGCCGGCCGCTGGACGATGACCGCCGACAACGCCGCGCTGCACACGATCCACCACCTGGGCGCGGGGCGCTTCGTGCCCGCCGGGCCGATGATGCAGGCCGACCGGCTCGCACCGCGCGGCCCGGCGCCCTGAGACGCACGACGACCGAGGAGACGACGATGGACGACCTGGTGCTGCGCACCGACCGCGACGGCGCGGCGACGCTGACGCTGAACCGCCCCGACAAGCTGAACGCGCTGAACGTCGCGCTCTTCGAGGCGCTCGACGCGCACCTCGACGCGATCGAGCGCAGCACCGACACCGTGGGCCTGGTGATCGTCCGCGGCGCCGGGCGCTGCTTCTCGGCCGGCCACGACCTCGGCGACATCTCGACCGGCGAGGCGCTGCCGCGGCCGCATTTCCAGGCCTCGGTGATCGAGCGGCTCGCGAACCTGCCGCAGCCGGTGATCTCGGCGGTGCACGGCCACTGCTACACCGGCGCGCTCGAGCTCGCGCTGGCCGGCGACATCGTGTTCGCGGCCGAGGGCGCGAAGTTCGCCGACACCCACGCGAAATGGGCGCTGACGCCGGTCTGGGGGCTCTCCCAGCGGCTGCCGCGCCGCGTCGGTACCTACGTCGCGCGCGAGCTGATGATGACCTGCCGCGTGGTGGGCGGCCGCGAGGCCGAGCGGATCGGGCTCGCCAACGCCTGCGTGCCCGATGCCGGGTTCGACGACGCGCTCGCGCGGTTCGCCGACGGCATCCTCGCGCAGAGCTGGTTCAGCCACCGCGCGAACAAGCGACTGCTGCGCGAGACCGACGGGCTGTCGCTCGGGGCCGGCCTCGCGCACGAGGCGTACCGCACCGAGGGCCGCGGGCCGGACATGGACGTGCGCATCGCCGCGTTCAAGGCGAAGACCGCGAAGGTCGGCTGAGCGCGCGCGCCGCGCGTCAGGCCATGAACGCCTCGATCAGCCGGGAGAGCCGCTCCGGCTGGTCGTGGTGCACGTTGTGCCCGGCGTCCTCGACGTGCTCGATCCGCAGGTCCGCGTACGCGCCCGCGCGCGCCTCGAAGGCCTGCGGGTCGGCGGCGAGGCGGGCCCACAGGCCCGACTGCGCGCCGTCGACCCAGAGCACCGCCGCGCGGGTCTGCCGCCAGCAGTCGATCACCTCGTCCTGCGGCAGCGCGAGCGGGCTCGTGCGCTTCAACGCCGGGTCGGCGCGGCGCACCACCGTGCCGTCGGGCGCGAGCTCGCCCCACTGCTCGGCGAGGAAGCGGGCACGCGCCTCGTCGAGGCGCGGGTTCTCCGAGCGCATCCGCAGCGCGAACTCGTCGAAGCTCTCGTAGGGGCGCTGCGTGGTGTCGTCGCCGAGCTGCGCGAGCCACTTCGCGTAGCGCCGCGGCGCCGGGTCGTGGCGCCCGCCGGGCGGCCCGAAGCCGTCGACGTTGACCAGCCGCGCGACCCGGTCCGGCCGCACGCCCGCGTACAGCGCGGCGACCTGTGCGCCCATGCTGTGCCCGACGAGGCGGGCCGGCGCGTCCGGCGTGACCTGCTCCAGCAGCGCGTCCAGGTCGGCGACGTAGTCGGGGAACCAGTAGGTGTCGGCGCCGCTGCGCCCCGACAGGCCGTGGCCGCGCCAGTCGGGCGCGACGACCTGCCAGTCGCGCTCGAGCGCGTCGACGACGAACTGCCACGACGCCGACACGTCCTGCGAGCCGTGCAGCAGCACCAGCGGCGGGGCGTGCCCCGGGCCCCAGCGGCGCAGGTGGTAGTCGACGCCCCGGATCGGCACGGTCTCCGAACGGCTCGCTCTCATGCGGGTCTCCTCGCGGCCGCCGGCGGCCGATGTCCGATGGTACCCACCCGCCGTGCGGCCGCGGTCCGCGTCCGGCGCGACGGCGTTCCGCGCGCGCGTGTTCCGGCACCGCCGGCGGGCGCCGCTGCGCTAGCATCGATTCGCCCCTCAGGAGACCGCCGATGTCGATCGATTCGCTGTTCCACCCGCTGAAGGTGGGCCCGCTGACGCTGTCGCACCGCGTCGTGATGGCGCCGCTCACCCGGATGCGCGCGACCGTGCCCGGCTGCGTGCCCAACGCGCTGAACGCCCGCTACTACGCGCAGCGCGCGACCCCGGGCGGGCTGATCGTCGCCGAGGCCTCGCAGGTCGACCCGGGCGGGCGCACCGCGCCGTCGACCCCGGGCATCCACTCGGACGAGCAGGTCGAGGGCTGGTCGCAGGTGGTGCGCGCGATCCACGAGCGGGGCGGCCACGTGTTCCTGCAGCTGTGGCACGTGGGCCGCCTGTCGCACTCGTCCTACCAGTCCGACGGCGGCCCGCCGGTCGCGCCGTCCGAGGTCCGGGCCGAAGGCATGGTGCGCACCGCCGACGGCGGGCGCGAGCCGTACCAGACGCCGCGCGCGCTGCGCACCGACGAGCTCCCCGGCCTCCTGGAGGCCTACGCGCGCGCCGCGCGCAACGCGATGCGCGCCGGCTTCGACGGCGTCGAGGTGCACGGCGCGAACGGCTACCTGCTCGAGCAGTTCCTGCAGTCGCGCACCAACCTGCGCACCGACGCGTACGGCGGCTCGATCGAGGGCCGCGCGCGCCTGCTGCTCGAGGTGACGCGCGCGGTCGCATCGGTGTGCGGCGCCGAGCGCGTCGGGGTTCGCCTGTCGCCGTTCGGCGTCGCCAACGGCAGCGGCGAGGACGACCCCGAGCCGCTGTACCGCCACGTGATCCGTGCGCTCGACGCGCTCGGCCTCGCCTACCTGCACCTGATCGAGCCGCGCGCCAGCGGCGCCGGCCAGGCCGAGGTCGACCGGCAGGGCGTGCCCTCGGCGGCCGCGATGTTCCGGCCCGACTGGCACGGCGTGCTGATCGCGGCCGGCAACTTCCGCGGCGACGGCGCCGCCGCGATGGTCGAGGCGGGCCACGCCGACGCGATCGCGTTCGGCCGGCTCTTCATCTCCAACCCCGACCTGCCGGCGCGGCTGCGCGCGGGCGCGCCGCTGACGCCGTACGACCGCGCGACCTTCTACACGCAGGGCGAGGCGGGCTACGTCGACTATCCGACGATGGCGGGCTGATCGGCGACGCGGCCGGCCGGTCGCCGGGTGTCGGCGACCGCAGGCCGGGCGCGCGCGTCAGCCGCGTGCGCCCGGCGCCGGCCCGAGGCCCCGGCTGTGCACGACGAAGCCGGCCGCCAGCGTGTTGATCTGCGCGCCGGTGATCTCGCTCAGCACCCGGCCGCGCTCTGACGGGATCGCCGCGTTCAGGTGCTGCACCGGCCGGCCCTCGAGGTCGTGGATCAGCCGCACCAGCGTCAGCAGCGGCGCGCCGACCTCGGTGTCGAGCAGCGCCGCCTCGCGCGCGTCGGCGGTCTTCGCGCCGATCTCCTGCACGACGCGGCCGAAGCGCACGCCCTGCGCCATCAGGATCTCGTAGAGCGGGCGGCGCGCGAGCGCGGCCGCGGTGATGCGCCCACCGAGCCGCTCGGGTACCCAGGCGCCGGTGGCCATCACCGGCACGCCGTCGAGGCTGCGGCATCGCACCGCGTGCAGCGCGCGCTCGCCGGCACCGAGCGCCATCGTCGCGGCCACCTCGGGCGGCGGTACCGCGTGCGAGACCGAGATGACGCGCACGGTGGTCGACTCGGCGTAGCGGCGCAGCCCGTCGACGAACGACAGCGTCGGCGCGGGCAGCGGCGCGGGCGCACGTTCGGTGACGAAGGTGCCGAGCCCGTGGCGGCGCTGCACCAGGCCCTGCGCCTGCAGGTCGGACAGCGCGCGCCGCACGGTGATGCGCGAGACGCCGAAGCGTGCACACAGCGCCTCCTCGGTCGGGAGCGCGTCGCCCGGGCGCCAGGCGCCGCGCACGATCCGGTCGCGCAGCAGCAGGTACAGCTGCCGGTGCAGCGCGACGCCGCTCGAGCGCGGCAGTCCGACCGCCGGATCGGCGGCGCCGGCCTCGTCCGGCGGCCCGGCCGGAGGGCGACTCGGGCGGGCGGCTCGGCCGCCGTGGGCGGGTCCGGAGACGGCAGGGCGCATTTGACAGGGGATGGGTTGTATTGTGACTATGATAACCGGACAACCGCCCCGGCACGACCTCGCCGCGGCCGCGGGGAACAGGGAGGAGACGCATCGATGGACCCGCTCCGAACACTGCGCCGGTGCGCCGTCGCGGTCGCGCTGGCGCTCGCGGCCGGCGGCGCCGCCGCGCAGGCGGGCACGCAGGCCGCGCCCGCCGCCGGCTGGAAGCCCGAACGCCCGGTCACGCTGGTCGTGCCCTACAGCCCCGGCGGCGGCACCGACGTGATGGCGCGCCAGGTCGCCAAGGAGCTGTCGCGCCGCTGGGGCCAGGCGGTCAACGTCGAGAACACGCCCGGCGCCGACGGGCTGCTGGGCACGCGCCGCGTGATCGAGTCGAAGCCCGACGGCTACACCTACCTCGTGCAGCTGCCCTCGCTGGTGCTGAACAAGCACCTGCCCGGCTTCAAGGGCGCGGACCCGACGACCCAGCTGATCCCGGTGGTCGCCTACTCGGTGCTGGCCGGCGTCTACGTCGTCAACACCGCGATCCCCGGGAAGACGCTGCCCGAGGTGCTCGCGTACTGCCGCACCGCGCCGCAGCCGTGCACCTTCGGCACGACCGAGAACACCGCGCGGCTGCGGCTGCAGATGCTGCAGTCGACCGAGCTGCCGTCGATGATCGTCGTCAACTACAAGGGCGGCGGCCAGCTGATCACCGACCTCGTCGGCAACTCGATCAACGTCGGCTCGATGGGCTACACCGCAGTGATCCCGCACATGGCCTCGGGCAAGCTGAAGGTGGTGATGTCCTCCGGCAGGGAGCGCTCGCCGGTGCTGCCCGACGTGCAGTCGGCGATCGAGGCGGGGTACCCGCAGCTGCTCGGCGAGACCTGGTACGGCCTCTTCGCGCCGCTCGGCACGCCCAAGCCGATCGTCGACGCGGTGTCGGCCGCGGTGCGCGAGGCGATCAAGGACGAAGCGGTGCTGAAGGCGTTCGCCACGCTCGGCGCCTCGCCGATCGGCAACACGCCCGAGCAGTTCGCGCAGCTGGTGCGCGAGGAGGCCGAGCGCCTCGAGGCGCTGGTCAGGCGCTTCCCGATCCAGTGAACGGAGCACGACGATGAACGCCGCGACCGCCGCCCCCGTGTCTTCCGCCCCCGTGTCACCCTCCGTCGATCCGCGCGCCGGCCGCGACGCGTCCGCCTGGACCGTCGCCGACCTCGAGCGCGACCGGGGCTGGATCGTCCGCCTCGACGACGCCGACCGCGCCGACCTGCTGTCGGTGCTCGCCGTCGGCCGCGTCCCCGGCCGCGCGCTGCTCGACTACCGGCGCGAGGACTTCCCGTTCGGCGCGCGGGTGCTCGGCAAGCTCGCGGCGGCGGTGCGCGACGCGCAGCACGGGCGCGGCCTCGCGCTGGTCAAGGGGCTCCCACGCGAAGGCGTCGACGCGGCGTCCTTCGAGCTGCTCACCTGGGCGATCGGGCTGCACTTCGGCGTGGCGCGCCCTCAGGACCGCTTCACCCGCTACATGAACGCGGTGAAGGACGTCGGCGTCGACTACCGCAGCCCGACCGGCCGCGGCTACTCGTCGCGCGCCGAGCTCGACTTCCACGCCGACAGCGGCGACGTCGTGATGCTGACCTGCTACAACCAGGCGCCGGTCGGCGGCGACAGCCTGGTGAGCAGCGGCGTCGCCGCGTGGCGCGCGCTCGCCGCCGAGCGTCCCGACCTCGCGCACGTGCTCGAGACCCGGCCGGTGCCGTTCAGTCGCCAGGGCGAGCAGAGCGAGGGCGAGGCGCCGTTCACGCGGATCACCGTGTTCGCGCGGACCGCGACCGACGTCTTCTGCGCGTGGAACCGCAACCGGATCGTCAACGGCATGAAGCTCGAGGGCGCGCCGCCGGTCGACGACGCGCAACGCGAAGGCGTCGAGCTGCTCGACTCGATCCTGCGCCGGCCCGCGCACCTCTTCGAGATGCGCCTGGAGCCCGGCGACCTGCAGATCCTGTCGAACTTCACGACGCTGCACGCGCGTACGGCGTTCACCGACGACCCCGACGAGTCGCGCAAGCGCACGCTGTTCCGCCTGTGGCTCGCCACGCCCGACGGCCTCGCCCTGCCGCCCGACTGGCGCGACAAGTGGGGCGCGGTCGAGCCCGGCGTCGTCAAGGGCGGCATGCGCGGGCACCACTACGACGAAGCCTGCCGCGCGTTCGAGGCGAGGCAGGCCGAGACCCTGGGCATGCGGCTGCCGTCCTGACGCGCCGCACCGCCCGCCCACCCGTCACACCTAAGGAAGGACCGCCATGACCCCCGCTTCCCGCCTCGCCGAGATGTTCCGCAGCGGCCGCATGATCGTCGCCCCGGGCGCGATCGACGGCATCACCGGCCGCGCGATCGAGCGCGCCGGCTTCCAGGCCGCCTACATGACCGGCGCCGGGACCTCGGCGACGCTCGGCTACCCCGACTACGGGCTGCTGACCGCGACCGAGATGATCGCGAACGCCACGCGGATCGTGAACGCGGTCTCGATCCCCCTGATCAGCGACGCCGACACCGGCTACGGCAACGAGCTCAACGTGTTCCGCACGGTGCAGGACTTCGAGCGCGCCGGCGTCGCCGCGATCCACATCGAGGACCAGGTGTTCCCGAAGCGCTGCGGCCACCTCGACAACAAGGAGGTGACCTCGCGCGAGGACTGGATCGCGAAGATCCGCGCGGCCGCCGCGGCGCGCCGCTCGCGCGACTTCACGATCATCGCCCGCACCGACTCGCGCGCGGTGCTCGGCTTCGACGAGGCGATCGAGCGCGCGAACCTCGCGCTCGCCAACGGCGCGGACGTCGCCTTCGTCGAGGCGCCGCAGTCGCTGGAGGAGGTGGCCGCGGTGCCGAAGCGCGTGAAGGGCCGCTGCCTGCTCAACGTGGTGCGCGGCGGCAAGACCCCCGAGGTGCCGCTCGTCGAGGCCGAGGCGATGGGCTACGCGATCGCGATCCTGCCGGGCCTGCTGCTCGGCGCGGTGATCGCGGCCTGCGACGAGGCGCTCGACGCGGTCAAGACCACCGGCTGCTATCCGGCCTCGAAGACCGACAGCTCGCCGGCGAAGACCTTCGCGCGCTTCGGCTCGGCCGACTGGGACGCGCGCCGCACCGCGTTCCGCGGGCCGCTCGCGCCCGCCGCGGCGCCGGCGCCGTCCGAAGCGGTCCCCGCGAAGTGACGCGACGCCGGAGCCCCCGATGAACGCCCCCCGGACCCTGTTCGACAAGATCTGGCAGCGGCACGTCGTCGTCGACCGCGGCGACGGCCACCAGCTGATCTACGTCGACCGCCACCTGCTGCACGACGGCTCGTCGACCGCGTTCGAGACGCTGCGCCAGCGGGGGCTGCCGGTGCGGCGGCCCGAGCTCGCGCTGGCGACGCCCGACCACTTCACGTCGACCGCGAGCCGCGACCCGGCGGCGATCGCCGACCCGATGCACCGCCGTCACTTCGACGCGATCCGCAGCAACGCGGCCGGCGCGGGGATCCGGCTGTTCCACGTCGAGGACGTGCGGCAGGGCATCGCGCACGTGGTGGGCCCCGAGCAGGGCTTCACGCGGCCGGGCATCACGCTGGTGTGCGGCGACTCGCACACCGCGACGCACGGCGCGGTCGGCGCGCTCGCCTTCGGCATCGGCGCCTCCGAGGTCGCGCACGTGATGGCCACGCAGTGCCTGTGGCAGAAGAAGCCCAAGGCGATGCGGGTGCGCGTCGACGGCGCGCTCGCGCCCGGCGTCACCGCGAAGGACGTGGTGCTCGCGATCATCGCGCGCATCGGCGCGGCGGGCGGCGTCGGCCACGTGATCGAGTACGCGGGCAGCACGATCCGCGCGCTGTCGATCGAGGGGCGCCTCACGGTGTGCAACATGTCGATCGAGGCCGGCGCGCGCGCCGGCATGGTCGCGCCCGACGACGCGACCTATGCGTACCTGCACGGCCGGCCGATGTCGCCGCAGGGCGAGGCCTGGGACCGCGCGCTCGCGTTCTGGCGCACGCTGCCCTCCGACGACGGGGCCGCGTTCGACCGCGACGTGTCGATCGACGGCACCGCGATCGTGCCGATGGTGACCTGGGGCACCAGCCCCGAGGACGCGCTGCCGATCGACGGCCGCGTGCCCGACCCGGCCGACGCGCCCGACGCGGCGCGGCGCGACGCGATCCGCAGCGCGCTCGACTACATGGGCCTCGTGCCCGGCACGCCGATGGAGGCGGTCGCGGTCGACCGCGTGTTCATCGGCTCGTGCACGAACAGCCGCATCGAGGACCTGCGCGACGCGGCGCGCGTCGCACGCGGCCGGCGCGCGATCGTGCCGTCGTGGGTCGTGCCCGGCTCGGGGCTGGTCAAGGCGCAGGCCGAGGCCGAGGGGCTCGACCGGGTGTTCCGCGAGGCCGGCTTCGAGTGGCGCGAGCCCGGCTGCTCGATGTGCGTCGGCATGAACGGCGACACCGGACTGCCCGGCCAGCGCATCGCGTCGACCTCGAACCGCAACTTCATCGGGCGACAGGGGCGCGGCGTGCGCACGCACCTGTTGAGCCCCGCGATGGCGGTGGCCGCGGCGGTGACCGGCCGCTTCGCCGACGTGCGCGGCCTCGCCGCGCCGGGAGCCTGAGATGACCCCGTTCGCCACGCTGACCGGGGTCGCGGTGCCGCTCGACATGCCGAACGTCGACACCGACCGCATCATCCCGGCGCGCTTCCTCGGCCGCACCCGTGAGGAGCAGGTGCAGGCGATGTTCCACGACCTGAAGCACGACACCGAGGGCCGGCCGGTGCCCGGCTTCGTGCTGAACCGCCCGGAGTTCGCCGGCGCGCGCATCCTCGTCGCCGACCGCAACTTCGGGTGCGGCTCGTCGCGCGAGCACGCGGTCACGACGCTCGTCGACAACGGCTTTCTCGCGTTCGTCGCGCCGAGCTTCGGCGACATCTTCCACAACAACTGCTTCCAGAACGGCGCGCTGCCGGTCCGGCTGCCCGAGACGCGCGTGGCCGCGCTGCGCGCGCTGCTGGCCGCCCGGCCCGGCGCGACGATGACGGTCGACCTGGTCCGTCAGGTCGTGGTCGGCCCCGACGGCGTCGAGGACCGCTTCGAGACCGACCCGTTCCGCCGCGACTGCCTGCTGAACGGCGTCGACGACATCGGCCTCACGCTGCGCCACGCGGCGCAGATCGAGGCGTTCGAGGCGAAGCGGCGTGCCGAGCCGGACTGGGCCTGAGCCGGGAGTCCGCCCTGCACCGCTCGGCGCCGGCTCGAGGGGCCCGGCACCGTTGCCGGGACCACGGGCCGCAAGCCCGAGCCCATCCGCCGGCGGTCCCGCCCTGCGGGCCGCTGGTCGCCCAGGCCGGATCTGCGCCGTGCGGATGCCGCATTTCGTAGCTTCAAGGCGACCGCCGGGCCGCGACCATCATCCGCACGCTGCGGGGCGCCCGCGGTGTCGACAGATCGACGGAGCCCTGACCATGAACCTGTCCGACTTCCTGGCCACGCTCGCCGAACGCGTGCTGAAACTGGAGTCGCGCGTGTCCGACTTCGCCGTGCACACGCCCTCGGCCGGCGCCTCGTCCGACGAGCTCGACCGCATGAAAGGCGAGATCGCGTCGCTTCACGCTCAGGTGGCCGACCTGACCGCCGCCTTCCGCACGAACGCGGCGGCGATCTCGGCGCTGCGCCGCGGCGTCGGCAACGCGACCGCCGCCGCCGAGATCGCGGCGGTGTCGGCGAGCCGCGCGAAGGCCGAAGTCGACGGACTCGGTCGCGAGCTCGCCCAGGTCAAGGCGAACCAGGGCGACCTGGCGGCGCTGCCCGCGCTCTGAACGATCGCGGCCTGCGGGGCCGGGCATCCCCCCGGCGTCGCGCACCGCTCAGGCTCGCGGCAGGCCCGTGGCCGGGCGCGCGCCCGACGGCCCGCCCGCGGCGTGCCGCACCGCGTCGAGCAGCGCGGCGATCGACACCGGCTTCTGCAGCACCGCGCGCACGTCGCCGGTGTCGGGCAACTGCACCCGGTCGACGATCGCCGACACCACGACCACCGGCACCGCGGCGATCGCCGGGTCCTGCGCCTTGCGGCCGAGCAGGCCGACGCCGCCGAGCCGCGGCATCATCAGGTCGACCAGCACCACCGCGAACGCCCCGGGCTCGGCGCGCAGCGCCTCGAGCGCGGCCTCGCCGTCGGGGGCCAGCGACACCGCCCAGCCGTCATCCTCGAGCACCATGTGCAGCGACTCGCGGACGTCGTCGTCGTCCTCGACGATCAGCACGCGGCGGGGGGCGGGGCGAGGGTCGGTCATCGGGGTTCGGGTGGGCGCGACGCAGTCCGCGGCCGAAGTATGGCCCCGAACGGACCGGACGCGCAGCGGCGCCGGTCAGTCCACCTTCGCACCCGAGAACTTCACGACCTCGCCCCACTTGACGATCTCCGCGCGCATGTAGCGCGTGAAGTCCTCCGGGGTGCCGCCCATCGGCGTGTAGCCCATCGACAGCAGCCGCTCGCGCACCGCGGGCGTCTTCAGCGACGCGTTGACCGCCGCGTTCAGCTTCGCGACGATCTCCGGCGGCGTGCCCTTCGGCGCGAGCAGGCTCATCCAGGTCGCCGACTCGAGCCTCGGATAACCGAGCTCCTTCGTCGTCGGCACGTCGGGCAGCGCCTCGGAGCGCCGCTCGGCCATCACCGCGAGCGCGCGAAGGCGGCCGTCGCGCACGAACGGCACCGCGGCCGGCACCCCGGGCATCGCGAGCTGGAGCTGGTCGCTCATCAGGTCGGTCAGCGCGGGCGAGGGCGCGGTGTACGGGACGTGGACCATGAACACGCCCTCGGACTTCTTGATCAGCTCGCCCGACAGGTGCCACGAGCTGCCGCTGCCGGTCGAGCCGAAATTGAGCTTGCCCGGATTCGCCCTCGCGAAGGCGAGCAGCTCCTTGAACGTCTTCACCGGCAGCGCGGTGTTGACCAGCACGATGTTCGGGATCGAGCCGATCAGCACGATCGGCTCGAAGTCGCGCTCGGGGTGGAAGGGCTTGGCGTCGTACATCGTCACCGCCGAGACCAGCGTGCCCGTCCAGCCGAACAGCAGCGTGTGGCCGTCGGGCGCAGCCTTCGCGACCGACTGCGCGCCGATGTTGCCGTTGGCGCCCGGGCGGTTCTCGACGACGAAGTTCTGCCCGAACGCGCGGCCGAGCTCCTCCGCGACCAGGCGCGCGAGCGGATCGGAGCTGCCGCCGGGACCCGCGGGCACGACGATGCGCACGGTGCGCGACGGCCACGCCTGCGCCGAGGCGACGCCCGCCGCGGCGAGCGCGGCGGCGGCGACGAGCGCGTGCGAGGCGGTACGCATGAACGGACGGCGGGAGCGGGTCATCGGCGTCTCCGGGGAGCGGCCCTCGCGGGCCGCGGTGGGTCGCCGCGCGTCGCGGCGCACGGGGTCACTCGGGCTGGATGCCGGCCTGGCGGATCTTCGCGCCCCAGGCGTCGATCTGCTCGACGACGAAGCGTGCGAAGGTCTCGGCGTCCATCGGCGCGGGCTCGATGCCGAGGCCGGCCATCTTCTCCTTGACCGCCGACGAGGCGACGACCTTCAGCGTCTCGGTGCTCAGCCTCGCGACGATCTCGCGCGGCAGGCCGGCCGGCCCGAGCAGCCCGCCCCAGATCGTGAAGTCGAAGCCCGGCACGATCTCGCCGGCCGCAGGCAGCTCCGGCATCAGCGACGAGCGCCGGTCGGCCTGCACCGCGATCGCCTTGAGCTTGCCGCCGCGGATGTACGACTGCGACGAGGCCCAGTCGACGAACATGTAGTCGACCTGGTTGCCCGACAGGTCGGTGAGCGCCGGCGGCGTGCTCTTGTACGGCACCGCGACCGCCTCGAAGCCGCCCGCGCGCGCGAAGTGCGCGCCGGCGACCTGGCCGGTCGAGTTGCCGAACGCGTAGGTCAGCTTGCCGGGGTTCGCCTTCGCGCGGGCGACCAGCTCCGCGGTGGTCCTGACCGGCGACTCGGCGTTGACCACCAGCAGGAACAGGAAGTTGTTCGTCCGCGCGATCGGGGTGAAGTCCTTCACCGGGTCGTACGAGAGCTTCCTGAACAGCGACGGGTTCGCCGAGTGCGAGGTGTTGGTCGCCATCATCAGCGTGTAGCCGTCGGGCGGCGCCTTCGCGACGATGTCGGCCGCGATCTGTCCGCTCGCGCCCGGCTTGTTGTCCACCACGATGTTCGTGCCGAGCCCGCGCTGCAGCTCCTCGGCGATCACGCGCGCGATGATGTCGGTGCCGCTGCCGACCGCGAACGGCACGACGAGGCGGATCGGCTTCGCGGGCCAGGCCTGCGCCGACGCGCCAGCGGCGACGAGCGCGAGCGCCGCCGCGAACAGGGTCTTGCCGAATCTCATCGGGGTCTCCTCCCTCGGGCCGGACGGCGTTCAGCGGCGCACGTTCTCGGGCCGTTCCATGTACGGCGGGTTGTAGACGATCAGCACGCGGACCGGCGTGTCGCTCACCACGGTGAAGCGATGCATCACGTTCCTCGGGAAGAAGCACGCATCGCCCGGCCCGATCTCGTCGACGCGCATCGCGTCGCCCTCGCCGACCTCGATCCGCGCGCGGCCCTCGAGCATGTAGCAGACCTGGTCGAGTGTCGGGTGCGCGTGGGGCAGCGCGCCCTCGTTGCGCTCGACCGTGCCGAGCAGCACCTCCATCGACGTGCAGCCGACCGTCTCGGCGCTGATCAGCCGGCGGTTGAGGGTGCCGGTGTGGTTGGCCGGGTGGTAGCCGGGCACGTCCGCCTCGCGGACGACGAATCGGGTCGGGGGCAGCATGGATCTCCTCCTCGCGGGCCGTCGGGCCCTCAGTCTCGTCGTGCGGCGAGCAGCCGGCGCGCGAGCCGCTCGTGTGGCTTGTCGACCATCTTCCCGTCGAGCCGCGCGGTGCCGCCGCCGGCCGCCTGCAGCGCGGCCATCACGCGGTGTGCCCACTCGAGCTCGGCCTCGCTCGGTGCGAATGCGGCGTTGACGACCGGCACGTGCTTCGGGTGGATCACCGCCTTCGCGGCGAAGCCGTCGCGGCGCGCCTGCAGCGACTCCTCGCGCAGGCCGTCGAGGTCCTCGATGTCGACCCAGACGGTGTCGATCGGCGCGACGCCGGCGGCCGCGGCGCCGACGAGGCAGAGCTCGCGCGCGAGGCGGAACGGCGCGCCGAGCACGCCGTCGCGGCGGTTCTCGGTCGCGCCGATCGACGCGGCGAGGTCCTCGGCGCCCCACATCATCCCGGCGAGCCGCTCGCTGCAGCCGCGGTAGTCGCCGAGCGCGCGCAGCGACGCGGCGGTCTCGGTGGCGACGATGACGATCCGGGTCGCGCCGGCGGGCAGGCCGTGCGCGCGCTCGAACGCGTCGAGCCAGCAGGCGAGCGTGCGCACGTCGGCGGGCGTCTCGCACTTCGGCAGCACGATGCCGTCCGGCGCGGCGGGCATCGTCGCGGTGAGGTCGTCGAGCGTGCGGCCGGTGTCGAGGGCGTTGACGCGCACCCAGCGGCTCGCCGCGCCGCGCGGCGCCTCGAGCATCGCGCGGGTCTCGGCGCGCGCCGCGTCCTTCGCGGCCTCGGCGACCGAGTCCTCGAGGTCGAGGATCAGCGCGTCGGCGCCGACGGTCAGCGCGCGGTCGAACTTGCGCCGGCTGTCGCCGGGCACGAAGAGCATCGAGCGCATCACGCGCCCGCCGGCCGGCGCTTCATCAGCCCGGTGCGCCTGCACGAGGCCACGACCTCGTCGCGCTGGTTGAGCGCCACATGTTCGAACTCGACGAGGCCCGCGTCCGGCCGCGACCTGCTCGGTCGCACCGACAGCACCTTCGTGCGGGCGCGCAGCGTGTCGCCGTGGAACACCGGCTTCGGGAACACCACGTCGGTCATGCCGAGGTTCGCGACCGTGGTGCCGAGCGTCGTGTCGTTGACCGTCATGCCGATCATGATCCCGAGCGTGTAGAGGCTGTTGAAGAGCCGCTGCCCGAACTCGGTCTTCTCGGAGAAGTGCGCGTCGATGTGCAGCGGCTGCGGGTTCATCGTCAGCAGGCTGAACATCGTGTTGTCGAACTCGGTCACCGTGCGCGTCCAGCCGTGGACGAACTCCTGGCCGACGCTGAACTCCTCGAACCACAGACCCGCCATCGCCCGTCTCCTCCGGTTGCGCCGCGTCAGTACGACTTCGGCAGGCCGAGCACGCGCTCGGCGATGAAGCACAGCGCCATCTGCGGGCTGACCGGCGCGATCCGCGGTACCAGCACCTCGCGCAGGTAGCGCTCGACGTGGTACTCCTTCGCGTAGCCGTAGCCGCCGTGGGTCATCACCGCGGTCTCGCACGCGTGGAAGCCGGCCTCGCCGGCGAGGTACTTGGCCGCGTTCGCCTCGGCGCCGCAGGGCTGGCCCGAGTCGTAGAGCCAGGCGGCCTTCATCGTCAGCAGCCGCGCGGCCTCCAGCTCGACCCAGCACTTCGCGAGCGGATGCTGGATCGACTGGTTCTGGCCGATCGGGCGGCCGAAGACGACCCGCTCGTTTGCGTAGCGCGTCGCCCGCTTGATCGCGCACAGGCCGAGGCCGACAGCCTCGGCCGCGATCAGCACGCGCTCCGGGTTCATGCCGTGCAGGATGCAGGCGAAGCCCTGGCCCTCCTCGCCGATCCGGTCCTCGACCGGGATCTCGAAGTCCTCGATGAAGAGCTCGTTGGAGTCGACCGCCTTGCGGCCCATCTTCTCGATCTCGCGCACGCGGATCCGGCTGCGGTCGAACTTCGTGTAGAAGAGGCTCAGCCCCTCGGTGGGCTTGCCGACCTCCTCGATCGGCGTCGTGCGCGCGAGCAGCAGGATGTGGTCGGCGACCTGCGCGGTGGAGATCCAGACCTTCTGGCCGTTGACCACGTAGCGATCGCCCTTGCGGACCGCGCGGGTCTTGAGCTTGGTGGTGTTCAGGCCCGCGTCGGGCTCGGTGACCGCGAAGCAGGCCTTGACCCGCCCGGCGGCCATCGGCGGCAGCATCCGGCGCTTCTGCTCCTGCGTGCCGAACACCGCGACCGGGTTCAGCCCGAAGATGTTGATGTGCACCGCCGACGCGCCGGTCATGCCGGCGCCCGACTCGGCGATCGCCTGCGCCATGATCGTCGCCTCGGTGACGCCGAGGCCCGAGCCACCGTATTCCTCGGGAATGCAGATGCCGAGCCAGCCGTCCTTCGCGAGCGCCTGCTGGAAGTCGTGCGGGAAGCCGCCCTCGCGGTCGCGCTCGAGCCAGTAGTCGTCGCCGAAGCCGGCGCACACGCGCAGGATCGCCTCGCGGATGCGGTCCTGCTCGGGGGTGAGGGCGAAGTCCATCGTCTGCGGGTCCTGCGGTGGGCGGTGGTCGGGGTGGAGGCGAGCCGGTGAGGGGCGGGGTCAGGCGGGGTCAGGCGGGGTCAGGCGGGCGGCGCCTGCACCGCCGCGCCGTCGCGCAGCAGCGCGTCGATCTCGGCCTGGCCGAAGCCCGCCTCGCGCAGCACCTCGACGGTGTGCTCGCCCTGGCGGGGCGCGAGGCGCTCGGGTTCGGCCGGCGTGCGGTGCAGCGTCACGGGCGGCGCGATCGTGCGCACCCGGCCCTCGGTCGGATGCTCGCGCAGCGGCAGCAGGCCGCTCGCGGCGAGCTGCGGGTCGGCCACGAGGCCTTGCAGGTCGTGCATCGGCAGCGACGGGATGTCGGCGGCCTCGAGCAGCGCGTTCCACTCGGCGGTGGTGCGCGTCGCGAAGATCCGCACCAGCTCGGCGTTGACGGTCGCGACGTTCGCGCTGCGGCCCGCGTAGGTCGCGAAGCGCGCATCGTCGAGCAGCTCGGTGCGGCCGATCGCGCGGGCGAAGCGCTGCCACTGCCCGTCGTTGTAGACGATCGCGCAGACGTGGCCGTCGAGGGTCGCGTAGGGCTTGCGGTCGGGCGAGAGCTGGCGCGGATACCCGCCGGCGTCGAGCGGCGGCTCGTAGCTCATGCCGCCGAGGTGATCGCCGAGCACGATCGCGGCCATCGTCTCGAACATCGGCACGTCGACGCGCTGGCCGAGGCCGCTCCTCGTGCGCTCGAGCAGCGCGGCGAGGATCGCGCCGACCGCGACCTGGCCGACGAGCCGGTCGGCGATCGCGTTCGGCACGTAGCGCGGCTCGGGGCTGCCGGAGCGCGTCATCAGCCACGCGATGCCGGTGGCGCCCTGGATCAGGTCGTCGTAGGCGGGGCGGGCCGCATAGGGGCCGTCCTGGCCGAAGCCGAAGAGGCCGGCGTAGACCAGCCGCGGATTGACCTCGCGCAACGCCTCGTAGCCGAGGCCGAGCCGCGCCATCGCCCGCGGCCGCACGTTGTAGACCAGCACGTCGGCGCCGGCGGCGAGCCGCAGCAGCGCGTCCCGGCCTGCGGGGCGCTTGAGGTCGAGCACGATGCCGCGCTTGCTGCGGTTCGTGTTCATGAACATCGCGCCCATCCGCGGCCCGCGCGTCGGCAGGATGTCGCGGACCAGGTCGCCGTCGGGCGACTCGACCTTGATCACGTCCGCGCCGTAGTCGCCGAGCGTCTGGGCCGCCGACGGGCCCATCAGCACCGTGGTCAGGTCGATCACGCGGCAGCCCTGCAGGGGTCCCACCGGGTCCGTCTCCTCGAGTCCCGCCCGTCGCCGGCACCCGGGGCGGGCGCGGTCGCGTTCGTCGGATTATTCCCCTGTGTGGACGATGTGTCCACCCGTGGGAACGAAAGCGGTATCCTCGGCCCCGCACCGAGGAGGATCCCGATGCTGGTGAAGCAGGCCGCCCACGTCGTCGAGCTGCTCGAGCTGTTCGCGCGGCTCGGCCGTCCGGCCGCGCTCGCCGAGGTCGCGCAGCAGCTCGGCTGGCCGCGCTCCTCGGCGTTCAAGCTGCTCGGCACGCTGGTCGAGCTCGGCTTCCTGTACGAGCCGCGGGCGCGCGGCGGCTACTGGCCGACGCCGCGCTGGCTCGAGCTCGCGCAGGCGTTCGCGCAGGCGCAGCCGCTGCCGCCGTCGCTCGGCCGCGTGCTCGACGAGGTGGTGCAGCGCACCGGCGAGACCGCGGTGCTCGCCGCGCCCGCCGGCGCACACGCGGTGTTCCTGCAGGTCGTCGACTCGCCTCACGCGATCCGCTACGCCGCCGGCGTCGGCAAGCGCGTGCCGATCCACGCGACCGCGACCGGGCGCGCGCTGCTGTCGCTGCACACGCCGGCCGAGCGCGCGTCGCTGCTGGCGCGCATCCGCTACGAGCGCTACACCGACGCGACGGTGATGTCGGCCGAGGCGGTGCAGGCCGACGTCGCGGCGTCCGCGGCGCGCGGCTGGTTCGAGAGCACCGGCGGCTTCACGCCGGAGCTGGGCGGCGTCGCGCTGCCGCTGCGGCTCGACGGCCGGCGCTTCGCGGTCCTGGCGGCCGGGCCGGCGGGCCGGGTGAGCGGCACTTACCCGACGCTCGCGGCCACGGTGCGCGAGGCGATCGAGCGGCACGTGGGCGCGGCGGCGCGCTGATCAGGCCGGCGGCGGCACGCGTGCCGCCCAGAAGCGCGCGACGTCGACGCGTCGCGCGACCCACAGCGCGTCGCCGTAGCCGTCGATCAGCCCGAGGATGCGGCGGAACGCCGCGAAGCGGCCGGGCCGCCCGACGATGCGCAGGTGAAAGCCCAGGTTCAGCATCTTCGGGCAGCCGGCCTCGCCCTCGCGGACCAGCACGTCGAGCGCGTCGCGCACGTAGTCGACCATGTCGTCCGAGCGCACGAAGCCGTTCGGGTGGAAGAACTTCATGTCGTTCGAGTCGAACGCGTAGGGCACCACCAGCAGCGGCCGCTCGCCGGGCGGCGCGTCCCAGTAGGGCAGGTCGTCGTCGAGCCCGTTGCTGCTGTAGAGGAAGCCCGCCTCGCGCAGCAGCCCGCGCGTCCAGCGGCTCTCGCTGCCGCGGCAGAAGAAGCCCTGCGGACGCTCGCCGGTCGCGCGCTCGATCGCCTCGATCGAGCGCAGCAGGTCGCGCCGCTCGGTGTCGGCATCGTCGTAGTCGGCGCACGGCCGCCAGCGCCAGCCGTGGCAGGCGCCCTCGTGGCCGGCCGCGACGATCGCGCGGGCGAGCTCAGGCGAGCGCTCGACCGCGCGGCCGCACATCCAGAAGGTCGCGACGCGCCGGTGCG
>JBILTM010000015.1:0-40235 GCA_044371545.1 Burkholderiaceae bacterium
ATTATAGGAGCGCACCCCGGCCCGTCGGGTCGCGCCATGCTAGCCTCGATCGCCTCCCCCATGTCGATTCCCGCCACCGACCCGCGTCGCGTCCTCGTCGGCGTGATGCTCGTGCTGCTGCTCGGCGCGATCAACCAGACGATCGTCGCGGTCGCGTTGCCGCGGATCGCCGAGCGCCTCGACGGCTTCGGGCTGCTCGCGTGGGTGATCAGCGGCTACCTGGTCGCGGCGACCGTCGTCACGCCGATCTACGGCAAGCTCTTCGACCGGCACGGCGTGCGGATCACGCTCGCCTGGGCGATCGGCGTCTTCGCGCTCGGGTCGCTCGGCTGCGCGCTGTCGACCTCGATGCCGATGCTGGTGGCTTTCCGCGTGCTACAGGGCGCGGGCGGCGGCGGGCTGATCTCGGGCGCGCACGCGGCGATCGCGCTGACGGTGTCGCCGCGCGAGCGCGGTCGCTACCAGGCGTACTTCAGCAGCATGTTCGCGCTCGCGAGCGTGCTCGGGCCGGTCGCCGGCGGGTGGATGACCGAACGGCTGTCCTGGCAGTGGGTGTTCGCCGCGAACCTGCCGCTCGCGGCCGCCGCGCTCGCGGTGATCCGCGTACGGCTGCGGCCGCTGCCGGTGCCGGGCCGCAGGCGGCCGATCGACGCCGCGGGCGCCGCGCTGCTGTCGCTCGGGCTCGCGGCGCTGCTCATCGCGATCACCCGCGCGGGGCAGGGGCTGCCCTGGTTCGACGCGGCGAACCTCGGCTGGATCGGCGCCGGCGTGCTGCTGCTGGCCGGCTACGCGTGG
The DNA here is from genome assembly GCA_044371545.1 of Burkholderiaceae bacterium. Lineage (GTDB taxonomy): Bacteria > Pseudomonadota > Gammaproteobacteria > Burkholderiales > Burkholderiaceae_E > UBA4615. The sequence goes on from JBILTM010000015.1 coordinate 796, forward strand.
CGCGAGCGCGGCGTCGAGGACCCGACGCTGCCGCTGCCGCTGCTGCGCAACCGCATCGTCGCGCTCGGGCTGCTGACTCAGTTCATCGGCCACGGCACGATGATCACGCTGACGGTGATGGTGCCGCTCGAGCTGCAGCTGGTCGGCGGCCTCGCGCCCGCCGCGGCCGCGACGCAGCTGATCGCGCTGTCGCTCGGCCCGCCGGTCGGCTCGCTGATCGCCGGGCGCACGATGGCGGCGACGGGCCGATACCGGCCGCAGCAGCTGATCGGCGCGCTCGGCGTCGCGCTCACGGTCGGCGGGCTCGCGGTCGCGATCGCGTTCGACGCACCGCACTGGGTCGCGATCGCGCTGCTGTTCGCCTCGGGCGTCGGCTTCGGGCTGCAGTTCCCGACGACGCTGGTCGCGGTCCAGAGCGCGGCGCCGCCCGAGCACCTCGGCGCCGCGGTCGCGGCGGTCAACTTCGTGCGCTCGCTCGGCGGTGCGCTCGGCATCGCGCTGCTGTCGACGCTGCTGCTCGAGCTGCTGCGCGGCGGCGCGCCCGAGCTCGCGTCGGTGTCCGCGGGCGCCGACGTGATGCGCGCGCTGACCGCGACCGGCGCGGACGCGCTGCGCGCGCGGATGCAGCCGATCGCCGAGGTGGCCTTCGAGGCGGTCTTCGCGGTCTGCGCGCTGGGCAGCGTGGTCGTGCTCGCGCTGTTCGGCGCGATGCCGGAGCGGGCGCTGCGCGGCTGAGCCGGCACGGCCGGGCCCCGCCGACCCGCCCGGGCCCCGCCGACCCGCCCGGGCCCGGCCGCCCCGCCCGGGTGATCCGGGCAGAATGGGTCGCCCGACGGGTTACAATCCGCTTCGTTTCCGTCGCAGCCCACAGCCGGGCCGCCGCTTCGCCGCGCTCACGCACCCGTGACGGCAGCCGTGCCCAGGCCGGCCGCCGGGGTGCCGCCCACCGGGCGCGGCGGGGCCGGTCCACCTCCGGTCGATGCCCGAGTCCACTGCCCGTCCGTCGTCCTCGTCCGTCGACGCGCCCCACGCCGCGGCGTTGCGCACGCCCGCGCGCGCCGCGGCCGAGTTCAAGGGCCTGTCGCACCCCGCGCTGCGGCTGGTGCTGAACGAGGCCGACGGCGACGCGATCGCCGCCGCGCTCGATGACCTGCTCGGCGACGGCGACGCGTTCGAGTGGCAGCCGGTCGTGGTGGACGCGGTGCGGATCGCGTCGGCCGAGCGGCTCGACCTCGACGCGCTGTGCGCGCGGCTGCGCGAGGGACGCCTGCACCCGGTCGCACTGGCGGGCGCGAACGCCGCGCTGCGCGAGGACGCCGAGCGGCTGCGGCTCGGCTGGCTCGCGGCGCTGCCCGAGCGGCGCGCGCGGCCCGGCGCGGAGGCCGCGCCGGCCGAGGCGCCCAAGCCGGCCGAGGCCGCACCGCCCGAACCCGCGGCCCCGGCCGAGGCGGCCGCGCCGGACGCGCAGGCCCCGGCCGCCGGGCAGGCCGCCGCGATCGCCGCCGGCGCGATGGTGGTCGAGCGCCCGGTGCGCTCGGGCCAGCAGCTCTACGCGCGCGACCGCGACCTGGTCGTCATCGGCGACGTGTCGCCGGGCGCCGAGGTGATCGCCGACGGCCACGTGCACGTCTACGGCACGCTCGGCGGACGCGCGATCGCCGGTGCGCGCGGCCGGCGCGACGCCGCGATCTTCACGCTCGAGCTGCGCGCCGAGCTGGTCGCGGTCTGCGGCATCTACCGCACGTTCGAGGACGGCCCGCCCGCCGCGCACGCGGGCAAGCCGGTGAGGATCTCGCTGGAGGCGGACGCCGACACCCTGTCGATCCGTCCGCTGTGACCCCTGGGGCGGTGCGCCGCCCCGTTTCGTGAACCCTGCTCCCGGGAAAGGAAGCCGAGATGAGTGAAGTGATCGTGGTGACGTCGGGCAAGGGCGGCGTCGGCAAGACGACGACGTCGGCCAACATCTCGGCGGGTCTCGCGTTGCGGGGCAAGAAGGTCGCGGTGATCGACTTCGACGTCGGCCTGCGCAACCTCGACCTGGTGATGGGCTGCGAGCGGCGGGTCGTCTACGACTTCGTCAACGTCATCAACGGCGAGGCGACGCTCAACCAGGCGCTGATCCGCGACAAGCACGCGCAGAACCTGTACATCCTCCCGGCCTCGCAGACGCGGGACAAGGAGGCGCTGACCGAGGCCGGCGTCGAGAAGGTCATCAAGGACCTCAAGGGCATGGGCTTCGACTACATCGTCTGCGACTCGCCCGCCGGCATCGAGCACGGCGCGCTGATGGCGCTGACCTTCGCCGACCACGCGATCGTCGTCGTGAACCCCGAGGTCTCGTCGGTGCGCGACTCCGACCGGATCATCGGCATCCTGCAGTCGCGCTCGCGCCGCGCCAAGGAAGGCCGCGAGCCGGTGCAGGAGCGGCTGCTGATCACCCGCTACTCGCCGCGCCGCGTGCGGGCCGGCGAGATGCTGTCGTACCTCGACATCCTCGAGATCCTGAAGGTGCCGCTGCTCGGCGTGATCCCCGAGTCGCAGCGCGTGCTGGAAGCCTCGAACGCCGGCGTGCCGGCCGTGCACGAGAACCAGACCGAGGTCGCGCAGGCCTACGGCGACGCGATCGACCGGTTCCTGGGCAAGCAGGTGCCGCTTCGCTTCGTCGCAGAGGAAGACAAGGGCTTCCTGCGCCGCCTGATCGACTCGATGAGCCGCAAGGCCGCGGCCTGAGGAGCGTCCGATGATGTCCCTACTCGATCGGATCCTCGGCCGCCAGCCGCGGACCGCGTCGCTCGCCAAGGAGCGGCTGCAGGTGATCATCGCGCGCGAGGGCGCGCGCAACAACAACCCCGAGCTGCTGCACCAGATCAAGCAGGCGGTGCTCGAGGCGGTGTCGAAGTTCGTGCCGGTGAAGCCCGAGGACATCGCCGTCGACCTCGACAGCGACCGCGAGATGGAGGTGCTGTCGGTCAGCGTGAGCCTGCCCGACGGCCGCAAGCTCAAGGCCTGAACGGGACGGGCCGCGGCGCGGCCCGCCCTATCCGAGCCGCTCCGGCAACGTGTAGTACGGGATGCTGCGCCCGGGCCGCTCGCGCGCGCGACCGAGTTCGTCGCGCGCGACGGTGCGCAGGTGCACCCCGTCCGGCCCGTCGGCGAAGCGCAGCGCGCGGGCCGAAGGTGCGCCGCTCGAGCGCGCGGTCGCACATCAGCTCGATCGCGACCTCGCACTGCCCGATCGTGCGCATGCAGTGGTGGATGCGACCCGGACCGAGGCGCGCCTGCGCCATCGCGAAGCCCTCGCCCTCCTCGCCGAGCAGGTTCGACGCCGGCACGCGCACGCCGCGGAACAGCAGCTCGCAGTGCCCTTCCGGCGCGACGTGGTTCATCACCGGGATGTTGCGCACGACCGAGAGCCCCGGCGCGTCCATCGGCACCAGCACCATCGAGTGCCGCGCGTGGCGCGGCGCGTCCTCGCCGTCGTTCGACACGCCGAGCACGATCGCCACCGCGCAGGCCGGGTGCGCGGCGCCGGTGATGAACCACTTGCGGCCGTCGATCACGCACTCCGGGCCGTCGCGGCGGATGCGCGTCTGGATGTTGGTCGCGTCCGACGAGGCGACGTCCGGCTCGGTCATCGCGAAGCACGAGCGGATCTCGCCCGTCAGCAGCGGCGCGAGCCAGCGCTCGTGCTGCGCGGGCGTGGCGAACCGGTGCAGCAGCTCCATGTTGCCGGTGTCGGGCGCGCTGCAGTTGAAGACCTCGGAGGACCAGGGCACGCGGCCCATGATCTCGGCGAGCGGCGCGTAGTCGAGGTTGGAGAGCGGCGTGCCGGGCTCGGACGGATCGAGGCCGGGCAGGAAGAGGTTCCACAGGCCCTCCTCCTTCGCGAGCGCCTTCAGGTCGGCGACGAAGGGCGGCGGGTAGACGCCGTCGGCCACGCTGCGGTGCCAGACCGCGTTGCGGGGCAGGACGTGGTCCTCGACGAAGTCGGCGAGGCGTCGGGCGAGCGCGGCGGAGCGCGGCGGCGCGTCGGGTGTGACGGGGAGGATGGACTGCGGGTGGGGGCCGCGGGTTGACCGAGGTCAGGGGACGCTCAGGCGGGCTCGCGCTCGGCCGCGGCGTCCCGGCCGACCGGGGCCGGCAGGGCGGCCGTCCCGCCGGCGCGCGCGCGACCGTGCAGCCGATCCGGTCCGGCGTGCGCGGACGCCGGGATCGGGCTGGCCGCCACCGCCGCGGCGGCCGTGTCGCGGCCGCGAAGCAGCCATCCGTGCAGCAGGACGTAGACGGTCGCGAAGCCGCAGAAGATCGCGATCTGCAGCAGGGTCTCGCGATGGGCGAGGGCACCGAGTCCGGCCGCGCACGCGTGCAGCAGCCACAGGAACGGGCTGGCCCCGGCGTTGGGCGGCTCGATGCGCGCGAGACGCCGTCGCGCGTCGCCCGCGTGGGGCCCGGACGCCATCCGGCGCGCATACTGCATCGCCCGGCCGAGCCTGACCCGGTGCAGGCCGAGACGGACGAGCTGGTGCAGGTGCGCCTGGTCCGGCTGCATCGGCCCTTCGCCGCGCCGCAGCCTGCGCCAGATGCTGTAGACGGTCTCCCAGACGGGCAGCGCCGCGGCCGTCAGCCCGAACCACGGGCTCACCCCGTCGCGGTGTCGGGCCGCGAGCAGCAGCAGCAGCGCTGCGATGACGAAGCCGATCGAGTAGGCGCCGCCATCGCCGGCGAACAGCCGCGCGCGGGGCCAGTTGAACGGCATCCAGCCCGCGACGGCACCCGCGAGCAGACAGGCGAGCGCCAGCACCTTGGCGTCGCCGACCGACATCGCGACGTAGGCGATCGCGGCGAGCGTGACCAGCGACACGCCCGCGAGCAGGCCGTTCAGGCCGTCGACGATGTTGTACGCGTTGGCCGCGCCGACGCACGCGAACACGGAGAACGCGAGCGCGAAGCCGGAGTGGGCGAACAGCGGATCCAGGATGGGCGCGTCGATCCCGGGCAGCAGCAGGTGGCGGAACTGGATGAGCGTGACCGCGCCGAGCGCGATCCAGAGCAGGCGCAGGCGCGCGCCGATCCGCTTCGTGATGTCCTCGATCAGGCCGACCGCGAAGACGGGGATCAGTCCCAGGACCAGGAGCGAAACGGTCGCGCTGGAGATCGGCGGTGCCGCGTCGCCGGACGGCACGCTCGCGTGCACGAGCGCGGCCACGAAGCCGCCGACGATCGCGAGTCCGCCCACGCGGGGCACCTGGCCGCGATGGATCTTCTGCGGCATGTGCCACTGCGAGTCTGCGCTCAGGCGCAGGTGCCAGCGCCGGGTCATGACGATGAGCAGAGACGTGGCGGCCGCGCCGAGGGCGGCCAGGGCGAGTGAAGCGCCCGAGGGGGCGAACGACATGGTGAGTGAACCGAGGGGGCGGCTCGTGCGACGGGGACGGCTCCAATGTGCCGTGCGCAAGTGGCGCGGATCGGTGGATCAGCGCCGGCGCCCCGCCGGTATTCGGGCCGTACGGGCCGCGCGGGGAAGCGACCATCGTTCGATGTTCCGGCGCACCCTCCACCCATCCCTGCCACCGGTCGGCACGGTATGCCTGTGCGCGAACACGAGCTGGTACCTCGTCAACTTCCGCTCGCGCCTGATCGATGCGCTCCTCGCGGACGGGTGGGACGTGGTGACGTGGGCGCCCGAGGACGACCATGCGGGCAGGCTCCGGTCGCGCGGCGCGCGCCATGTCCGGATGGAGCTCGACAACGCGTCCACCCGCCCGCTGCGGGAGCTGGGCACGCTGGCGGGATTCGCGCGCACCCTGGGGACGATGCAGCCGGACGTCGTGCTGAGCTGGACCCCGAAGGTCAACGTCTACGCCGCGCTCGCCGCCCGGCTGCTGCGCGTGCCGACGATCGCCAACGTGTCGGGCCTCGGGCGCTCGTTCGGCTCGGGAGGCCGCTTGGAGGCCATCTCGCGCGTTCTGTACCGGGCGTCGATGGGATGGCCTTCGACGGTGTTCTTCCAGAACGAGGAAGACCGCACCGCCTTCGTCTCGGCAGGCTGGGTCGACCCGGCCCGCACGTTCAGGCTGCCGGGCTCGGGTGTCGACGTCGAGCGCTTCGTGCCGGCTGCGGGCACACCGGGACGCCGGTTCAGGTTCCTGATGGCCGCCCGCTTGCTGTGGGCCAAGGGGGTCGCCGAGTACGTCGAGGCGGCTCGGATCGTCCGCAGATCACGGCCGGACGTCGAGTTCGCGCTCGCGGGCTTCGTCGGGGACGGCGGGGAACAGACCGTGCCGCGCGCGCGCATCGACGCGTGGGTGGGCGAAGGGGTGATCCGCTTCCTGGGGCAGGTCGACGACATGGTGCCGGTCTATGCCGACAGCGACTGCGTGGTCCTGCCGTCATTCTACCGGGAGGGCGTGCCGCGGACGCTGCTCGAAGCCGCGAGCATGGGGCTGCCCGTGATCACGACGGACTCGGTCGGTTGCCGCGACGCCGTCGTGCCGGGCGTCACCGGCTGGCGGGTGCCGCCGCGCGACGTCCCCGCCCTCGTCGACGCCATGCAAGCGCTACTGCATACGGATGCGGCGGGACGGGCGCGGATCGGCGCCGCCGCGCGTGCGCGCGCGCTCGCCGAGTTCGACGAGCGCCACGTCATCGCGGCCTATCGCTCGGCGATCGGCGCGGCGGCGCGGCGGCCGGTGGCCGAACCGGTCGGCTGAAAGCCTCCGCGGCCGCTCAACCCGACGCGCGATTCGCCGCGAGCGGTTCGAGGAGCCGCCTTGTCCGCGCGACGAGCGCGTCGACGCCGAACGCATCGACGATCCGCGCCCGCAACCGTTCCGAGGGAGGCCGGGCGAAGAGCGCCTCACCGATCGCCATCGCGAGTGCGTCCGGGTCGCGCGGCGGCACGATGCCCCCGAGTTCGCCGATGATCTCCCGCGCATCGCCGACGTCCGTCGCCACGCACGGCACTCCGCTCGCCATGGCCTCGGCGAGCACGTTCGAGAAGCCTTCGCCGTAAGCCGACGCCGACACCAGCAGGTCGAAGCCCGCGTACAGGCGCTCGACGTCGCGTCGACCGCCGATCCATGCGACCCGTTCGGCGACGCCGAGCGCGCGGGCGAGCGCGCGCAGCGCCTCGAGTCGCGGCGCCGGACCGTCGCCGATGCACGCGAGCCTGAGCGACGGATGCTTCGCGGCGGCCTTCGCGAAGGCCTTCAGCAGCGTCTCGTGATCCTTCATCGGATCGAGTCGACCGACCGCCGCGAGCACGGTCGCGTCGACCGGCAGATCAAGTTCCCCGCGCACGGCCGCCCGTGCCTCGGGTCCGGCGAGGTCGAACCGATCGGTGTCGATGCCGTTCGGGACGAAGGTAGTCCGTGATTCCGGGAACCCCTGGCCGACCCAGTGCTCGCGCCCCGCCCGGGAGTTCACGATGATCAGGTCGGGCACGCGCGCGAGCGCGCGACACGCGCGCAGGATCACGCCGACCGTCCAGTCGTAGCGCGTCGGGTCCACGCCCGACGCGCGCACGCCCCAGACGACCCGCGTGGACGTGTCCCGGGCCTTGCGCAGCGCGAGCAGGAGGTTGGGCACGTGCAGGTAGCCGTGGACGATCGCGGGCCGCTCCCGCCGCACCAGTCGGTCGAACTCGCGCCACGTGCCGACGAGGTCCCACCGGTGGCGCTTGCCCAGCCCATGGACGGGCACGCCGGCGGCGCGCAGCTCGGCCTCGAGGGGCCCGCCGGGATAGAAGACCGCGACCGACGCGTCGATGCCGCTGCGCCGCAGTCCGCACGCCAGGATGACGAGCTGTCGCTCCGCGCCTCCGTAGCCGAGGCGACGCACGACGAACAGCACCTTCAGCGCAGTCCGTTCGGCGGGTCGTTCCATCGCCTCAGCTGCCGACCCTGGGGCGCAGCAGGAACACCATCTCCTGCGACGCGAACGGGATCACCCACCGGCGCTCGACGATCTCGAAGTGCTCCTCGATCAGCCCGAGCAGCTCCTCCTCGGCGGCAAAGCACAGCGCGCTCGCGTCGCCCCCGAACATCGCGCGGCGCACGACCCGGCGCCCCCGATGGAAGGTGCTCTCGATGCCGGCCGAGACGATCGCGTGGTCGGCGCAGCCGCGCAGTTGCGCGAGGATGCTCCGCTTGACCGACGATGGAACGCGGTGGAGCAACCTGAGGCACACCGCGACGTGGAAGCGCTCTCCGAGGGTCTCGACGATCCGTTCGGCGTCGCACACCCGCAGCCGGGAGACCACGCCTCGCGTCGCGTATTCGCGCTCGGCGAGCGCGAGCATGTCGGCCGAGATGTCGCACCCCGTCACGCTCGAGCCGAGATCGGCGAACACCGGAGCGAGCTTGCCGGTCCCGCAGGGCAGATCCAGCACGCGCTCGTGCGGCACACGGCCGAGGAGGCGCCGCACCGCGTCGCGCTCGCTCTCGGCGACGACGCGGTGGCGCCAAGCCTTCCATCCACGGTCGCTGGTGAACGCGGCGTGGTATTCCTCCGCCACGTCGCCTCGCTTGTAGTGGTCCTTCGTGTCGCGTTCGTAGTCAAAGTCCATGTCGTCGTCTCCAAGCGTCGATCTGTCTGAAGTGGAACCATGCGTACGCGGTCGCGGCGAGTCGCGTGGGGCCGCGGGGCATCGCGGCGATCGCGTTGCGCGCGTGCGTGCGGCGCATCCGCACGTTGAGGTCGAACGCGTACCGTTCGAGCTCCGGGTCGAGCGCTTCGCCGGATGCTCGCTCATAGGCGACCCGGAGCGCGTCGAGGTCGAAGGCAGTCCATGCCGACGGGCGCCCGCCCCTCCCCCAGCCGATCATGAGCAGCGAAAGCACGAACCTCGTGAAGTCCTCCTCGGGCATGCCCCGCACGAGCTCGTGCGGATCGAAGAAGACCAACCGCCCCCTTTCGGCGTCCATCCTGAAGTTGCGTGCCTCGAAGCCACGGACGACGAGTCGCGTGGCGCGCTGTCGCAGCCTGCGCATGACCGCCTCCGGTGCCGGCGCGAATGGGTCGATGCGATAGTCGTGCGACGGAATTCGTTCCAGCGCCTCGGGCTCGATCCGATGCAGCCGGCCGCATAGCGACACCGCTTCCTCGAGGAGGATCCGGCCGTCGTCGTCATGGGATCCGCGACGCAGCCGGTCCCTCAAGTCGTCTCCCTCGATCAGCGGATACACCAGGCAGGCGCGCTCGCGCGCGCAGGGCCTGTTGACGGCGGCATCGTGCGCGGCGAGCAGCGCGGCCTGCTCGAACTCCGACCGGGCGTCGGCGACCGCGCGGGCATCGGCCAGATCGGCCGCGCAATCGTCGCTCCGGCGCGGGATCTTGTAGAAGCACGCCCCGCTCGTCGCGACCCAGGAGGCGGGACGGCGGACGAACCCGCCGGCCTCCAGGAGACCGCCGATCGCCTCGGCGTGCGCGACTCCGGTCATGCGGCGACTGCGAGCGATGCCCGCGGCTCGGCCACGGTCGGGACCGACTCGCGCCAGGCCTGGAACATCAGGACGTTCCACAGATGCTGGCTCCAGTCACGTTCGCCCCGCAGGTGCTCGTGCCAGGCGTTCGCGACGACCCCGGGGGCGAGCAGACCTTCGTCGGACAGGCGCTTCGCGTCGAGCAGGGCGTCCGCCCAGTCACGCAGGGGCCCCCGGAGCCACGCGCCGATCGGGACGCCGAAGCCCATCTTCGGTCGGTCCACGAGCGCCTTCGGCACGTGCCGATGCAGCACCCGCTTGAGCACGCGCTTGCCCTGGCCGTCTCGGACCTTGGTCGACAGCGGCAACCGCCACGCGAGCTCGACGATCCGATGATCCAGGAACGGGACGCGCGTCTCGAGGCTCACTGCCATGGCGGCGCGATCCACCTTCGCGAGGATGTCGTCCGGCAAGTACGTGAGGGTGTCGAGGGCCATCATGTGGTGCTCGAGCGAGTCGGTCGCGGGCCAGCTCGACGGGTCGGTCAGCACGTCGAGAGGCTCTTCGGCACCGAGCACCAGCTCGCACGGTTCACGCCAGTGGCTGAGCAGCTCCCGGTACGCGTCGTGGCCGCGGGTTGCGCCGAGCGTGCGCGCGAGCTTGTGGAGCTTCTCGCCGACGCGTACGGAGCGGAGCCGACCCGGCAGCACGGGCGCCATCCGACCGTGCAGGGCATCCCAGCTCGCCGACTCGACGCTCGACAACCCGTGGGCCATCCAACGCCGGACCGGCGCGGGCAAGCGGGACGCCTTCTTCCAGATAGACGCTGCCGTGAAGTAGCGGGTGTAGCCGCCGAACAGCTCGTCCCCTGCGTCGCCGGACAGGGCGACCGCGACATGCTGCCGCGCGAGTCGGCTGACCAGGTACGTCGGGATCTGCGACACGTCCGCGAACGGCTCGTCGTAGATCGTCGGCAGGTTCGGCACGACCGACAGCGCCTCTTCGGCACCGACGTACAGCTCGACGTGCTCGGTGCCTAGATGACGCGCGACCGCGGCCGCATGGGCGGCCTCGTCGTAACCCTGCTCCCGGAATCCGATCGCGAACGTCCGCACGGGCCCGGACGCGACGTCGCGCATCAGCGCGACGATCGTCGACGAATCGACTCCTCCCGAGAGGAAGGCGCCGACCGGGACGTCGGAGAGCAGCTGGCCACGGATGCTGCGGCGGAGTGCGGCCTCGAGCAGGTCGGCGGCCTGCTCGTCGTCGACCTGCACGGGATCGGCCAGGCCGTGCTCGACCGCGTCCCGCATCGTCCACCACGCACGCGGCACGCGGTCGGCGACGGCACGGCCGTCCTCGCGCACCGGCACGACCAGCAACGCGCCGGCCGGCAGCTTGTAGGTGTTCCGATGGATCGTGGCGGGAGCGGGCACGTAGCCGTACCGCATGTAGCGGGCCAGCGCGTCCCGGTCGATGCCGGAATCGAAGGCGGGATGCGCCCGCATGGCCTTCAGTTCCGAGCCGAACAGGAAGGCGCCCGAGTGCCACCCGTAGTACAGCGGCTTCTCGCCCAGGCGATCTCGCGCGAGCGTCAGCGTCCGGGACTCGCGGTCCCAGACCGCGATCGCGAACATGCCGACCGAGGCGCACAGTGTGGCCTCGAGGCCGTCGGCCTCGAAGCCGGCGAGCAGCGTCTCGGTGTCGGAATGCCCGCGCCACCCGGGCGCGCCGCGTGCCTCGAGCGAGCGCCGCAGTTCGAGATGGTTGTAGATCTCGCCGTTGAACGCGATGACCCACCGGCCGCTGCGCGACATCATCGGCTGGTGTCCGGCGGCGGACAGGTCCTGGATCGCCAGCCGGCGATGCGCGAGACCGACACCGCCGCGCGGGTCCGTCCAGGATCCGCCGTCGTCGGGTCCGCGATGCCGGATCGTCGCGGCCATGCGTCGCAGCAACGCGTGGTCGGAGCCGGAGGCGGGGTCGATGATGCCGGTGAAGCCGCACATGGTCGTCGCTCGTTCTGCAGGAAGAAGCCGGTCAGCGACCGGATTTCGTCAGGGCCTCGAAGGCGCCCTCGTAGCGTCTGCGGACCGCGCCGAGGTCGTAGCGCTCGAGGACCCGGCGCCGAGCCAGCGTACCGAGCGCCGAGCGCTCCGGCGCCGACATCGAGAGCAGCGACGCCCACGCGGCGGCGAGCGCCCGACCGTCGGCGGGCGGTACGACTCGCCCCGTGTCGCCGACGATGCACGCGGCATCGCCGACGTCCGTCGCCACGCACGGCACGCCGCAGGCCATCGCCTCGCCGAGGACGTTGGGAAAGGCCTCGCCGTAGATCGAGGTCAATGTGGCGACGTCGAACGCGGCCGTCAGCCGGGCGACGTCCGTGCGCCCGCCGAGCAGCCTGAACGCGTGCGCCGCGCCCGTCGCCCCGATCCATCGCCGCAGCGTCTCGTTCGCGTCGTCGACGCCGGGCCCGGCGAGCACGAAACGGGCGTCCGGCCTGAGGGCGAGCAGCCGTCCGGCCGCGTCGATCGCACTACGATGGTCCTTCTGGGGGTCCCAGCGCGCAACGAGGCCGATGACGGGCGCGTCGGGGTCGAAACCCAACTCGGAGCGCACCGAGACCCGCGCCTGCACGTCGGGCCGGAACTCGCTCAGGTCGAACCCGTTCGGAATCAGCTGGAAACGTGCCGCGTCGAAGCCCAGGGCAACGTGGTAGTCGCGCGCCGCTTCGGAACAGCACAGGATCGTCTCCGGCAAGGCGCCGGACAGCCGTCCGTTCAGCCGGACGACGGCACGCGTCGCGCGCGACGTGGTCCGTCGAGAAAGGCTGCCGTTGCGGATGTTCCAGGCGATCGCGCCGAAGCCTGCCGCGCGCGCGGCCAGGCCGCCGACGAGGTCGGCGTGGTAGAGCCACGTGCTGACGACGTCGGGTCGCACCCGCCTGAAATGCGCGGCGAGCCTCGAGATCGCGCGCGGCACGTCGATCGCGCCGCGCATGCCCAGCGCGAGCACCGGCACGCCGACCGACTCGAACGCTCCCGCGAGGTCGCCGCGCCCTCCGAGCGACACGACGTCCGGATCGATGTCCGACCTCAGGCCCGTCACGAGCTTCAGGAGCATCCTCTCTGCGCCGCCGGTCGACAGTCCGGTGATGACGAACGCGAGCTTCATCGTCCGCGTCCCGAGCGATCGACCGCGAGTGCCAGTCCCAGGCAGGCCTGCAGCTCGACCGTGTCGAGGAAGTTGTGGCTGAACAGCACCGAGGGCGCGACGCAGACGACCAGGAGATGCACGGACGCCGGCAGCAGGATCAGCGTGACGCCGACGAGCGCGACCGCCAGACCGACGAAGCCGAAGTTCACCGTGGTTTCGACGAACTCGTTGTGAGCCGAGCGACCGAACACGTGCTCGAGGTGGCGGTAGCCGTGTCCGAACCAGGGCCGCTCGTCGATCGCGGCCATGCCGAGCTCGAGCACGACGAGCCGTTCGTCGCTGCTGTTGTCCCGGCTGAAGCGGTCGAGCAGGTGCTCGACGAGCCCCGCGACGTCGAGAAGCGCGTCCGCGCCGATCCAGGCGACGGCGGCCACGCCGGCGACGCCCACCGCGACGAGGACCGCGGGTCGACGCCACGCGAGGCAGCCCACGTGCACGCCGAGCGCGAGCAGGCCGGCCCGGGACTGGGCGAGGACCACGACGATCGACGCGACGAGCAGGCACGCGAGGTGGATCGCGTCGCGGGCGCCGGTGGACAGCCGCGAAGCCACGAATGCGAGCACGAGCGCGATCGCGGCCGTCATGTTGGGATTCAGGAAGCCCCCGGGGCGGACGGTCAGCTCCGCGTCCTCCGATCCACCCAGCCCGCGGCGATCGATCATGCCCGCGAGTTCCGCGAGCTGCGCCGCCAGCAGCACCGCGACGGCCACCAGTACCGCGACGCGCGCGTGGCGGGCGCCGGTGCGGACGTCGTCCAGGACGACGCCCCACAGCGTGCGCGAGAGCGCGAGCAGCCCCAGCGACAGCGTGAGCGCCGCCAGGCGCCGCGGCTCGAGCCCGTACACGACGCCATGAAGCATGAACGCGGCGTCGAGCAGCAGCACACCCGCGACGAGCCGGGCGTCGAGGCCCGCGCCGCCGGGTGCGACGAACCGATTCTCGAGCGCCAACACAGTGCACGCGAGCCCGACGAGCGCGTAGGCGGCTCCCGGCAGCATGGTGTACGCACCCGTGCCGATGCACGCGATCGCCGCGCAGGCGAGCAAGACCGTTGCCGGCCAGGTGAGGGACGGCGCCCTGCGCGACGCCGATCCCGTTGCGCCGACGACCGCGTCCGGATTCACCGTGCGCCCCCCGCGGGCACCAGTGCCCCGAGCACGTCCATCCAGCGGGCCTCGATCCGCGCTTCGTCGAACCGCTCGGCGACCGCGCGGGCGCGCTCGCCGAGCTCCGCGCGACGGCGACCGTCACCGGTGAGCGCGAGCAGCGCGTCCGCCATCGCCCGCGGGTCGTCGACGGGCACGAGCAGCCCGTCCTCGCCGTCACGCACGATCTCGCGAGGACCCGTCTCGCAGTCGGTGGCAATGCACGCGATGCCGGCATCCATGGCCTCGACCAGGGTGTTCGGGAAGCCCTCGAACCGCGACGACAGCACGTAGACGTCGGCGCGACCGAGCCACCGCCCGACGTTGCCGACGCGACCGGGCATCGCGACCGCGTCCTGGACCCCGAGCGACGCGGCGAGCGCCTGCAGCGCGGCCCGCTCCGGCCCGTCACCCACGAGCACGAGGCGCCAGCCCGGACGCTGGCCCCGCACGCGCGCGAAGGCACGCACCAGCACGTCGAAACCCTTCTGCGCGTCGAGTCGACCGACCGCCAGCACGACCCTTTCGTGGTCGCGTACCCATGCCTCGGGGGGCACCGACGGCGCGAGCTCCGGCAGCGGCCGCTGCACCGCATTCGGGATCACGACGACCCGACGCACTCCGGCGTGCCGACGGAGCCAGTCCGCGGAACGCTCGGTCTGCGCGACGACCGCATCGAGCATCGGGTAAGCGAGCCGGCGTGCCGTCTCCCACGCGCGGCCCAGCGGCAGGCAGGGCGGGTGGATCCGCTCCGCGCCGACCGCAGCGATGCGGGTGCCGCGCGTCGCGATCGCGACCAGTACCGAGCACGTCGCCATCATCCCCAGCGCGACGTCCGCATCCACGCTGCGCAGCGCCGCCCGGATCGCGAGGGCCCGCTCGACGTTGGCGCGCACCGCGCCGGTGGCGCGCGCGCTTGAGCCCGCACGGTGCAGCGCGATCCGGCTCACGCCTTCGGGCACGGGGTAGCAGTCGGAGCGGGGACCGTCGAGCGTCACCAGCGTCGAGCGCCAGCCGAGCCGCCCGAACGAACCCGCCAGCCTCGCGGACACCCGTTCGGCACCGCCGCCCTGCAGCGACGGAACCACGATCGCCACACCGGGCGTGCGACAGCGGCCGGCCGACGCATCGTTCACGTTCGAGGACAGGACTCGGGCGATCATCGCCGCTCGCGGTCCGGACGATGTGCGGTCGCGACGACCAGCGCCATCGCCGAGGTCGCGTACATCGCGACGGTCGCGGCCATCAGTCCCCTGACACCGAGGACCGGTACCAGCAACGCGTTGGCCGCGAGCTTCGCGCCGAGGCAGAGCGCCGCGACGCTCGCGATGGCAACGTAGCGCTGGCGGCTGGACAGCCACTGCACCAGCACGACGCCGGCGAAGTAGAACGGCAGCTGCGGCAATCCCCAGCGCATCAGTTCGGCGACCGTCGTCGTGTCGTCGGGACCGAACGCGCCGCGTTCGAACAGCAGCCGCACGAGCGTCGGCGCGAGCGCCATCCCCAGTGCCGCCAGCACCACACCGCCCACGAAGACCAGGGCCGCCCACCGACACGCGAGACGGGCTGCCGCCGTGTCGCGGCCGCTCGCGACTGCGCTCGACAGCACGGGCAGCAGCGCCCGCCCGACGACCGTCGTTCCGATCGCCGCGAAGAGCGCGAGGATCCTCGAAGCGTAGGACAGGCTCGCGACAGAGCCCGGCCCGATGGCCGAAGCGACGAACGGATCGATGACCGAGATCAGGCTCATCAAGGCCTGGCCCGCGCAGACGATGCCGAACCCGCGTCGGAACGCGGCCCAGACGGGCCCGGAGACTCCGAACCTCGGTCTATCGACCCATCCGTCCCGCCTGACGAGGACCGCACTCGCCCACAGCTGGGCAGCCGCTCCGATGATCGATCCGGCCAGGAGCGGGCCGAGTCCCGTAGACGGCCATGCGAGTACCGCGACCAGCAGGCATGTGGCGGGCAATGCCTCGAACAGCGAGTTCGCCTGGCTGCCTCGCGCCATCAGTCGGACCGACATGAGGACCGTCGTCGTGCCCAGCACGATCGTCGGCACGAGTCCGACGATCGCGAGCCTGGCGCGCGACCCGCCTTCCGTGTTCGGGTCGAGCCAGCCGACGTGCAGAGCGACGAGGGTGGCGACGACCGCGAACACCGCCGCGGCGACGCCGAGCACGAGGGTCGCGCCGCCGAGCTCGGCGTCGAACCGCCGCAACGCCTCGGCCGGAAACGATGAGCTCCGCGTCAGCAACGGCACCAGCACCAGCGTCAGCACGGTCATCCACAGCGACGGAATCCAGTTCGCAATCGCGAATGCGACGAGGTAGCCGTCCACGACCTCGGAGATGCCGTACCGCCACGCGATCGCCATTTCCTTGGCGGCCGCGACGACCTTGCCGAGCAGCACGAAGGCGAGCACCTGAAGCGCGCGCTTCGCGATCACCCCGTCCGTCAGGGCCGTGCCCATCGCCGTCATCGAGCCCGCCGGGACAGTGCCCTACGGATGCGGGCGACCTTGTCGCGTCCATCGGCGCGATCGGAAGCGAGCTTGAGGTGCGCGCCCATCACCAGGGCGGCGAGCATCAGGAAGAACACCGCGACCGTCGTGACGATCGCTGTCAGTGCCCGCAGCGGGCGCGACTTGCGGTCGGGAGGGGCCGCGACATCGATCACCTGGATCACGATGGTGTCGCGCGCCTCGTCGAGGCGGGCCAGCTCGTACTGCTTCGCGATCAGCTCGAACAGGACCTCGTTGTACTTGAAGTCGCGGTATCGCGCGACATAGTCGGCGGCAGGACCGCCTGCCGCCCCGTCCCCACGGTCGCCGCGCTCCGCACGAGCGAGTTGCGTGCGGAGTGCAGCCAGCTCGGCCATCGCGAGTCGCAGGTCCGGGTTCGCCTCGGACATGTAGCCGCGCAGCACACCGAGCTTCACCTCGGCGACCGTGACGGCAGCCTTCAGTCGCGCGACCTCCTCGATCGCCGCGCGTGGCTCGGCCTTCAGAGTCGAGCCATCCACGCGGCTGCCTTGGAGTGCCGCCTCGGCGACCGCGAGAGAGGCGCGTGCCTGCGCCAGCCGTCGCTCGAAGAACTCGCGCCGCTGGGACGCCTCGCCGACCGACATCGAACGGGAGAGCTCGCGCAGCGCGGCGACGTATCCGTTGGCGATGTCCGCCGCACGCTTCGGATCCTCGTCGTCGACCTCGATCGAGATGATCCCGTCGCGCAGGCCGGCGCCAATGTCCACACGGCTGGCGAGCATCCGCCGCGTGGTCTCCATCAGCTCGAGATCGTAGACACGCCGCAGGTCGAAACGCTCGATGATCGCGTCGCCGATCGTGCGTCCCTTCAGGATGCCGACGTACTGTTCGGACGGGTTCTTGAGCCCGGCCGCGCCCGCGGCGAGGCTCGCCAGCGAGCCCAGCTGCGCGGCCAGCAGGGCTGCCGCGCCGCCTTGCTGCTGCGGCGGCAGGATTCGGGCGACGGCGGTGTAGGTCGGCGACACGAGGAAGGTGATGCCGAGCGCCACGAGGCCGCAGGCGATCGGCACCAGTGCCAGGCGACGCGCGTTCTCCGCGAGGAGCACCATCAGATCGAGGAGTCCGAACCCCGTGTCGGGGGTGCGATGCAGCGACGCCTCGCGAAGCGGGACGAGATCCGGATGGCCCATCGCCTCAGTCCCTCAGCACCTTGATCGCGGCCGCACCGAGCCCGAGCTGGTAGACCACCTGGGTCCAGTCCTTCAGGCCCCGCATGAACGCGGCGTACTTCGTCTCGCGGTCGACCTTCTCGGGCACGACGATCGTGTCGCCGGGGGACAAGCGCAGCGCGCCGACGCCTGCCCGGCCCCATGCGCCGACGCGGCGCGACGCGATGCTGCCGTCGGCTCGAAGCACGAAGACATTGTCGATGTCCGCGCCGTCGGTCAGGCCCGCCGCCTGCAGGTAGTCGTCGACCGTCTTGCCCTGGCGCCACAGCAGCGAGTTCTCGTTGTAGACCGACCCGACCACCGCGACGAACGACGGGCGAGGCGGCAGCACGATCCGGTCGCCGTCTTCGAGCGCGATCGCCGGCAGCGCGGGTGTATCGGGATCGAGCTCGAGCGAGATTCGCCCGGTCGGCTTCATCGACCGCAGGCGCTGGAGCCGCTCGCGTGCGATCTTCTCCTCGACGGCGAGCCGCTGCGCCTGCGCCGCCTGGTCGGCGGCAGTGCCGGCCTGCAGCGTCTGCTGACGGGCGGCGATGCCGGACGACGTCTGGTCCTCGAGCCGGCGCACGATCGTCTGCAGGTTGTCCTGCTGCTGCTGGCGGACACTCTCGCGCGTCAACTCGGTTCCGAACAGGTACGCATCGCGCGTCGCACCGCCGATCCTCGCGATCAGCTGCGGCAATGTCTCGCCGGACTCGACGTTGTAGATTCCCGGTGCGGCGACCTCTCCTTCGATGCGCACCAGCCGCGTCTGTCGGCTTCGCGGCACGCGCAGGTCGCGTTGACTGAAGACGGTGACGACGTCGCCTGGCTGCAGCTCGAGGTTGTGCGCATCGTCCTGCTGCAGGACCGCGCGGCCGAGGTTGAATGGAATCAGGCGCGGCCGCATTTCGGCGGCATCGAGCCGTTCGATCACCGCGTAATCCCAGTTGGGTTCGTCGAAGACGCTCTTCAGGTCTTGGCGAGCGCGTTCGGCGGAGACGCGCTGACCCGCGTCCTTGGTGGCCGCATCGCGAAGCACGGCGGAGTCGCGCAGCACGGCACCCGAGCCACGTCCCGCGTCCCCGCGCGCCGGATCGGTCCGCCCGGACCGCTCGCTCGCCCCCCGTGGGTCGAAGTCCTCTCCCTCCCGCACCGGCTCCTCGAACTGCACCATCAGGTTCTTGCGCAGCCAGTAGTCGCGCGTGATCAGCGCCTCGCGCTCGGGGATCAGGTCGCGCACCCGCATGCCGGGGCGGAACGGATAGCGCAGCGGCGCGGCCACGTTGCCCCGCAGCGTCACCGCGTTGGCGAACTGCGGGCTGATCGGCTGCACGCTCAGCACGTCGCCGTCGCGCAGCGTGCGGCCGAGGCCGGCCTCGTCGAGGCCGAACTGCTCGACCGTGCGCGCGGCCCGCTTCGAGCCGTCGACGCGCTCGAGGAGCGCGCGCAGCGGGTCGGCGAGCACCGGCAGCCCGCCCGACAGCGCAAGCACCTCGCGGATCGGCGTGTCGTTGGCGACGAGCTCGTAGACGGCGGGCAGGTTGACGGCGCCCGCGAGCGCGACGCGCGGGCCGGCGGCCGGGAACACGATGGTGTCGCCGGGCAGCAGCCGCACGTCCTTCGACTTGTCGCCGCGGACGATGAAGTCGTACAGGTCGATCGACACGACGGTGCGGTCGGCGCGCACGAGGCGCACGCGCCGCAGGCTGCCGTGCGCGTTCGGGCCGCCGCTCGCGAACAGCGCGTTGACGAGCGTCGACAGGCTGCTGAGCGTGTACTTGCCGGGTCGCCGGGCCTGGCCGACGACGTAGACGTCGATGCCGCGCAGCTGCCCGAGGGTCGCGGAGAGCGTGAAGTTGCGGAAGCTCTTGCCGACCTGGCGGGTCAGCACCTGCTCGAGGTCGGCCATCCGGGTGCCCGCGACCTGCACCGCGCCGACCTTGGGCAGCACGATCTGGCCGTCGCGGTCGACGACGGGGCGCAGCTCGAAGTCGAGCACGCCGGTCGAGCGCACGACGATCTCGTCGCCCGGCCCGATCACGTAGTCCGCGGGGACGGGCACGCCGCCGACGGGCGCGTAGCTGGTCGGGGCCTCCTCGAACAGCGTCGCGCCGAAGAGCGGCAGCAGGCGGCCGGTGCTCGCCTGCACGAACTTCTGGAAGTCGTTGGGCTCGAGCGGCGGCAGCGGGCGCGGCACGCCGGCCGCGGCGTTCGCGTCGAGCTGCCCGGCGCCGCCGGGGACCATGCCTTGCGGCAGCGACGGGCCGCGGCCGCGCAGGCCCTGCATCGCGCCGAAGCCGCCGGCGCCCGTCGGGCCGAGGTCCGCGCCGCCGAAGCCGGCGCCGCCGAACCCCGCGCCGCCCGCGCCGAGCCCCGCGGCCCCGCCGCCGGCGCCCATCGCGGCCGCCGCGCTCGCGGGATCGCCCGCGCCGAAGAGGCGGCCCGGGTCCTGTGCCTGCACGGCGTTCGGCACGGCGACACCCGCAAGCAGCGAGGCCACGAGCGTCGCGCGGCGCAGCATGCGTTCGATTCGGTCCATGTCCCTGGGCGCGCGCCCGGCCGGTGCCGGACGATGTGATGGAGGGGTCGAACCGAATGTAGGCGCCGCCCTCGGCCCGGAGTCGCCGGGATAAAGGGGGAAAAGCGGGGCTCATCCCGATGATCGGGACGAACGGTCGATGCCGGCGGAGCGGCGTGGGGATCGGAGGTGTCGGACCCGCTCGGGGCCGACGCTCACCGGCGTCCGGCGACGGCGGCGGCGGGCAGTGGGTGGCGCGCCCGGCAGGAATCGAACCTGCGACCCTTGGCTTCGGAGGCCAATACTCTATCCCCTGAGCTACGGGCGCTGCGGGCGTCATTGTACCCCGGTGCGGCCCGACCTCCCGCCGCGCGCCCGTCCGCGGTCCCCCGGAATGCGCCGTGCGGCCCGAGCTGTTCCGACGATCCGTAGGGAAACGCTTACGTAGGATCCACTGACTCGATCGCATGTGCCGGGTGACGCGCCGATCCGCGAGGGAGGACGGCGCGCCGAGCGAAACCCTCGTGAACCCAACGACGATGAGCGACCGAGCACGACCGATGGACCCCCACGACGCCGCCCTCGACGGCACGGTGTCGTTCTTCCGCTGTCACGGCGTGTGGGCGCCCGGCGTGCGGCTGTTCCGCCAGATCGGGTTCGGCGCGAAGCCGGCGACGATCACCGCGGCGTTCGCGATCCCGCTCGGCGTGCGGAGCTGGGGCTTTCCCGACGCGAACCAGCGCAGCATCGCGTGCTCGGCGGCCGAGCGGGTGGGCGTCGCGTACCTGGAGGCGCTGCTGCCCGATCTCGACGCGGCGCAGGACGCGCGCGGCGCGGCCATGCGCGGCGAGCGTGCCTCGACGGCGGCGCGCACGTCGCTCGGTGCGCTCGCCGCCGATGCGCACGCCGAGTCGCGCTTCGCCGCGCACGGCGCGCACGGCGCGGCGCTGCTCGAGCTGGTCTCGCAGGCGTCGGACGGCTCGAACCTCACGCTCGACCCGGACGTCGACCCGTACTACATGATGGACGCCGCCACCTCGCGCACGCCGGGGCTGGTGGAGTCGCTCGCGCAACTCGGCGACACCGCGCTCGCGATCGCGGCATCGGGTCGTGCGGCACCGCCCCAGCGCGCCCGGATCGACCGGCTCGCGGTGGTCGCGCAGTCGCAGCTCGTCGAGCTCGAACGCGCGGTCGCCAAGGTGCTGGTGCCGCGGCCGGACCGCGCGACGGCGCTGCGGCTGGACGCGGCGGCCGGGGCGGCGCGCAAGGCGATCGCGACGGCGTCCGCTGCGCACGAGGCCGACGTCGCCGTGCGCGACGCGGCACGCCTCGCCCGCGAGGTGCGCGCCGGCGCCGACGCGATCGTCGGGGCGAGCACGCAGATCTCCGCCGGCGCGCCCGACCTGTCGGGCCGCACCGAGCAGACCGCGGCCGCGCTCGAGGAGTCGGCCGCGTCGATGGAGGAGATCTCGTCGACGGTGCGCGGCACGGCCGACCACGCGCGCAAGGGTGCGGAGATCGCGTCGGGCGACGCGCAGGTCGCGCGCCGCGGCGGCGAGGTGATCGACGGCATCGCGTTCCAGACCAACATCCTCGCGCTCAACGTCGCGGTCGAGGCGGCGCGCGCCGGCGAGCACGGCGGCGGCTTCGCGGTGGTCGCCGCCGAGGTGCGCGCGCTGTCGCAGCGTTCGGCCGAGGCCGCGCGCGAGATGCGCGGCCTGATCGACACCACCATGCGCAAGGTCGGCGACGGCGCAACCGTGGTGCGCAGCGCCGGCGACACGATGCGCACGCTGGTCGGCAACGCGCAGGAGCTCGAGTCGCTGAGCGTCGCGATCGCCGACGCGGCCTCGCAGCAGCACGGTGGCGTCTCGCAGGTCGGCCAGGCGATCCAGGACCTCGACCGCGGCGCGCAGCAGAACGCCGCGCTCGTCGAGCAGACGGCCGCCGCGGCCGGGCAGCTCAAGGACCAGGCGACGGCGCTCGTCGGAACGGTCGCGGTCGTCCGCCTGTCGCAGGCGGAGCGCTGAGTTCGAACGGGTCGCGCGGCAAGGCGTCGGGGGGCGCCGCGCCGCACGGTCCTAGGAGGCGCGGAGGCGGTCGGGGGGCCGCCTCCGCGACCTACCGGTCGTCGGACCCTTCGGGCTATACTCCAAGGTTTGTATCGACGCAGCCCGCGCGCGCCTGCAGCGCGAGGCCACCGGATAAGAGCGGAATGAGCGAGCACGAGCCTTTCATCAAGACCCCCCGCCAGCTGATCACCGTCGTGGTCCTCGCGTTCGTCGTTCCGATCATCCTGATCGTGCTGCTGGCCACCTACGTCGGCTCGGGCAAGCGGACCGCCGCCGGCAGCACCGCGCTGACGCCCGAGGCGATCGAGGCACGGATCCGCCCCGTCGCGGGATTCCAGCTGGCCTCGGCCGGCGGCGCGAAGGCGCTGCGCCCGGCCGAGGAGGTCTACAAGGCGCAGTGCGGCGCGTGCCACGAGGTCGGCGCCGCGGGCGCGCCCAAGCTCGGCGACACCGCCGCGTGGGCGCCGCGGATCAAGACCGGCTACGAGGCGCTGCTGAACTCCGCGCTGAAGGGCAAGGGCGCGATGGCGGCGCAGGCGGGCGGCGAGTACTCGGACGCCGAGATCGGCCGCGCGGTGGCCTACATGGCGAACAAGTCGGGCGGGAAGTTCGAGGAGCCGAAGGCCGCGGCCGATGCGGCGCCCGCGCCGGCGTCCGCGGCGCCGGCGGCGCCGGCTCCTGCAGCGGCCGCACCGGCCGCGGCCGCGCCCGCGGTGGCTGCCGCCGCGACGGCCGCCGCCGTCACCGCGCAGGCCGCCGCGCCGGCTGCCGACGCCGGCAAGAAGCTCTACGAAACCGCCTGCCAGGCCTGCCATGCGGCGGGCGTCGCCGGTGCGCCGAAGCTCGGCGACAAGGCCGCCTGGGCGCCGCGCCTCGCGGCGGGCGTCGACGGCCTGACCGCGTCGGTAATCAAGGGCAAGGGCGCGATGCCGCCGAAGGGCGGCTCGGCGGCGAGCGACGCCGAGATCAAGGCGAGCGTGCAGTACATGGTGAGCGCGGCCAAGTAGGGCCTGTCGCGCTCCGTCCCCCGGAACGGCGCCTGCGGGCGCCGTTCTGCTTTCCGGAGCCGACGCGACGGCCACCGCGCGATGCGAGCCGGGCGGCCTGCAGGGCGGCTGCGCAGCCGGCGGCGCGTCGTCAGCCCGGCGCGGCCGGCCCCCGCGGCTTGAGCAGGTCCTTCAGCGACGCGAGCCGCTGCTTCGCGACCCCCGCCTCGACGACGGCCGAGGCCCCGCCCTCGGCCTCCAGGCCCATCTCGGCGATGAAGCGCGAGGGCAGCCGCTGCACCATCGCCTTCGCGCGCCGGCGCTGGCGGCACCAGGTGATCGTCAGCGAGCGCTGCGCGCGCGTGACCGCGACGTACATCAGCCGGCGCTCCTCCTCGACGCGCTGCGGGCCGTCGTCGTCCTCGTCCTCGGCGTCGTGGGTGTGCGGCATCAGCCCCTCCTCGCAGCCGACGACGAACACGTGCGGGAACTCGAGGCCCTTGGAGGCGTGGACCGTGGTGAGCCGCACCGCATCGGTGTCGCCGTCCTCGCCGTCGAGCCGCGACAGCAGCGCGATCGTCTGCGCGAGATCGAGCAGCGTCTTGCCGTCCTCCTCGCCGCGCTTGGCGATCCACGCGACGAAGTCGGTGACGTTCTGCCACTTCTGCGTCGCCTGCCGCTCGTCGAAGGTCTCGACGAGGTGCGCGTGGTAGCCGATCGCCTTCAGGATCTCCTCGAGCAGCGCGCCGGCGGGCTCGCGCTTCGCGCGCGCGCCGATGCGGTTCACGAAGGCGCCGAAGGTGCGCAGCGGCTCGAGCTGCCGCGCCGCGAGCCGCGACTCCACGCCGGTCTCGAACAGCGCGGCGAACATCGACACGTGGCGCTCGCCCGCGTAGCCGCCGAGCGCCTGCAGCGTCTGCGGGCCGACGCCGCGCTTGGGCGTGGTGATCGCGCGGATGAACGCCGGGTCGTCGTCCTCGTTCGCGAGCAGCCGCAGCCACGCGATCACGTCGCGGATCTCGGCGCGCTCGAACCACGACTGCCCGCCCGACAGCACGTACGGGATCTTCTCGCGGCGCAGCGCCTGCTCGATCGCGCGGGCCTGTTGGTTCGAGCGGTAGAGCACCGCGTAGTCGCCGAACTTCCCGCGCCGCTCGAAGCGCTGCGACTGCAGCCGCATCGCGATCGACTCGGCCTCGGCCTCGTCGTCGTCCATCGGCAGCACGCGCACCGGGTCGCCGACGCCGAGCTCGGACCACAGCGTCTTCTCGTGCAGCTTCGGGTTGTTCGCGATCAGCCGGTTGGCCACGGCGAGGATCGAGCGGCTCGAGCGGTAGTTCTGCTCGAGCTTGATCACCCTCAGGCGCGGGAAGTCGGTCGACAGGCGCCGCAGGTTCTCGAGCGTGGCGCCCCGCCAGCCGTAGATCGACTGGTCGTCGTCGCCGACCGCGGTGAACGCGGCGCGCGGGCCGACGAGACGCTTCAACAGCTCGTACTGCGTCGCGTTGGTGTCCTGGTACTCGTCGACCAGCAGGTAGCGCAGTCGGTTCTGCCAGCGCTCCGCGACCTCGGGCACCTCGCGCAGCATCTTCAGCGGCAGGCCGATCAGGTCGTCGAAGTCGACCGCCTGGTAGCCGGCGAGCGTGGCCGCGTAGTCGCGGTACAGGCGCGCGGCCGCGTGCGCGTCGCCGTCCCGCGCGGCGGCCATCGCCTCGTCGGCGTCGAGGCCGGCGTTCTTCCACAGCGAGATCCGCGACTGCACCGCGCGCACGAGCTTGCGGTCGGTGGTGGACAGCAGCTGCGCGACGATCGACGCCGCGTCGTCGGCGTCGAGGATCGAGAACGCCTTCTTCAGCCCGATCGAGGTGCCGTCCGCGCGCAGCATCTGCACGCCGAGCGAGTGGAAGGTCGACACCAGCGGCGTGTCGGCGCCCTTCAGGCGCGTCATGCGGCCGAGCCGGTCGGCCATCTCCTTGGCGGCCTTGTTGGTGAAGGTGATCGCCCCGATCGCGCGCGGCGTGACGCCGCCCTCGAGCAGGTGCACGATCTTCTGCGTGATCACGCGCGTCTTGCCCGAGCCCGCGCCGGCGATGACCAGGCACGGGCCGTCGAGGTAGCGGACGGCCTCGCGCTGCGCGGGGTTCAGCGTGTCGGTCATCGGCGGGCTCAGATCTCGTGCGGGTCGACGACGATCTGCCAGCGCACCGGCGTGCGCTGCGCGCGCAGCGTCGCGAGCCACGCGCCGAGTGCCGCGTGCAGCGCGCCGCGCGAGGCCGATTCGAGCAGCATCTGCGCACGCGCCTCGCCGCGCATCTGCGCGAGCGGCATCGGCACCGGGTCGCAGACGTTCAGCGCGTCGAGCACCGCGCGCGCGATCGGCGGGTCGGTGCGCCCGCCCGCGAGGACGTCGCGGGCCTGCGCGAGGAAGGCCTCGGCCGCCTCGTGCGTCTTCGCCTGCGCGGTGAGCAGCGCCTGGTGGACGAAGGGCGGCAGCGACGCCTGCTCGCGCTCGGCGAGCTGCTGCGCGGCGAAGCGCTCGAAGTCGTGGGCGGCGAGCGCGTCGTAGACCGGGTGGTCGGGGTAGCGGGTCTGGATCAGCACGCGGCTCGACGCGTGGTGGCGACCCGCGCGACCGGCGACCTGCATGAGCGTCGCGAACAGCCGCTCGGGGGCGCGGAAGTCGGCGGCGAAGAGGCCGGCGTCCGCGTCGACGACGACGACCAGCGTCAGGCGCCGGAAGTCGTGGCCCTTGGCGAGCATCTGCGTGCCGACCAGCAGGTCGACCTCGCCGGCGTGCGCGGCGTCGAGCATCTTCTCGGCCGCGCCGCGGCGGCGCGCGACGTCGCGGTCGAGGCGCCCGATGCGGGCCGAGGGGAAGAGCTCCTGCAGGCCCTCCTCCAGCCGCTGCGTGCCGCGCCCGAGTCCGGCCAGGTCGACGTTGCCGCACTCGGGGCAGGTGCGCGGCACGCGCTGCTCGGCGCCGCAGTGGTGGCACACCAGTCGGTAGCGCGCGCGCGGGCCGCCGGCGTGCAGGTCGACCGCCTGCTCTTCGGCGGCGGGCGCGGCGGGCGCGGCGGGCGCGTCCGGCGTGGCGGACGCGACGTCGGCCGACGACGCGCCGCGCGCCGCGGGTCGCGCGCGCGGCGCGGCGGGTCGCGCCGGCCCGCCCACCCGGTGCAGCACCCGATACGCGTCGCACTGGTCGCAGCGGCTCAGCCAGCCGCAGGCCCCGCAGGCGAGCACCGGCGCGTAGCCCCGCCGGTTCAGGAAGATCAGCGCCTGCTCGCCCCGCGCGATCGTCGCCTCGATCGCGGCGATCGCGGGCTCGGTGAGCCCCTGCTTCAGCGTCGCGCCCCGCAGCGGCAGGCGGTGCACCGTCGGCAGCGCGGCGCCGCTCGCACGGTGCGCGAGCGTGGCGATGCGGTAGCGGCCGCGGCGCACCGCGTGCCAGGTCTCGAGCGACGGCGTCGCCGAGCCGAGCACGATCGGCAGGCCGCGACGCGCGGCGAGCGCGATCGCGAGGTCGCGCGCCGAGTAGCGTGCGCCCTCCTGCTGCTTGAACGACGCGTCGTGCTCCTCGTCGACGACGACCGCGACCAGCCCCGGCAGCGGCGCGAGCACCGCGAGCCGCGTGCCGAGCACGATCCGCGCGCGCCCCTCGGCGGCGGCGAGCCAGTGCGCGGCGCGCTCGGCGTCCGGCATGTCGCTGTGCAGGACCGCGAGCGGCATCGACGGGAAGCGCTCGCGGATGCGCTCGGCGAGCCGCGGCGTCAGCGCGATCTCGGGCACCAGCACCAGCGCCTGCGTCGACGGGCCGGCGGCGAGCCGGCGCTCGAGCCAGCGGAAGTAGACCTCGGTCTTGCCGCTGCCGGTGATGCCGTGGAGCAGGATCACCGCGTGGCCCTCGACCGCGCCGATCGCGGCGAGCGCGTCGGCCTGCTCGGCGCTCGGCTCGGGCGCGAGGACCGACGCGCCCGGCGCCCCGCCCGCCGTGCCCGGGTGCGAGCCGGGGCCGCCGTCCGCCTCGCCGGCCGGCGCATCGAACCGTCCGCGGGCCCGCGCGGTCGCCGGGCCGCGACTGCGCGCGGTCGGCGCCGTCCGCAGCAGCTTCGGCACCGAGGGCAGCGCGAGCTCGCCGAGCCCCGCGTGGTAGTAGCGCGCGCCGAACGCGACGAAGTCCATCCAGTGCGCCGGCATCCGGGGCATGCCCGGCAGCGGCGCCTCCAGTGCCTTCAGGCGCTCCGCGGGCACGTCCGACGCCTGCGAGAACCCGGTGACCAGCCCGACCCGGCGCGACGTGCCCCAGGGCACGACCACCCAGTCGCCGACCTCCGGGCGCCAGCCGTCCGCGACCCGGTAGTCGAAGGGATCGGGCAGCGGCACGTCGAGCGCGACGTGCGCGATGGCAGGTCCGGCGGCCACGGCGTACTTAAAGTGAATCCTTCAAATCGGTCGCAACTGTCGGGGGCGTCGGGGCTTTTCCGAGGTGTTCACAAAACCTGTGGATAAAAGTGTGGACAGGGGTACCGCAACCCCCGGAAAGGCGCACCGCTGCGTGCCCCGCCGCCTGATGCACACTTTTTCGACAAGTATAAGGCTCTAAAAATCAAGCACTTGCGATGGCCGGCTTGGCGGTTTCAGGGCCGGCGCCGCCCGTCGGCCGACACCGACGGCGGTGTGCATAACTGGGGCGCTCGAGCTACAGGTTCGATGCTGCGGCGCCGCGTCGGCGCTGCTCGCGGCTGTAGGCGTGGACCGCCTCGACGAGCGCCGTCACCGACTCGGGCGGCGTGAACTGCGAGATGCCGTGGCCGAGGTTGAAGACGTGGCCGTGGCCGGCCTGGGGGACGCCGTAGCTCTCCAGCGCCTTGACCGCCTCGCCCTGGATCTGGCCGGGTTCGGCCATCAGCACCATCGGGTCGAGGTTGCCCTGCAGCGCGACCCGGTCGCCGACCCGCGCGCGGGCCTGGCCGAGGTTCACGGTCCAGTCGAGGCCGACGGCGTCGCAGCCGCTGGCCGCGATGTCCTCGAGCCACAGGCCGCCGCCCTTCGTGAAGACGATCGAGGGCACGCGCACGCGGCGCGTGCCGCCGTCGGGCGTGCGCTCCTCGCGTTCAAGGCGCAGTCCCTGCAGCACGCGCCGGATGAAGCCGAGCGAGTACTTCTGGTAATGGCCGTCGGGCAGGATGCCGCCCCAGGTGTCGAAGATCATCACCGCCTGCGCGCCGGCGTCGATCTGCGCGTTCAGGTAGTCGCGGACCGCGTCGGCGGTGACCGTCAGCATGCGGTGCATCAGGTCGGGCCGCTTGTAGAGCATCGACTTGACCTGCCGGAAATCGTCGCTGCCGCCGCCCTCGACCATGTAGCAGGCGAGCGTCCACGGGCTGCCCGAGAAGCCGATCAGCGGCACGCGGCCGTCGAGCGCGCGGCGGATCGTCGACACCCCGTCCATCACGTAGCGCAGCTCGCGGGTCGGGTCGGGGACCGCGAGCGCGGCGACCGCGGCCTCGTCGCGGACCGGGCGCTCGAACTTCGGGCCTTCGCCCTCGGCGAAGTACAGGCCCAGCCCCATCGCGTCGGGGACGGTCAGGATGTCCGAGAACAGGATCGCGGCATCGAGCGGCCAGCGCGCGAGCGGCTGCAGCGTGACCTCGCAGGCGAGCTCGGGCGACTTGCACAGCGCGAGGAAGCTGCCGGCGCGCTTGCGCGTCGCGTTGTACTCGGGCAGGTAGCGGCCGGCCTGGCGCATCAGCCAGATCGGGGTGTGCTCGGTGGGCTGGCGCAGCAGCGCTCGCAGGAAGACGTCGTTGTTCATCTGGGGGCGGCGGTCGGCGATGCGACGCCGGGGGCGGGACGAGCCGACATTCTACGGTCGCGGGCTCCGGGACGGTCCGGGGCGTGCGGAAGTTCCTCGTCGCCCGGGAGGGGGTCGGGAGAATCGGAACGTGCTCCGGGATCCGTCGATGCGCCCCATGTCCCTCCCTCCATCGATCCGACTGCCGCTCGCCGCGATCGCCGCCGCCGTGCTGTGCGCGGCCGGGCCGTCCGCGGCCCGGGCGTCGCAGGAAGACTGCTTCGTCGAGGTGCCCGACGGACCGAAGAAGGCGCCCGCGCCCCGCCGCAAGTCGACGCCGCCGACCGCGCCCGCCGCGAAACCGCCGGTCCGCGTCGCGGCCGATGCCGCGCAGGCGCCGACCGCGACCGCGACCGCGCCTTCGCGGGCAGTCGGTGCACCGACGCCTCCGCCCCGACCGCGTCCGGTGGCACGGCCGAAGCCGGCGTCCACGGACGGCGCCGCATCGCCCGCCCGACCCGCGTCCGCGGCGGCGCGCCCGGCGCGGCCGGCGGCCCCGGCCGCGAAGCCGGAGGCGGCGTCGATGCGCAAGGTGCCGGTCGAATGCGCGCCGAAGGTGATGCGCGACGTCCGGGTCAAGTCGGCGGTGTTCGAGGACGATGCGCCGCAGGCCAGCGCCGCCGTGCCGCGCCGCTCGCTCGCGGATGCCGCGGGGGTCGGTCCGGTGGCGGCCCCGGCAGCCACGGACCCCGCACGGACGGGCGAAGCCGGTCCGATCGCGGCGAGTGGTGCGCCGTTGGCGGATCCAGTGCCCGGCGACGGCGGCGTCGCTGCGCTGCTCGCCGCCTTGCCGCCGGGGAGCCTGGCCGGCTTCGGCTCGTCCGGATTCGGCGGCACGTACGCGCCGCTTCCCGCCGGTACGCCCGCCGCGATCTCGCGTACCGAGGCGGGCTCCAGCCAGGCTCCGATCGCCGCCGCCTCGCCGCACGGCGCAGCGCTGCCGCCGCGCACCTCGGCGCCCCCCGGCGTCCCGATTCCGGCTCCCGCAGGTGCCCCACCCGAAGCCGGGCTGGCGCCGGCCGCGTTCCCGCCGGCCGCGCCGCCTACGCCGGCGCCCGGAGACGGGCCCGGGCGCGAATGGGAAACGCCGGGAGGCCCGCTCGGAGGAGGTGGCCCCGGCGGCCCGGGTGGCCCTGGAGGCGGCGGTCTCGATCCCCGGGGCGGCCCCGGGGACGGCGGCCCGTTCGTCGATCCGACGCTCCCCGGCGGCGCGCCGCCGGTCGCCCAGGTGCCGCTGCCGGCGTCCGTCTGGCTGTTGCTCGCCGGGCTGTGCGGGCTCGGCGTGGTCCACCGTATCGAGACACGGCGACACTCGGCGTAGAAGTCTGCGCTCACTTCGAGCCGGGCTTCGGCTCGTTCGCCACCCGCGCGGCCGCGAGCCGCGCCTCGATCTGCGCGGCCCCCAGCACCCGGACCCCGGGCTCGCCGTCGCGCAGCAGGTCGACCGCGACGCGGGCCACCTGCGCCGAGGTGAGCGTCGGCACCGACTTCGGCAGCATCAGCATCTGCAGGCTCAGGTAGACGCCGACGATCCGCTGCACCAGGCCGCCGCCCGCGCTCGCGGACGGCGCGACCGGCCGCATCACGGTCACGCCGTCGAACGGCAGGTTCGCCATCCCGAGCTCGGCCTCGCCGGCGAGGCCCAGGTGCAGCGCCGACATCTGCTGCCACGCCGGCAGCGGGTGGACGAGCACGAGGCGCCGCGCGCCCGCGGCGGCCGCGGCCCGCGCGATCCGCGGCATCGCGATCGGGTCGACCAGCGCGAACGGCGCATCGCGACCGTGGAACGAGCGCGCGCCGGGCGCGTCCGGATCGAGGGTCTGGGCGATGCAGACGTCCTCGAGCGGCGGCAGCCGGTCGAGCGGCGCGAGCGCGAGGCCACGCACGCCGAGCGACATCGTCGCGTCGCCTTCGGCGAGCGCGACGACCTCGTCGTAGCCGCCGCGCGCGAGCGCGTCGTTGAGCAGCGCCTCGCCGAGCCGGCCGACCGCGCCGGCGACCAGCAGCCGGCGCGTCTCGCCCGCGCGCCGCGGCGCAGGCGCACCCGCGGCCCGCAGCGCGGAGGACGGGTCGATCGACATCCGGCCAGCTTACCCGAGCCGCCTCGCGCGCCCGACGACCTCGCGGGTCGTCGCGGCCACGGTCGCGTCGGGCCGCCGCGTGTCGATCGGCGCCCGGCGACGCCGCGGTCCGGTCCAGAATCACGCCGCGACCCCGCGCCCCGCGTGCGCCCCCCCGATTCCAGGAAACGACCGATGCCCGTGCGCCGCTTCGTCCAGTGCGACGTCTTCACGCCCGTGCCGACGCAGGGCAACGGCCTCGCCGTCGTCGTCGACGCCGAGGGCCTGTCCGACGACGCGATGCAGCGCTTCGCCGCGTGGACGAACCTCGCGGAGACCACCTTCCTGCTGCCGCCGACCGACCCCGCGGCCGACTACCGCGTGCGCATCTTCACGCCGGCGCGCGAGATGCCGTTCGCCGGCCATCCGACGCTCGGCAGCTGCGCGTCCTGGCTGCACTGCGGCGGGGTGCCGCGCGAGCGCGGCCTCGTGCGGCAGCAGTGCGGTGTGGGGCTCGTCGAGGTCGACGTGTCGCGCCCGGGCGAGCTCGCGTTCCGCGCGCCGCCGACCGAGGTGCGGCCGATGGACCCGGCCACGCGCGAGGCGATCGTCGCCGCGCTGTCGATCCCGCCCGGGGCGATCGTGCGCAGCGCCGAGCTGTGCAACGGCCCGGTGTGGCAGGCCTTCGAGCTCGCGTCGGCCGAGGCGGTGCTCGCGCTCGATGCCTCGCGCGTGCGCTGGCCGGCGTTCCGCTCGATCGGGTTCGTCGGTCCGCACGCACCGGGCAGCGCGTGCGACCACGAGGTGCGGATGCTCGCGCCGTCCAGCGGCATGAGCGAGGACCCGATCACCGGCTCGCTGAACGCCGCGCTCGCCCGCTGGCAGCTCGCCGAGGGGCGCCTGGCCGGACCGCGCACGATCGCGCAGGGCACGGCGATCGGCCGCACCGGGCGCGTGTCCGTGCGGCCCGACGGCGCGGGCTCGGCGTGGATCGGTGGCGCGGTGCACGTGCTGATCGAGGGCACGCTCGCCCTCTGATCGGCGCGACGCGGGTCCACGGGCATCGGTGAACCGGTCAGATCAGCACCGCGCACGAGTCCGGCGGCGCCTGCGCCCGGTCCGTCATCCCGTAATCGCGCAGCACGGCGGCCACGCGGATGCGGTAATCGTCGAACACCTCGCTGCGCCCCGCCTGCTGGCCGTCGCGGTGGCCGGGATGGGTGCGCCACGCGCGGACCGCCTCCTCGTCGCGCCACAGGGACAGCGACAGGAACTTGCCTTCGGTCGTCAGGCTCTGGAAGCGCTCGACCGACACGAACCCGTCGATCGACTCGAGCATCGGCCGCAGCGACGCGGCGATGTCGAAGTAGCGTTGCGCACATCCCGGCCGGGGCAGGACTTCGAAGATGACGGCGATCATGCGGTCTCCTGGCGAGGGGTCGGACCGGGAGCGTACGCGAGCCGCCGCCTTGACGCTCGTCGCGCGCGCTCCCGATACTCGCCCGCACGCACGGGCCGCCGACGGCGCGCGTCCGGCATCGACACGAGGACGCGACGATGGGAGGCAAGGCGCTGCAGGGGCTGCGCGTGCTCGAACTCGGCAGCCTGATCGGCGCGCCGTTCTGCGCGACGCTGATGGCCGAGTTCGGCGCCGACGTGATCAAGGTCGAGGACCCGGAGATCGGCGACATGTCGCGCCACCTCGGCCAGGCGGTCGACGGCACCGGGCTGATGTTCGCCTCGCTCGGGCGCAACAAGCGCTGCGCGACGCTCGACCTGCGCCGCCCCGAGGGCCAGGACCTGCTGCTGCGCCTCGCGGCGCGCTGCGACGTCGTCGTCGAGAACTTCCGCCCCGGCACGCTCGCCGCGTGGAACCTCGACTGGGCGCGGCTGTCGGCCGCGAACCCGCGGCTGGTGCTCGCGCACGTGTCCGGCTTCGGCCAGACCGGCCCGTACCGCGACCGCCTCGCCTTCGACCGCATCGCGACCGCGTTCTCCGGACAGGACCACGTCACCGGCTTTCCCGAGCAGCCGCCGACGCGGCCCGGCGGTGCGCTCGCCGACTACATCACCGCGCTGTTCTGCACGATCGGCGTCATGTTCGCGCTGCACCACCGCGACCACGTCAGCGGCCGCGGGCAGGAGATCGACCTCGCGCTCTACGAGGGGATCCTGCGGATCGGCGGCGCCATCGAGGCCTACGACCTTCTCGGCACCGTGCCGATGCGGGCCGGCAACGCGAACCCGTCGATCGCGCCGGCCGAGACCTTCGCGACCCGCGACGGCCGATGGATCGCGGTCAACGGCGGCACCGACAACGTCTGGCGCAGGCTGCTGAAGCTGATGGGCCGCGAGGACCTCGCGGGCGATGCGCGCTTCGCCTCCGCGCGCGAGCGGGCCCGCCACCACGCCGAGGTCAACGCGATCGTCGGCGCGTGGGTCGCGGGGCAGGACGCCGAGCCGCTGCTCGATGCGCTCGAGCGCGAGTCGGTGCCGGCCACGCGCGTGAACACCATCGCCGACGCGGTCGCCGATCCGCACGTGCGCGCGCGCGGCAACGTCGTGCAGGCGGTGCTCGAGTCGGGGCGCGCGTTCCTCACGACCGGCGTCGTGCCGAAACTGTCCGAGTCGCCCGGCGCGATCGACTTCGTGGCGCCGCCGCTCGGCGCGCACAACGACGCGGTGTGGCGCGGGCTGGTGGGCCTGTCGGCGGGCGAGCTCGAGGGGCTGCGGGTCGCGGGCGTGATCTGAGGACCGCGCGCTAGAGCGGGAAGCGCTCGCCCAGCGTCGCGAGGTCCGCGTGCAGCGTGCGCAGCTCGCCCACGATCGTGCGCAGCTCGTCGAGCGAATAGCGGCGCGTGCGCTGGTCCTGCGAGGTCGGCAGGCCGATCACCGAGACCACGCGGCCGCTGTCCGCGTCGAAGCCGACGCGGCCGTTGACCAGGTGGTTGCGCACGCGGCGCGCGTCGTCGGCGCGCGCGAGCCACGCGGTGTACGCCTCGCGTGCCGGGTCGGCGTCGCCGAAGCGGCGGTCGACGGTCTTGCGCAGGAACGCGACCTTGTCTTCGAACGAGGCCTTGTCGAACTGGCGGGTGAGTTCGTCGAGCCTTCGGCCCGCGTCGACCGACACGATGCAGACCCCGAGCGCGGTGTCGAGTCGGGCGAACTCGAGCGACAGCAGCCCGAGCAGGGTCGCGGCGTCGGATTCGACGGAGGCTCGTGTGGGCGTGCCGATACGGTCGTTCGTCGGTTGCAAGGGGCCCTCCGAATCGCGACTGTAGGCAGTCCCGGTGCCGCACGGACACCGGCGGGGGGGCGAGCGGTGCGGTGCGGCGGACAGGCGTCGGCGCGCGGGGTGTGGCGCCACTCGTCGGCGGAGCGAGGGCGTCGGTCGCGTGGGCGGTTCGGCCATGCCCGCCGCATCGGACCCGCGTCGTCGGATCCGGCCGTGCGCAGGCCCGACTGCGCTTCGGCCCCGTCCACTGGTTCGCGCGCTCGCCGCGCTGCGCGAGCCGCGCGGTCTCGGCGATGCGCGCCGCCCGGGTCTCGGGCTTCTTCGCCGTCGCGATCCACTCGCGGATGCCCCGCTTCGCCGAGCGCGGGAACGCGTCCCACGGCGTCGCCGCGGGCGGGTGCGCGGCGAGCGCGGCGGCGAGCTCCTCGGGCACCTGCAGCGCCTCGACCGCGTCGAGCTTCGACCACGAGCCGTCGGCCTTCGCCGCCTCGACCTTCGCGAGGCCGGCCGCGGTCATGAGACCCGAGGCGATCATGCGCTCGACGCGGTCCTTGTTCGGCGCCGACCACCCGGTCCGCGGCCCGCGCGGCGCGAACCACGGCAGCGAGCGCTCGGCGTCGAGCGCGTTGACCTTGCTGTCGACCCAGCCGAAGCACAGCGCCTCCTCGACCGACGCGTCGTAGCCGACGCGCGCACGGCCCCCTAAGCCGCCCGCGCGAAGCGCGCCCGGTACGCCGCCGGCGGCACGCCCACCAGCCGCCGGAACGCCGCACGGAAGGTCTCGGGCGACGCGTAGCCGCACTGCTCGGCCACGCGCGCGAGCGGCAGCGCGGTGCCCTCGAGCAGCTCGCGCGCGCGGCCGATCCGCTCGCGCTGCAGCCAGGCGAGCGGCGTCGTGCCGACCGCCGCCCCGAAGCGTCGCAGGAAGGTACGCGGGCTGGTCGCCGCGCGCGCGGCCAGGTCCTCGACGCCGATCGGCTCGTGCAGCCGCGCCCGCGCCCAGTCGAGCACCGGCGCGAGCGTGCGCGCGGGGCGGGCCGCGACCGGCGCCTCGACGTACTGCGCCTGCCCGCCCTCGCGGTGCGGCGGCATCACCAGCCGGCGCGCGACCATGTTCGCGATGCGCGCGCCGAAGTCGCGCCGCACGAGGTGCAGGCACGCGTCCATCCCCGCGGCGCTGCCGGCCGAGGTGATCAGCGCGCCGTCGTCGACGTAGAGCACGTCGTCCTCGACGAGCGCCGACGGGAAGCGCGCCCGCAGCTCGGCGACGTAGCGCCAGTGCGTCGTGCAGCGGCGCCCGTCGAGCAGCCCTGCATGCCCGAGCACGAAGGCGCCCGAGCAGATCGTCAGCACGCGCGCGCCCCGCGCGACCGCACGCCGCAGCGCGCGCAGCAGCGCCTCGGGCGGACGCTCGGCGCGGTCGCGCCAGCCGGGCACGACGATCGTGCGCGCGCGGGCGAGCCCGCCGAGGCCCGCGTCGGCCTCGACCCGCACGCCGCCGCTGCCGCGCGCGACGCGCCCGTCGACGCCGACGATGCGGCAGTCGTACCAGGGCACGCCGAGCTCCGGGCGATCGAGGTCGAAGAGCTCGATCGCGATGCCGTACTCGAAGGTGCACAGGCCGTCGTAGGCGAGCACGGCGGCGA
The DNA here is from genome assembly GCA_044371545.1 of Burkholderiaceae bacterium. Classification (GTDB taxonomy): domain Bacteria; phylum Pseudomonadota; class Gammaproteobacteria; order Burkholderiales; family Burkholderiaceae_E; genus UBA4615. The sequence continues at coordinate 36,649 of JBILTM010000015.1, forward strand.
TGCCGGGCGGCGTGCGCGGGGGTCGGTCTCGCATTGGCGGAAACTCACCGGAGCCTGTCGATTCCGCCACTGTCGCACGGCACGGCCGCGCCGGACAATCGGTCCGTCGTCCACCCGAGCCCGAACCGCCATGACCTCGACCGTCGCCTCGATCCCCGCCGCGCCCGCGGCCCTCGCCCTCGCCCACTTCGAGTCCCTGCTCGCGCACGAGACCGATTGCGCCGACGTGCACGCCGACCTCGCGTCCGGCGCGGGCGGCTTCGTGCTGCTCGACGTCCGCGGGCCCGCCGCCTTCGCGCGCGGCCACGTGCCGGGCGCGGTCCACCTGCCCCACCGCGAGATCGACCCCGCAAGGCTCGCCGCGTGGCCGCCGCAGACCCTCTTCGTGGTCTACTGCGCGGGCCCGCACTGCAACGGCGCCGACCGCGCGGCGGTCCGCCTCGCGCGGCTCGGGCGCCCGGTGAAGAAGATGATCGGCGGCGTGACCGGCTGGCTCGACGAGGGCTTCGCGCTCGAGCCCGGCGCCGCGTGAAGGAGGACGACGATGCTCCAGCTGCGACCCTCGTGCGAGTGCTGCGACCGCGACCTGCCGCCCGACTCGGAGGACGCGCGGATCTGCTCGTTCGAGTGCACCTTCTGCGCCGGCTGCGCGGACGGTCGCCTCGGCGGGCGCTGCCCGAACTGCGGCGGCGAGCTGCTGCGCCGGCCGCGGCGGCCCGCGGCGAAGCTCGCGCGCTTCCCCGCCTCGACCGATCGCGTGTTCAAGCCGCAGGGTTGCGGCGCCGCGCCCGGCTGATCGCACCCGCCCGCGGGTCCCGGGCGCGGCCGCGCGCGCGGGACATCGCGGCATTGACCGGCCCGCGTCGGGCGTCGAGACTTCCGGGATCCGCGCGCACGCGCGCATCCACCGGGGAGACAAGAATGTTCAAGGTGTCCGTGATGTACCCGAACAAGGCCGGCGCGACCTTCGACCACGCGTACTACCGCGACCGGCACATGCCGATGGTCAAGGACAAGCTCGGCGCCGCGGTGACGCGCTACACCGTGGACAAGGGCCTCGGCGGCGGCGCGCCCGGCTCGCCGCCGGCGTTCGTCGCGTCGTGCGCGCTCTTCGTCGAATCGCTCGATGCGTTCCAGGCCGGCATGGCCGCGAACGGCAAGGCGATCATGGCCGACGTGCCCAACTACACGAACATCCAGCCGCAGATCGAGGTCACCGAGGTGGTCGTCGGCTGACCCGCGACGACGGCGACGTTTCCGCGGAAACGTCGCCGTGCAGCGGCAGGATCCGGTCGACCGCGATCGTGACGATGCGCCCGCGCAAGCGGGGCCGTGCCGCAGCATGGTTCGCGTCAGAACGATCGGGCGAACCCCGCGCGGGACCGCGGGGCGCCGCATGCCGGTCGCGCGGCGGCGTCGGACCACGGCCTCACCGCCCCCGCGGCACCGCCTCGATCCAGCGCCGCGCCGAGGGCCGCGCCCACTGCCGCGCCGCGTAGGCGGCGAGCCGTGGCGGCACCGCGTCGCCGTGCAGCACCAGCCGGTTCAGCATCAGCGCGAGGTCGAGGTCGGCGAGGCACCACCGCGCGAACAGGTGCTCGCCGCCGTGCGCGAGCAGCGCGTCGGCCGCGGCGAACAGCGTGTCGGCGGCGGCGCGCGCGGGCTCGGACAACGGGCCTCCGCGCTGCCCGAGGAACACCACCTCGGTCGGGCGCTCGGCGCGGATCGGCATCAGGTCGCTGCGCAGCCACGCCTGCACCTGGCGCGCGACCGCACGTTCGCGGGGATCGTCGGGATAGAGCGGCGGGCCGTCGAAGGCGTCCTCGAGGTACTCGGCGATCGCGGTCGACTCGGACAGGCGGAACGCGCCGTGCTCGAGCGTCGGCACGCGGCGCGTCAGCGAGACCGCCGCGTAGGCGGGGTCGCGGTTCGCGCGACGCTCGAGGTCGACGGTGCGGGCCTCGAAGGGCAGGCCCTTCTCGACCAGGCCGACGTAGGCCGACATCGCGTACGGACTGAGGAAGCGGGCGTCGACGTGCAGCGCGAGCGGTTCGGCAGGCATCGGGGAACTCCGTCGTGGGCGGGCGGCCAGTGTGCCCGAGGCGGCCCCGAGTGCGGTGCGCGCCTGCATTGGCCGGGCCGCCCGGCGCATCGTCGGAGGCGGCGGCGTGTCGCAGGCGATGTTCGACGAGCGCGACGCGCGGTCGCCGCGTGATCCGTCGGGACTTCTCCGCCCGACGGCCCGGCCGCTGGCAGGATGGGCGACGATGGACTCGCTCACGCAGATCGCACTCGGCGCGTCGGTCGCCGTCGCGGCGATGGGCCCGCGCACCTCGCCCCGGAAGGCCGCGCTGTGGGGCGCCGCGTGCGGCACCCTGCCCGACCTCGATGCGCTGGTCGACTACGGCGATCCCGTGCTGGACATGACGCTGCACCGGGGCGACAGCCACGCGCTGCTGTGGCTCACGCTCGCGGCCCCGGTGATCGCATGGGTCGCGGCACGCGTGCACGGCGAGGCCGACCGGTACCCCAGGTGGTGGCTCGCGATCTGGCTCGCGCTGGTCACGCACCCGCTGCTCGACGCGATGACCGTGTACGGCACGCAGCTCGCGCGGCCGTTCACCGATCATCCGTACGGCGTGGGCAGCGTGTTCATCATCGACCCGGCCTACACGCTACCGCTCGCGGCGGGCGTGATCGCGGCGCTGCGCATCACCCGTCGGCGCACCGCGGCGGGCCCGATGCGGGGCGGCGAGGTGCGCCGCCCGGACGGCCCCGGCGCGGGGCACGCGACCGACGCCGCGATGGGGCGCGCGCTGCGCTGGAACGCGATCGGCCTCGCCGTCAGCACGCTCTACCTGGGCTGGAGCGTCGTCGCGCAGCAGCACGTGCGCGGCGTGGCCGAGCGGGCGCTGGCTGCGCAGGGCATCGCGGCCGAACGTGTGCTGGTCACGCCCGCGCCGTTCAACACCGTGCTGTGGCGCGTCGTCGCGATGACGCCCGACGGCTACCACGAGGGCTTCCGCTCGCTGCTCGATGCGCGCCCGGGCATGCGCTTCGACCGCTTCGAGCGCGGCGCGGCGCTGCGCGAGGCGCTGGCCGGGCACCCGCCGGTCGAGCGCATCGCGCGGTTCAGCCACGGCTTCTGGGCGATGGCCACGCACGGGGGACGGGTCGCGATCACGGACCTGCGGATGGGGCAGGAGCCTGCGTACGTGTTCTCGTTCGTGGTCGCCCGGCAGCAGGGCGCACGACTCGTCGCGCTCGACGAGACCACCCGCATCGGGCGGCGGCCCGACCTCGGACGCGGGCTCGACTGGCTGTGGCGGCGCGCGCTCGGGGCGGAGGTGGAGCCGCCTCGCTGAGGTCGCGTCGCCGTCGCCGATCGGGTCGACTACGGCAGCTTCATCGCCCCCAGCAGCAGCGCCGTCCGAGCGGTCGGTGCCGACAGCGTCCACTTGAGCAGGTCGACCTTCGTGCGGGCGATCTCGCGCGTGAGTCGCGTATCCGGAGAGGCGATCTCGCGCGTGGTCTGCGAGCGCTGCCCGGCGACGGCGGCTTCGAGCCTGGCGACATCGCGTGCGACG
>JBILTM010000161.1:0-12344 GCA_044371545.1 Burkholderiaceae bacterium
CGCCTCGCGCGCGATCGCGCTGCGCGACGAGCTCGCGGCGCGGCTGCACCCGGCCGACGCGGCGCGTCTGTCCGCGGGCGGGCTCGCGGACGTCGACGGCGGCTTCGATGCGATCGTCAACGCCACCGCCGCGGGCCTCGCCGGCGAGTCGCCGGCGCTGCCGCCCGGCGCGTGGCGCGGCGCCGCGCTCGCGCTCGACATGGTCTACGGCGCGAAGCCGACCGTGTTCATGCAGGCCGCGCGCGCGGCCGGCGTGCCGCGCGTCGAGGACGGCCTGGGCATGCTGGTCGGGCAGGCGGCCGAGTCGTTCGCGCTGTGGCGCGGCGTGCGGCCCGACGCGGCGCCGGTGTACGCCGCGCTGCGCGCGCGGCTCGCCGGGCCCGCCTGACGCGCGGGCGATGGCGCGCGCGCGGGGCCTCGCGGCCCGCACCGGCCGCTTCGTCGGCTGGACGCTCGTCGCCGCCGTCGGTGCGGTGCTCGTGCTGCAGCTCTGGTTCCTCGGCCACGTCGTCTGGTGGAAGTGGCACGACCCCGGCCCGACCGCGTTCATGCGCGCCCAGCTCGCGGTGCTGCGCGAGCAGGACCCGAACGCCGAGCTGCGGCACCGCTGGGTGCCGTACGCGCGCATCTCGCCCCACCTGAAGCGCGCGGTGATCGCCGCCGAGGACGCCAACTTCACCGAGCACGACGGCGTCGACTGGGAGGCGATCGAGCGCGCGCACGAGCGCAATCTGAAGCGCGGCCGCGTCACGCACGGCGGCTCGACGATCACGATGCAGCTCGCGAAGAACCTGTTCCTGTCGGGCGAGCGCAGCTACCTGCGCAAGGCGCAGGAGCTCGCGATCGCGTTCATGCTCGAGGCGGTGCTCGGCAAGGCGCGCATCCTCGAGATCTATCTCAACGTCGCCGAATGGGGCGTCGGCGTCTTCGGCTGCGAGGCGGCCGCGCGCCGGCACTTCGGCACGACCGCCGATCGCCTGTCGCCCTCGCAGAGCGCGCGGCTGGCCGCGATGCTGCCGCGGCCGCGCTTCTACGACCGCACCCCGCAGGCGCCCGGCCTCGCGCGGCGCGCCGAGACGATCCAGCGCTGGATGGGCGCGATCACGCCGCCTTGACACGGCCGTGACCGGGGCGCGCCGCGACGCCCGCCGACGCGCCGGTACGGCAATTTCCACATTCCGTCGGCGAGGAGGTGGCGCCGCCCGGCTGCGCACGCCTAGAATGCGCGGCACCCGAAGCTTCCGCAGCCCCGCCGGGCTGTGTCCGAACGTGAGCACGACGTCCGCGTTCGTCCGCTGCGCAGCGCCCCGCGACTGATCCGTCGATCCCGACGGAGCAGGATCGAGTTCGGCGTGCGTCGCGGGCGTGCCCCCGAGCCATGACCGAGCCCCTGCACCCGATCCCCGAGACGGACCGCGCGCCCGTCGGCATCGCGCCCGACGAGCGCCGCGAGTCGACGATGCCGCGCGACCCGGAGGACGCGCAGCGCGCGCTCGCCGAGGTCGAGGACCTGCTGCGCCGCTACGAGGTCGTCCGCGAGCAGGCGCGCCACGAGGGCGAGAGCCTCGACCCCGAGCGCAAGCTGCTGGTCGAGCAGGTCGCGGTCGCGCAGCACCTCGCGCACCTGCGCGCGCGGCTCGACCACCTGCACCCGGCCGACGTCGCCTACATCCTCGAGGCGCTGCCGCGCGACCAGCGGCTGGTGGTCTGGGACCTGGTGAAGGCCGAGCGCGACGGCGAGATCCTGGTCGAGGTGTCCGACTCGGTCCGCGAGACGCTGATCGCGTCGATGGACCGCGACGAGCTGGTCGCCGCCGCCGGCACGCTCGACACCGACGAGCTTGCCGAGCTCGCCGAGGACCTGCCGAACGACGTCGTCGAGCAGGTCCGCCGCACGCTGACGCCCGAGGAGCGCGAGCAGCTGCGCGCCGCGATGTCGTACCCCGAGGAGTCGGTCGGCGCGCGGATGGACTTCGACCTCGTCACCGTCCGCGAGGACGTGACGCTCGAGGTCGTGCTGCGCTACCTGCGCCGCTTCGACGCGCTGCCCGACCACACCGACCAGGTGTTCGTCGTCGATCGGCACGACGTGCTGAAGGGCGCGCTGCCGCTCGACCGGCTGCTGATCAACGAGCCGGACGCGCTGGTCGAGGACGTGATGAAGCGCGACGTGCTGTCGCTGCAGGCGCTCGACGGGGCCGAGGAGGCCGCTCAGGCGTTCGAGCGCTACGACCTGATCTCGGCGCCGGTCGTCGATGCGCGCGGCCGGCTGATCGGCAGGCTCACCGTCGACGAGGTCGTCGACGTGATCCGCGAGCAGGGGGAGTCCGAGGTGCTGTCGGCCGCCGGCCTGCGCGACGAGGAGGACCTCTTCGCGTCGATCTGGAACTCGGCCAAGAACCGCTGGCTGTGGCTCGCGGTGAACCTCGGCACGGCGTTCTTCGCCTCGCGCGTGATCGGCGCGTTCGAGGGCACGATCGAGAAGGTCGTCGCGCTCGCCGCGCTGATGCCGATCGTCGCCGGCATCGCCGGCAACTCCGGCAACCAGACGATGACCCTCTTCATCCGCTCGCTCGCGCTCGGCCAGGTGACGCCCGGCAACGCGCAGCGGCTGGTGCGCAAGGAGCTGCTGATCGCGCTGCTGAACGGCCTCGTCTGGGGCAGCATCGCCGGCACCTTCGCGTGGCTGCTCTACCGCGACACGCCGCAGGGCGTCACGCTCGGGCTGGTGATGATGCTCGCGATGATCCTGAACCTGCTGCTCGCCGCGATCGTCGCGATGGGCGTGCCGCTGCTGCTCGAGCGGATGAACCGCGACCCGGCGATGGGCTCGTCGGTGCTGCTGACCTTCTCGACCGACAGCATGGGGTTCTTCATCTTCCTAGGCCTGGCGACGCTCTTCTTCCGCTGACGACGCACGCCGTCATGCGCGAACCGCCGCCGCCGCCCCGATCCGCGTCCGTGCGCCGGCTCGCCGCCGCCTGCGCGGCCGTCGTCGCGCTGCTGCTCGCGTTCGCCGCGGCGCCCGCGCGCGCCGGTGGCGGCCCGCTCGGCATCGACGCCGTGCAGCCGCTGCGCGACCACGGCCTGTGGGATCCGGACCTGCAGCGCGCCGCCTACTTCGCGCTGATCATCGGCCCGTGGGTCGGCGCGCTGGTCGAGGGGACCGAGACGCGGGTCGGCCGCACCTGGTGGCGGTCTGCCGAGTCGGCGACCGCGTCGCTGGTCGCGGTCACCGCGGTGAAGTCGATCGCGCAGCGCAGGCGCCCGAACCAGGCCGACCCGCCCGATCCCGACCTGTGGCGCCAGGGCAGCGAGTACGAGGCCTTCCCGAGCGGCCACGTGACGCTCGCGACCGCGGCGGTCGCGCCGTTCATCATGGAGTACGGCCGCGACCGGCCCGAGGTCTGGGCGCTCGCGGCGATCCCGTTCTGGATGGGCCTCGCGCGGATCAACGTGCAGGCGCACTGGCAGACCGACGTGCTCGGCGGCTGGGCGCTCGGCCTCGCGACCGCGTGGCTTGCGACCAAGCCCGACTCGCCGCTGGTGCTGCGCGTGTTCGGCGACGGCGGGTTCGTCGGGCTGCGCTATCGCTGGTGAGGGCCGCGGCTCAGCCGAGCTCGACCGCCTCGCCCTGCTCGGGCAGCGCCACCGTCCACCCCAGCTCCGAGCGCAGCCGCGCCGCCAGCGCGCCCCGCGCGTCGGGCTCGCCATGCACGAGGAACGCTCGCCGCGGCGGGCGCGGCATCGAGCGCGCCCAGCGCACCAGGTCGTCCGCATCGCCGTGCGCCGACAGGCCGTCGATCGACACCACCTCGGCGCGGATCGGGTGGTCGGCGCCGTGGATCCGCAGCGTGCGCTTGCCGGCGACCAGGTCGGCGCCGCGCGTGCCGACTGCCTGGAAGCCGACCAGCGCGATCGTGTTGCGCGGGTCGGGCCCGAGCGCCTTCAGGTGGTGGAGCACGCGGCCGCCGGTGGCCATGCCGCTCGCCGACACGATGACGCTCGGAAAGTCGCTGCGCACCAGCGCCTTGGATTCCTCGACGCCGCGCACCATCGTCGCGACGCGTGACATCGCGCGCAGCTCGGCCTCGTCGAGCCGGTGGCCCTTCGAGAACCGACGGTACAGCGCGGTGGTGTCGACGGCCATCGGGCTGTTGAGGAACACCGGCACGTCGGGGATCGCGCCGCGGGCCTTCAGCTGCGCGATCACGTGCAGCAGCAGCTGCGCGCGGCCGACCGCGAACGCGGGGATCAGCACCGAGCCGCCGCGCCCGGCGGTGCGGGTGATGATCGCGGCGAGCTCGTCGGCCGGATCGTCGTCCCGGTGGAGTCGGTTGCCGTAGGTGCTCTCCATCACGACGACGTCGGCCGCCGGCGCGTCCGCCGGATCGCGCATCAGCAGGTCGTCGTAGCGACCGAGGTCGCCGGAGAACAGCACGGAGGTGCCTTCGACCTCGAGCCTCACGCTCGCCGCGCCGAGGATGTGGCCCGCGTGCGAGAAGCGTGCGCTCGCGCCTTCGCCCAGGTCGAGCGCCTCGCCGAACTTGACCGCGCGCAGGCGCTTGAGCGCGAGCTCGGCGTCCGCCTCGGTGTACAGCGGCAGCGCCGGGTGGTGCTTCGAGAAGCCCTTGCGGTTCGCGTAGGCCGCATCCTCTTCCTGCAGGTGGCCGCTGTCGGGCAGCAGCAGCCCGCACAGCTCGCGGGTCGCGTCGGTGCTCCAGGCCAGGCCGCGGAAGCCGTCGCGGACCAGTCGCGGCAGGTAGCCCGAGTGATCGATGTGCGCGTGGGTGAGCAGCACCGCGTCGAGCGTGCGCGGGTCGATCGGCGGGTCGGCCCAGTTCATCAGCCGCAGCGCCTTCAGCCCCTGGAACAGGCCGCAGTCGACGAGCACGCGCGAGCCGCCGTGCTCGACCAGGTGCTTCGAGCCGGTGACGGTGCCGGCCGCGCCGAGGAAGGTCAGTCGGGTCATCGGGTCTCCAGCGGCGCGCGTCGCGCCTCGGACAGCAGCCGGCCCCAGCCGGCGTCGTAGGGGTGCACGAGGCGCGCGGGGCCGCGCTCGTCGACCAGCGGCCGGCCCGCGTCGGCCCAGCCGAAGATGCCGTGGCGCAGGTTGCGCGCGGCGCGCCCGTCGGCCGCGAGGCGACGGGCGAGGCGCGCCGAGCGCAGCCCGATCGAGCAGTAGGCGACGACCGGGGCGGCGGCCGGCGTGCCGGCGAGCGCGGCGGCGACGCCGGCATCGTCGAACGCGGGGCGCGCGCCGGGCAGGCGGCTCACGGCCCACTCCGCGGGCGTGCGCGCGTCGAGCAGCAGCGGCGGCGCGGCGCGGGCCAGCTCGGCCGCGAGCGTCGCGTCATCGACCAGCGGCACGTCGGGAAAGCGCGCGGCGAGCTCGCGGTCCACCTCGGCCCAGTCGCGCGGCGGCCGCAGCCACCCGATCCACTGCGCGTGCGCGGCCGGCGCGGCGAGCCCCAGCGCCGGGCCGACGGACAGCGCGAGACGGCGTCGCCGATCCATGCGCCGATCATACGCGGCCGATGCGCCGTGGCCGCTGCGCTCGCCGCGGTACCATCGCGCGGCCGGCGTCCGACCGGCCCGATAGGACGACCCCGCACCGAGGAGATGCCATGACCCGCCCGTCGCGCCGCCGCGCGCTGCTCGCCGCCACCGCATCGGCCTGCCTGCCCTTCGCTGTCCCGAGCGCCGTGCGCGCGCAGGCGCCATGGCCGTCGAAGCCGCTGCGCATCATGGTCGGTGCGAACGCCGGCGGCGGCACCGACATCATCGCGAGGATGCTGGCCGAGAAGCTGTCGGCGCAGCTCGGCCAGCAGGTCGTCGTCGAGAACCGGCCTGGCGCGTCGAACACCATCGCCGCCGACCTCACCGCGAAGGCGCCGCCCGACGGCCACACGCTGCTCGCCGCGACCAACACCGGGCAGGCGATCGCGCCGCACCTCATCAAGCTGGCGTTCGACCCGATCAAGGACATCTCGCCGATCGCGCTGATCGTCGAGGTGCCGAACGTGCTGGTCGTCAATCCGTCGCTGCCGGCGAAGAGCGTCGCCGACCTCGTCGCGCTCGCGAAGTCGAAGCCGGGCGAGCTCAAGTACGCGTCGTCGGGCGTCGGCAGCACGCAGCACATCGCCGGCGAGGCCTTCGCCGCCGCGACCGGCACGAAGCTCGTGCACGTGCCCTACAAGGGCAGCGCGCAGGCGCACCTCGACCTGATGTCGGGGCAGGTCGAGACGATGTTCGACACCACCTCGTCGGCGATGCAGCACATCCGCTCGGGCAAGCTGCGCGCGCTCGCGGTGACCACGCCGAAGCGCTCGGCCGAGCTGCCCGACGTGCCGACGCTCGCCGAGACCGGCGTGAAGGGCGCCGAGATGGGCACCTGGTACGGGCTCTTCGTCACCGGCGGCACGCCGGCGCCGATCGTCGAGCGGCTGACCGCCGAGGTCGGCAAGGCGATCCAGCAGCCCGACGTGCAGGCGAAGCTGCGCGGCCTCGGCGGCGAGCCCGGCACGATCACGCGCGAGCAGTTCGCGGCGATGAACCGGGCCGACTACGAGCGCTTCGGCAAGCTGATCCGCGAGGCGGGGATCAGGCTGGAGCAGTAGGCCTCAGGCGAGCAGCGCCTCGGCGAGCGCCGCGCGCGTCGCGGCGTCGACGCCGTTCGCGTCGAGCCAGCCCGCGAGCGAGCCGTGCGTGCGCTCGGCGGTGCGCAGCGCGGTGTCGAGGAACTCCGGGCGCACGCTCGCGATGGTCACGATCGCGCCCATCTCGCGTGCGCTCGGGCGCACCTCGGACATCGCGAGCAGCCGCTCGGCGAGCACCTCGGGCGGCTGGCGGCGGCCGCTCTCCAGGTAGTCCTCGACGATCGCCTCGCGCGGCACGTCGAGCGCGGCGAGCAGCATCGCGACGACGAAGCCGGTGCGGTCCTTGCCGGCGGTGCAGTGGACGAGCAGCCGCGTCTCTTCCAGGGTGCCCGTCGTCGGCGGCCCGCCGGACGGTGCCCCGGCGGCCAGCCGGCGCGCGGCTTCCCGGACCGCGCCGCCGAGCGCACCGGGCATCCGCGCGTAGGTGTCGACCATCCAGCGGTGCGCGCCGTCGGCGTCGAAGTCCGCGGCGCCGAGCTGCACCCGCCAGCCGCCCGCGCGCACCGCCTGCAGGTCCGGCATCACGTCGAAGGTCAGCGTCTCGCGCGGGGCGGCGTCCGGCCAGCGCGTCGGCATCGAGGTGCGCTCGTCATCGCGGCGCAGGTCGAGCACCGTGCCGATCTCCAGCCGCGCGAGCGCCGCGAGGTCGGCGTCCGTCAGCCGGTGCAGCGCGTCGGAGCGGAACACGCGGCGCGCTCGCAGCCGCCGGCCGTCTGCGGCGGGCAGGGGGGCGACGCTGCGGAAGTTCGGGGCGCCCGCGAGGATCGGGGCGGCGAGGTCGTCGGTCGGGCGGCTCATCCCGGGATTGTCGCACCCGGCGCGCGGCGGCTCAGCGGGCGGGGTCGTCCTCGCCCAGCCGCGCGAGCCCGTCGTCGATCAGCGCGTGCAGCGCCGCGACCCGCTCGACACCGAGCGTCGCGTTCAGCTCGAGCTGCGCCTTCTTCCAGTGCCGCCGCGCCTCGGCCTGCTTCGCGCGGCCCGCGGCGGTCGCCTCGATCCGGCGGCTGCGCGCGTCGTCACCGGGGCCCTGGACGACCCAGCCCTGCTCGATGAGCACCTGCAGGTTGCGCGTCAGCGTCGACGCGTCGAGCCCCATCGCGCGCGCCAGCTCGGCCGGGCGCACCGGCTCGCTCGAGACGATCGCCGACAGCAAAGAGAACTGGGTGCCCTTGAGCCCGGCGCGGGCGAAGTGCCCGTCGTAGTGGCGCGCGACGGCACGCAGCAGCTGGCGCAGCTTGAAGTTCGTGCAGCCCCGCGGCGCGGCCTCGGGGGCGGCGGGCGGTGCGTCCGGTGACCGGACGGGAGCGGTGCGTGCGGCGGTCGGGGGCATCGTGCTATTGTAGCTGCAAACGTTGCAGCTACACACGTTCCCGCGGAAACGCATCGACCCCACGCCGACCCGATCCCATGTCGCTCGTCACCGGCCCGATCCTGCCGACCCTGCTGCGCCTCGCCGCGCCGAACGTGGTCGCGATGTCGATGTCGGTGCTCGTCGGCATCGCCGAGACCCGCTACGTCGGCCTGCTCGGCACCGCGCCGCTCGCCGCGATGGCGATCGTGTTCCCGTTCGCGATGCTCGTCCAGATGATGTCGGCCGGCGCGATGGGCGGGGGCGTGTCGTCGGCGGTCGCGCGCGCGCTCGGCGCGAAGGATCCGGCGCGCGCGCGCACGCTCGCGCTGCACGCGGTCGTCATCGGCACGGTGGCGGGGCTCGCGACGACGGTGCTGTTCCTCGTGTTCGGCCCGGCGCTCTACCACGCGCTCGGCGGCCGCGGCGAGGTGCTCGACGAGGCGGTGCGCTACTCGGCCGTGCTGTTCTGGGGCGCGGTCGCGATCTGGCTGGTGAACACGCTCGCCTCGATCCTGCGGGGCACCGGCGACATGCGCGTGCCGTCGCTCGTGCTGCTCGTCGTGTCGGTGCTGCAGATCCTGGTCGGCGGCGCGCTCGGCCTCGGCTTCGGGCCGATCCCGCGGCTCGGCATGCCCGGCGTCGCGATCGGCCAGCTGGTCGCATTCGGCGCGGGCACCGCGTTCCTGCTGTGGTGGCTCGCGAGCGGCCGCGCGCGGATCCGGCTCGGATGGCGAGGCGTCGCGCTGCGCGGCGAACTGTTCGCCGACATCCTGAAGGTCGGCGCGCTCGCCTGCCTGTCGCCGGTGCAGTCGGTGCTGACGGTGCTGATCTTCACCGCGCTCGTCGCGCGCGTCGGCGTCGACGCGCTCGCCGGCTACGGCATCGGCCAGCGGCTCGAGTTCCTGCTGATCCCGATCGCGTTCGGCATCGGCGTCGCGTCGGTGCCGATGGTCGGCATGGCGATCGGCGCCGGCGACGTGGCGCGCGCGCGCCGCGTCGCGTGGACCGCGGCGAGCGTGTCGGCGGTGATGCTCGGCGCGCTGGGCGCGGTGGTGTCGATCGCGCCGGACCTCTGGGCGCGCCTGTTCACCTCGGACGAGGCGGTGCTCGAGCACGCGCGCTCGTACCTGCGCTGGGCGGGCCCCGCGTTCGCGGCCTTCGGCTTCGGGCTCACGCTCTACTTCGCCTCGCAGGGCTCGGGCAAGGTGCTCGGCCCGGTGCTCGCCGCCACGCTGCGGCTCGCGGTGGTCGCGCTCGCCGGCGCCTGGCTCGGCGCGCAGGGCGCGCCCCCGTGGCAGTACTTCGCGCTGGTCGCCGTCGCCATGGTCGTCTACGGCGCGGGCACCGCCGCGGCGGTGCGCCTCACCCGCTGGGAGGCGGGACGCGGGCCGGCATCTGCGACGCCGTCGTCCCCGACCCCGTCGCGTCCCGCCCCCGTCGCGGCCGAGCCCGCGAAGCCGATCGCGCCATGACCGACCCCCACGCCGCCCCCCATCCCCTCGACGCCGCGATCGCCCTCGAGCTGCTCGGCGACGGTCGCTTCCGCGGTGCGCCGCACCCCGCCTGGGCCAACATGGTCGGGCCGTTCGGCGGCATCACCGCCGCGACGCTGCTCAATGCCGTGCTCGCGCATCCCGAACGGCTCGGCGAGCCGGTCGCCCTCACGGTCAACTTCGCCGGCGCGCTCGCCGACGGGCCGTTCGAGATCGACGCGCGCGCGGTGCGCACCGGGCGCAGCGTCCAGCACTGGATCGTCGAGCAGCGGCAGGGCGGCGAGGTCGCGTCGACCGCCACCGTGGTGCTCGCGGTGCGGCGGGACACCTGGGCCGCCGCCGAGGCCGCGATGCCTGTCGTCCCGCCCGCCGAGGCGGTCGCGGTCACGCCGCGCTTCGCGAAGGTCGAGTGGCCGAAGCGCTACGAGATGCGCTTCCACGCCGGCCCCTGGCCCGACTTGAGCGTCGACGCCGAGCTGCCCGACTCGGAAAGTGTGGTGTGGGTCCGCGACGAGCCGCCGCGCCCGCTCGACGCGGTCTCGCTCGCCGCGATCTGCGACGTCTTCTATCCGCGCACGTTCCGCCGTCGCCAGCGCTTCGTGCCCGCGGGCACGGTGACCCTCACCACGCACTTCCACGCCGGCGCGGCCGAGCTCGCCGAGCAGGGCACGCGGCCGGTGCTCGGCGTCGCACGCGGGTTGCGCTACGCGAAGGGCTTCTTCGACCAGCGCGCGGAGGTCTGGAGCGACGCCGGGCGGCTGCTCGCGAGCTCGACGCAGTCGGTCTGGTTCAAGGAGTAGGGGCCCGCGGGCGCCCGGGCCCCGGTCGCGCCGTTGTGTCGGCCACGCGACGCCTGGCCCGGTCGAGGCAATTCTTCACGGTCGGCCGACCGTCCGGCGACTACGCTTGGCGTCCGGTCGCGTGCCTCGTCGGCGCGCGACCGGATCCCCGCGCCGACCTCCGCCCCCGAGCCCCCGACCGTGTCCGCACCGCTCCGATTCCCCGTCCGGCCCTCCGGCCGCCGCTCCGCGCTCCAGCGCGGCTCGACCCTCGCCCAGCTCGCGATCCTGCTCGCCTCGATCGGCGTGATCGCGCTGGCCGTGCTGCAGGTGCTGCGGTTCTGAGCGACCGCGCGGCGCCCGGGCGGCTCAGCCCGCCGCCCAGTCCCCCGACTTGCCGCCGCGCTTCTCGAGCAGCCGCACGTCCGAGATGACCATGCCGCGGTCGACGGCCTTGAGCATGTCGTAGACCGTCAGCAACCCCACCTGCACCGCGGTCAGCGCTTCCATCTCGACGCCGGTGCGGCCCTCGCATTCCACGGTCGCGGTGCACGCGACCGCGTGCGCGGCCTCGTCGAGCGAGAGGTCGACCGCGACGCGGGTCAGCGCGATCGGGTGGCACAGCGGGATCAGCTCTGAGGTGCGCTTGGCGCCCTGGATCGCGGCGATGCGCGCCACGCCGAGCACGTCGCCCTTCTTCGCGGTGCCGTCGCGCACCAGCGTGAAGGTCGCGGGCAACATCGCGATTCGGCCGGTGGCGACCGCCACGCGACGTGTCATGGCCTTGTCCCCGACGTCGACCATGTGGGCGCGGCCCGCGGCATCGAAGTGGGTCAGCGGCGATCCGGGCGGAGCCGGCGGCGTGTCGCGGGACGAGGAGGCGCTCATGGCGCGCCTATCATAGCAACATGGATCGACGCCCCAGGACGGTCACGCGACGCGCGCGAGCGCTCGCCGCAGCCCTCGTCGCGAGCCTCGCGCTCGGGCCGGCGCCGGTGCTCGCGCAGATCGAGAACCTGCCGAAGCTCGGCGACCCGTCGGGCGACGAGCTGTCGCCGCAGGCGGAGCGCCGGCTCGGCGAGTCGGTGATGCGCGAGGTGCGTCGCGACCCGTCGTACCTCGACGACGCGGACGTGGTCGACTACCTGAACCGGTTCGCCGCGCCGCTGGTCGCCACGCCCGCGGCCGGCGGCCAGTCGTTCGAGTTCTTCGCGATCGCCGACCCGTCGATCAACGCCTTCGCGCTGCCCGGCGGCTTCATCGGCGTGCACACCGGGCTGCTGATGGCGGCCGAGTCGGAGTCCGAGGTCGCCTCGGTGCTCGCGCACGAGATCGGCCACGTCACCCAGCGGCACATCGCTCGGATGCTCGCGCAGCAGAAGCAGGTGTCGATGGTCGCCCTCGCGACGACCATCCTCGCGCTGCTCGCCGCGCGCGCGAACCCGCAGGCGGCGATGGGCGGCGTGATGCTCGGCGACTCGCTCGCGCGCGGCAGCATGCTGTCGTTCTCGCGCGAGGCCGAGCGCGAGGCCGACCGCGTCGGCTTCGAGATGCTTCGACAGGCCGGCTTCGACTCGCAGGCGATGGTCTCGTTCTTCATGCGGCTGCAGCAGGCGGGCCGCTTCTACGAGTCGAACGCGCCGGCCTACATCCGCACCCACCCGCTGACCGGCGAGCGGATCGGCGACATGCAGCTGCGGCTGCGCGAGACGCGCTACCGCCAGCGGCCCGACTCGCTGGAGTTCACCCTGCTGCGCGCGCGGCTGCGCGCGACCTCCGACGACAGCCTCGAGGGCCGGCGCGCGGCGCGCGGCATCGCGGAGCAGGCGGTCAGGCAGAGCCCGAAGGCCGGCCCCGGGCCGTGGTACGGGCTGGCGAGCATCGCGTTCGTGCAGCGCGACTGGCCGCGCGTCGACGCGGCGCTCGCGCAGGCGCAGGCGCTCGCCGGCGCGCCGCACCCGTATTTCGAGCTGCTCGGCGCCCGAGCCCGGCTGGGCGCCGGCGACGCGCGCGCGGCGGCCGACCGCGCGGCCAAGGCGCTGGCGCGGTTTCCGGACGCGCG
>JBILTM010000328.1:0-3554 GCA_044371545.1 Burkholderiaceae bacterium
GCGCATCGAGGCGGCGCCGCGAACGACGGGCTCGACGCAGGCGATCGTCGCCGAGCACGCACGCGAGGGCCCGGCGATCGCTCCGCACACCGCCGCCGGTCGCTGGGCCGGCGAGGAGCTCGATCTCGGGCTCGCGGTCGAAGTCCTGCTCGCGCGCGTGGCGCGCCACGCGTCGGCGTCGGCTACGACCGCAGCGCCGGCACCACCGACGCGACCAGCAGCACCGCCATCGCGAGGTTGAACGCGCGCTGGCGGCCCGGCGGGCGCAGCGCCTCGCGCAGTGCCTGCCCGGCGACCATCCAGGTGCCGGCCGACACCCAGGTGATCGCGGCGAGCGCGGCCGACATCGCGACGACCAGCCCCGCGCCCGCGTCCTGCGGCACGTAGGTGCCGGCCGCACCGACGCACAGCATCCACGCCTTCGGGTTGACCCACTGGAACGCGGCGCCACCGAGGAAGCCGAGCGGCTTCGACGCACCTGCGGCGTCGGCGCCGTCTGCCGCATCCGCGGCGTGCACCGGCGCGGTCGCGATCGACCAGGCGATCCAGCCCAGGAACGCGATCGACGCCCAGCGCATCGCCTCGACCAGCACCCGCGACGACGCGATCGCGACGCCGGCACCGAGTTCCACCGCGAAGAACATCGCGCCGAAGCCGAGCGCGACGCCGAGGCAGTGCGGGTTCGTCCGCCGCACGCCGAAGCGCGCACCGGAGGCCATCAGCATCACGTTGTTGGGGCCGGGCGTGATCGCCATCACGAAGGCGAACAGCAGCCAGGCGATCCAGCGTTCGCTCGGCATCGGGAGCGGGATCTCGGGCGCGGGGACGCCAGCATACCGGCGACGGTGCCCCACGGACCGGTCCGGTCGGGCGCGTCGCGCCCGCGATCGTCAGGGGCGCCCGGCCGGCACGGCGCGCCCGCCCCGCCTCAGATGCCGCGCCAGACCGACACGCCCCAGGGCGACAGCTTGAACGGCAGGTGCAGGTGCGGCGCGACGTCGGCGAGCTCGAAGCGGTAGACGACGCGCTCCTGGAACGCCGGCGTGCCGACGTCGACGCCCTGCGCGCGGAACCACGTGCCGGCGTCGAGCACGACCTCGTGCGTGCCGGGCGCGACGCCGTCGCCGCGGCCCATCGCCGCGTCGTCGACCAGCCCCGCGTCGCCGACGCGGCCGCCGCCGACGCGCACCCGCGCGCCGGCCGCGTCGACGCGGAAGACCTCGACGGTCATGCCGCGCGCGGGCGTGCCGCGGCTGACGTCGACCACGTGAACGGAGATGCCGGGCACGCTCGTCTCCCGGTCAGTTGAGCTTCGCGCCCGAGGCCTTGACCGTCGGGGCCCAGTCGGTCACCTGCTTCGAGACGAACGCGGAGAACTCGTCGATGCTCATCCTGCGCGTGTCGATGCCCGACTCCTCGAAGGTCTTCTTCACCTTCGGGTCGTCGAGCGCGGCCATCACCGCGGCGTGCATCCGCTCGGCGATCGGGCGGGGCAGGCCGGCCGGCGCGGTCACGCCGAAGAAGTTCTCGGCGACCAGGTTCGGCATGCCGAGCTCGGTGACGCTGGGCACGTCGGGCGCCAGCGCGGCGCGCTTCGGCGAGGTCACCGCGAGCATCCGCAGCTTGCCGGCCTTCGCGAACGGCACGTTCTGCGGCAGCGTGTCGACCGCGAAGCGGATCTGCCCGCCCATCAGGTCGTTGTGCATCGGCGCCGAGCCCTTGTAGCCGATGTGCTCGAGGTCGATCTTCGTCTCGTTCTTGAACATCTCGCCGACGATGTGGCCGATGGAGCCGACGCCGCCGCTGCCGTAGTTGACCTGGCCGGTCTTCT
This sequence comes from Burkholderiaceae bacterium, assembly GCA_044371545.1. GTDB lineage: Bacteria > Pseudomonadota > Gammaproteobacteria > Burkholderiales > Burkholderiaceae_E > UBA4615. The sequence goes on from JBILTM010000328.1 coordinate 1,832, forward strand.
TCGCCCAGACGACGAACTCCTGCGCGGTCTTCGCCGGCACGTCGGGGTGCACGACGAACACGTTCGCGACCGAGCCGATGTAGGCGACGTGCGTGAACGACTTCACCGGGTCGTAGGGCGACTTGTCGAGCATGAACGGCGACAGGCTGATCGGCGCGGTGTTCGACAGCATGAAGGTGTAGCCGTCGGGCGCGGCGCGCGCGACCTCTGCGGCGCCGATCGTGGCGCCCGCGCCGGGCCGGTTCTCGACGACGATCGGCTGCCCGAGCTTCTCGCCGACGATCGGGGCGATCAGCCGCGCGACGATGTCGCTCGAGCCGCCGGGCGGGAAGGTGACGACCATGCGGATCGGCTTGTTCGGCCAGGCCGCCTGGGCGGAGGCGGCGCCCGGCAGGGCGACGGCGAGGAGGGCGGGCAGCGCGCTCATCAGTACGCGGCGGATCGCCGGGCGGTTCGGCTTCAAGGCGGGCTCCCTGTGGTTCGTGTTCGAACGATCCAGCAAGTATCGCGCCATTCGGTCGTGCACGGAACGGGTGCACGGCGGACGCGGCGGCCGCGCGGGTACCGCGCCGAACTCGGGCCCGATCGGCGCCGGATGGCGTATCGGGTCAGCGTATCGGGTCGGCGTATCGGGTCAGCGCGTGGAGTCAGCGCGTGGAGTCAGCGCGTGGAGTCAGCGCGGCAGGTCGCCCGCCGGACGGCCGAGCCACTTCGCCGCGAGCCTGTCGAGCTCGCCCGACCGCCTGGCGTCGGCGATGATGCCGTCGACCCGCGTGCGCAGCCGGTCCTCGCCCTTCGCGACGCCGATGAAGTTCGGCGACTCCTCGAGCAGCAGCTTGTACTGGGCGTCCAGGGTCGGGTTGCGGGCCTTCATGTTGCCGGCCACCGACGCGCCGGTCGCGATCAGCTGCGTGCGCCCTGCGACGAAGGCCGCGACCGTCGCGTCGTTGTCCTCGAAGCGCCTGATGTCGGTGCCGCTCGGCGCGAGCTTGGTCAGCGCCTGGTCCTCGAGCGTGGCGCGGGTGACCGCGATCGACCTGCCGGCGAGGTCGGCTCGCGTGTTCACCACCAGGTGCTTCGGCCCGAAGACCGCGTGGAAGAACGGCGAGTACGCGGCCGTGAAGTCGATCGCCTTCTCGCGCTCGGGCGTGCGGCCGAGCGTCGAGATCACCAGGTCGGCCTTCCTCGCCTGCAGGTAGGGGATCCGGTTCGGGCTGGTGACCGGCACCAGCACCAGCTCGACGCCGAGCTTCGAGGCGACCAGCCGGGCCATGTCGACGTCCAGCCCCTGCGGCTTCGAGTCCTTGCCCAGGAAGCCGTAGGGCGGGAAGTCCGTCGGGATCGCGATCGAGATCGATTTCCTCGCGAGGATGTGGTCGAGTGCGGCCTGCGCGGCGGCGACGGCGGGGGCGGCGGCGAGCGCGACGGCCGCGGCCGCCGCGAGGGCGCGATCGACGAGGCTGCGCAGCGGGGTCATCGGATGGGCCTCTGGGGGCCTGGATCGGGGTGGCGCCATTGTAGGCAGTCGCGGCGCGGGACCGCTGGCGCGGCGGGCCGGCGCGCTACACTGCGCCGCAGCCCCGCAGCCCCGCAGCCCCGCGGCGTCGTCCGCGGCTCCCCGGAACGATGTCCCCCACCCGCGCGCCATGACCGACTACCCCCGCGACCTCGTCGGCTACGGCCGCACCCCGCCCCACGCCCGCTGGCCCGGCGACGCCCGTGT
>JBILTM010000016.1:0-39957 GCA_044371545.1 Burkholderiaceae bacterium
ACGGCGCGATCGTCTTCACCGACGCGCTCGGGCGGCGCATCGAGGCGGCGCCGCGAACGACGGGCTCGACGCAGGCGATCGTCGCCGAGCACGCACGCGAGGGCCCGGCGATCGCTCCGCACACCGCCGCCGGTCGCTGGGCCGGCGAGGATCTCGATCTCGGGCTCGCGGTGGCCGTCCTGTGCGCCTCGCGGAGCGCACGCGCGGGGCCCTCGGTCCGACCGGTGAGCGCCGCCCCGTCGGGCTGATCGCCGAGCGGGCGATCCGCTTCGAGCGCGGCTCGCTCGCCCTTGCCTCGGGCATCCTTGGCGTGTCGTGCGCCCGGACCGTCCTACTTCGCCTTCACCAGCCTGAACGTCGCCTGCCCGAGCGCGACCGGTGAGCCCTGCGCGTCGAGCACCTCGGCACGCATGAACACGGTGCGGCCGGCGCGCCGGGTCGCGGCGGCGATGCAGGTGAACGGCGCGTGGCGGGCGGGGGCGGGGTACTGGATCGAGCAGTCGACGGTCACGCAGCCCTCGCCGTTCTCGCCCAGGGACATCGCGGCCCACGCGGTCGTGGTGTCGAGCAGCGTGAACAGCACGCCGCCGTGCGGCTGGTCGGGCATCGGCCAGCAGGCCGACGCGGTCGGCGAGAGCGTGGCCTGCGCCTTGCCTGCGGAGACGGTCTCGACGCGGATGCCGAGCGCGCGGTAGAGCGGGTTGTCGTTGAGTCGCGCGACGTGCGCATCGTCGAAGTCCACGGCGGTCGGGTCCGGCGGGTCGGGGGAGCCGCAGTGTGCGGCGACGGACCCGGGCGCGGCAAGCCGGCACATCGGCTCGTGCCGTGCGCCTCGTGCCGTGAGCCGTGAGCCCCGCGCCGCGTGCCGAGCGCCCCGCGCCGGGCACCGGGCGCCGTGTGCGACGCGCCGTGTGCGACGCGCCGCGCGCCGACCCGCCCTCAGCCCGCCGGCAGCGCCGCGCCCCGTCCCGAGGACCCGCGGTCGGCCGGGTCGTCGTCGCCGATGAAGCCGCCCGATTGGCGGCGCCACAGCGCCGCGTATACCCCGCCCCGGGCCAGCAGCTCGGCGTGCGTGCCGTCCTCCACGATCCGGCCGCCTTCCAGCACCACCAGCCGGTCCATCGTCGCGATCGTCGACAGCCGGTGCGCGATCGCGATCACCGTCTTGCCCGCCATCAGTCCCGCCAGCTGCTCCTGGATCGCCTGCTCCACCTCGCTGTCCAGCGCGGAGGTGGCCTCGTCCAGCACCAGGATCGGCGCGTCCTTCAGCAGGACCCGCGCGATCGCCACGCGCTGCCTCTGACCGCCCGACAGCTTCACGCCCCGCTCGCCGACGTGCGCGTCGTAGCCGCGCCGGCCCTTCCAGTCCTGCAGCGTCTCGATGAAGCCGTCGGCCTGCGCGCGGCGCGCGGCCTCGCGGACCTGCGCATCGGTGGCGCCCGGCCGGCCGTAGCGGATGTTCGCGGCGATCGAGCGGTGCAGCAGCGACGTGTCCTGGGTGACCATGCCGATCGCGGCGCGCAGGCTCTCCTGCGTGACGCCGGCGACGTCCTGCCCGTCGACCAGGATGCGACCCGACTCGGGCTCGAAGAAACGCAGCAGCAGGTTCACCAGCGTGGTCTTGCCGGCGCCCGAGCGGCCGACCACGCCGACGCGCTCGCCGGGTCGCACGACGAGGTCGAGGCCGTCGAGCACCGTCGTGCCGTCGTCGCGGCCGTAGCCGAAGCGCACGCGCTCGAAGTGGATCTCGCCGCGCGGCACCGCGAGCTCGCGCGCGCCCGGCCGGTCGAGCCCGGCCGGCGGCACCGCGATCGTCTCCATGCCCTCCTGCACGACGCCGACGTTCTCGAAGATCGACGCCACCTCCCAGCTGACCCAGCCGGCGACGTTCGAGATCTGCCAGGCGAGCGGCAGCGCGGTGGCGACCGTGCCCGCGCCGATCGTGCCCGCGCCCCACAGCCACAGGCCGATCGTCGCGGTGCCGGCGAGCAGCATCGCGTTCAGCACCGCGAGCACGACCATGAAGCGGCTGATCTCGGCCATGTGCGCGGCGACCGCGTCCTGATGCGCGTCGACCGACTCACGGACCCACCGGTCCTCGTCGGACAGGCGCGAGAACAGCTTGACCGTCAGGATGTTGGTGTAGCCGTCGACGATGCGGGCCATCACCTGCGAGCGGGCCTCGGCGCTGGTGCGCGACAGCTCGCGCAGCCGCGGCACGAAATGGCGCAGGAACAGCACGTAGCCGGCGAACCACAGCGCGGTCGGCACCGCGAGCCGCCAGTCGGCCCAGGCCATCAGCACGAGCGCGGAGACGCCGTAGACGCCGATGTACCAGACGGCGCGGATGCTCGCGAGGACGCTCTCGCGCACCGCCTGCGCGGTCTGCATCACGCGGTTGGCGATCCGGCCCGCGAAGTCGTTCTGGAAGAACGACCAGCCCTGCCGGATCACGTGCCAGTGGCTCTGCCAGCGCACGAGCGTCGTCGCGCCGGGGATCAGCACGTTGTGCCGGATCGCGACGTCGACGAACAGCACCAGCGGGCGCAGCACGAGCACGGCCGCGAGCATGCCGGCGAGCACCGGGGCCTCGCGCGCGAGGGCGGCCGCGCGATCGGTCGCCTCCATCATCGACACCAGCCGGCCGACGAAGAGCGGGATCAGCGTGTCGACCAGCGCGACCGCGAGGCTGGTCGCGAACACCGCGGCGTACCACCCCGGGGTCTGGCGGACGAAGTGCGCGTAGAAGCCGCGCAGCGTGGCCGGCGGCGTGCCGGGGCCGGTGGTGGCGGTGCCGCGGATGCGCGTGTGCAGGTAGCGGAGCATGCGTCGGAGTGCGGGGCGGCCGGCCAGTGTAGCGGCTCGGGGGGCCGCGTCCGCGGCGACGCGGAGCGACCGCGCGTCGGTCGCCGCCGGCCACCCCGAACTGGGCGGGGAACCTCCCGCTTTTCCGACCGTGTCACTCGATCTTCACACCGACACTGACCGGTCGAAGCGTGACCGTTCGGCGCCGTCGCCGCCGTGGTGCACGCGGGAGAGTCGATGATGCTGTCACGCAAGCAGCGCCTTCCCGTCGGGGTGAAGCTCGTCGCGAGCTTCGGATTCATGCTCGCGGCACTGGTGGGCGTCAGCGCCGTGTCGTGGTGGACGCTCGACCGGATCGAGCGCACCGCGGAGCGCGTGGCGCAGCGCTACGTGCCCCAGGTCACGCGGATCTCCGACGTGCAGTCGCTGATGCTGCGCATGTCGCTCGAGGCCCGGCACATGATGCTGGTGAAGACCCCGCGCGACCGCGACGCTGCGCTCGCGCGGATCGGCGACGCGCGCGAGAAGATGCTCGGCCTGCTCAAGGAGTTCGAGGACAACCTCTCGACCGACCGCGGCCGCCAACTGGTCCGCGTGATCCGCGAGCGGGACGTGACGTTCTGGCGGCTCGCCGGCGAGGTCGTCGGGAAGATCCAGGCCGGCCAGGTCGACGCGGCGTTCTCGCAGCTCGAGGCCGAGCTCGTGCCCGCTCGCGACGCGATGGTCGCCGCGATCACCGAGCAGCGCACGTTCCAGACCGAGCTGATGCTGTCCGCCGTGGAGGATGCCAACCGCGCCGCCGACCGGGCGAACACCGCGCTGATCGGCGGCGTCGCGGCGACGGTGGTGATCGCGCTGTGGGCGAGCCTGTCGATCACGCGGATGCTGCGCGGTGCGTTCCACCGCGCGATCAACGTGACCGAGCGGATCGCATCCGGCAACCTCGCCGACGACGTCTACGTGCGCAAGGGCGACGAGTTCGGCCACCTGTTCGGCGCGATCGTCGACATGCAGAACCGCCTCAACGGCGTGGTCTCGAACGTGCGCGCGGTCGCCGAGCAGATCGGCCGGACCGCGCACGAGATCGACTCCGCCAACGGCCGGCTCGCGACCGAGACGCAGGCGCAGGCCGAGGCGGTCGCCGGCACGACCGGCTCGACCCACCGGATGACCGAGTCGGTCCGCCAGAGCGCGGCGAGCACCGAGTCGGTCACGCGGCTCGCCGCCGAGGCCTCGCAGGTCGCGACCAGCGGCGGCGAGGTGGTCGGCAAGGTCGTCGAGACCATGAGGGGCATCGACGCGTCGAGCCAGCGGATCGCCGAGATCGTCGGCGTCATCGACGGCATCGCGTTCCAGACCAACATCCTCGCGCTCAACGCCGCGGTCGAGGCGGCGCGCGCCGGAGAGCAGGGCCGCGGCTTCGCGGTCGTCGCCGGCGAGGTGCGCTCGCTCGCGCAGCGCAGCGCCGACGCCGCCCGCGAGGTGAAGACGCTGATCGGCGAGTCGGTCGAGCGTGTGCGCACCGGTTCGGCACTCGTCGACGAGGCGGGCCTCACGATGCATCGGCTGGTCGCCTCGGTGCACGAGGTCAGCGCGCTGATGACCGGCATCGCCGATTCGATCCGCGAGCAGGCCGAGGGCGTCGTGACAGTCGACCGCGCGGTGCAGGACATCGAGGCGGGCGCTCGGCGCAATGCGGAGGTGGTCGAGCGCTCGAACGCGGCCTCGGCCGAGCTGCGCCGCCAGGCCGCGGCCCTCGAGGAGGCGGTCGGCGCGTTCAACCTCGAGCGGGTCGGCTGACGCGTCCCCGATCCTCGGTAACGTGAACGGGTGATTCCGGGCGCGCACCGCCCGGGGTCCACTGGAGGCTCCGTCGCAGCACCGGAGCCGCCCAGGTGGACCGCACGCCCCCGCGCCCGCTCGTCGCCCTCGCCTCGCTCGGCGCCGTCGCGATCGCGTTCGCCGCGTCCCCCGGTGCCCGGTCCGCACGACCCGCGGACGCTGCGGTCCGCATCGAGGCCGACTGCCGCGTGATCGACGTGGTTCGGCTCGAGCCGCTCGGCGACGAGGCCGAGGAATCGGTCTTCGCGACGCGCGCACGGTGCCGCGCGTCGAGCGGCCCCCTGCCCGGCGCGTCGGCCGACGCGGACCTGGTCTGGGCCTTCGACCGCGGCCGGCTCGAGCGCGACGCGATGCGCTGGCGCGCCGCCGACGGCGCGCTGACGACGCCGCCCGGCACCTCGGTCGTGCGACGCGAGGCCGACGGGCGCTGGCGCACCGACCTGCAGGGCACGGTGTCGGCGGCCGACGGCCGCGCCGCGGGGCTCGTCGGACGCCGCTACCTGCTGGTCGCACGGCTGGACACCGCGATGCACGTGCCGGTCGCGGACCCGCCCGGCGAGGCCGACCGCTGAGCGCAGGCCGGCGCGCTCAGGCCGGCAGCCCGAGCGCGCGCCGCCGCTCCAGGTGCCGCGCGACTGCGGGCGTATCGCGCAGCGCGTCCGCGTAGCGCGCGAGCAGCCTGGCGACACGCGGCGTCGCGTAGCCGAGCTGCGAGAACGCGATGCCGCGGTCGAACACCTCGAAGTACTCGGCGATCAGGCCGTCGCGCAGCCTGAACCGCGCGATGCCCTCGAACACCACCAGCCGGCCCGCGCTCTCGGGCTCCTTCGAGCGGTAGCTGAAGACGTAGCTCGCGTACGCGAGCTCGCCCGCGGACACCGGGTCGGAGAACACCCACAGGAACGCCTCGCCGCCGACGTGGAAGCGCTCGAACATCGCCGCGAGCGCGTCGCGGCCGGCGTGCTCGCCGAAGAAGCCGTCGTGGTAGCGGCCGTCGGGCGCGAACAGCGCGACGAGCGCCGCGGTGTCGTGCTCGCGGGCCGCGCGTTCGAAGCGCTCGAGCAGCGTCGTGAAGTCCATGCCGTCCTCCCCCTCGTGTCGGTCGCACCGACGATACCAGCGCGGCGACGCGTGGCGCCCGCGCAGCACTGGACTTGCACACAGTGCTGTACACGCGTACAGTTTGCTGCCCGTCGTGCCTCGGCACGGCACGCGTCCACGACAGGCAACACGGAGTCGACGATGATCAAGCGAATCGAATGGTGCACCGCCTTCGGGGGCCGCCGCGGCCGCGGCACCGCCGTCAGCGCGCCGGGCGCCGCCTCGGTGCTGTCGCGCGAGCGCGTCCGCGAGCTCGAGCAGCCCACCTACCTGCGCCGCAACCTCTGCATCGCCGGGCTGGCCGACGGCCGCCGCGCGCACTGAGCCCCGCGCGGCCGTCGGGGGCCGCGCACCGCACCTCGCGGCCCGGGCCGCGCCGCCGTCGCGTTGACGGCCGCGGCGCCCGCCCACCAGAATCCGCCGCACCCCGACCCCGCGGCGGATCGCCATGCCCCGTCCTCCTCGTATCCTCGTCGTCGGCACCGCCGACACCAAGGCCGACGAGCTGCGCTACCTGAGCGAACGCGTCGCGGCTGCCGGTGGCGTCGCCTCGACGATGGACGTCGGCGTGCTCGGCACGCCGCCGTTCCCGCCCGACGTGCGCAACGCCGAGGTCGCGGCCGCCGCGGGCACGACGCTCGAGGCGATCGCCGCGCTCGGCGACGAGAACGCCGCGATGGCCCGGATGGCCGAGGGGGCCGTGGCGATCGTCCGTCGCGAGCACGCGGCGGGCCGGCTCGACGGCGTGCTCGCGCTCGGCGGCACGATGGGCACCGACCTCGCGCTCGACGTCTGCGCGGCCCTGCCGCTCGGCGTGCCGAAGGTCGTCGTCTCGACGGTGTCGTTCTCGCACCTGCTGCCGCCCGAACGGATCGCGCCGGACCTCACGATGATCGGCTGGCCGGGCGGCCTCTACGGGCTGAACGCCACCTGCCGTGCGGCGCTGAGCCAGGCGGCGGGCGCGGTCGTCGGTGCGTGCCTCGCGGTCGAGCGGCCGGCGGGCGATCGGCCGAGCGTCGCGATCAGCTCGCTCGGCACCTCGTGCCTGTCGTACGTGCGCACGTTGAAGCCCGCGCTCGAGGCGCGCGGCTACGAGGTGGCGGTGTTCCACTGCACCGGCATGGGCGGGCGCGCGATGGAGGCGCTCGCGGCCGAGGGCCGCTTCGCCGCGGTGCTCGACCTGTGCCTGCAGGAGCTCGGCAACGCGCTCGCCGGCTCGGTGGTCAGCGCGGGCGACGCGCGGCTGACCGCGGCCGGCCGCCGCGGCGTGCCGCAGATCGTCGCGCCCGGCGCGATCGACATGATCGACCTGCCGTCGTGGCGGCCGCTGCCCGAGGCGTACGCGGGGCGGCCGTACCACGCGCACAACCGGCTGATCGGCTCGGTGACCGCGACCGCCGACGAGCGTCGCCGCGTCGCGCATGCGATCGGCGAGCGGCTCGGGGCGGCCGCGGGACCGACCGCGTTCGTGCTGCCGCTGCGGGGCGTGCAGCAGTGGGACCGCGAGGGCGAGCCGCTGCGCGATGCGGCCGGCATCGCGGCCTTCGTCGAGGCGGCGCGCGACGCTGTGCGCCCGCCGGTCGAGCGCGTCGAGGTCGACGCGCACGTCAACGATCCGGCGTTCTGCGAGGCGGTGCTGGGGGTGTTCGACCGGTGGGTGAACGAAGGCCGGATCGTCGCCGGCGTCTGTGACTGAACCGGCATCCTATGCACCGCCCTCAGGGCATCACGCAGACCGCTCGCTGTCCAGCCATCCGCGATCGATCAGAGCGGCCTGGATTCGCCCGAGCAAGGCGTCGGCGTGCTTCATGGAGCATGCGCACCGCGAGTTCAGGCGAGTCCGGCACCCTCGAGAGAGCCCCGTCCACGAGGAGCCTATCCAGTGACATCGAGCGCTCCCTCGCTTCCGATCACGAAGATCTTCGGCTTCGCCAGCACATCCTTGAAGAACGGCGCGCCGCTTTCGACCCGTTCCCGCCACTCGGTCGCCGCGAACACCTTTGCGTTGACTTCTCGATTCAGGGTCGTCTGCGCGGCGACCAATGCGTCGGACACTTCGGAGTAAGACGCCTCGCCAATGACCAGGAGATCGACGTCGCTGTCGGCATGCTCGCCGCCGCTTGCCATCGAGCCGAACACGAATGCGGCATCGATCCTTCCCGCTAGCGGCTCAAGTGCATCGGCCAGGACGTCGGCCAAGCCCACCGTCTTGCGAAGCAAGGACGACAGCTCGGCATAGACGGGATGGAACGTGTTGGCGCTGAACCTCACTTGGTTGCCGACACGTCGCTTCTCGAGGAGCCCGGCAGCGCACAGTCGATCCAGTTCCTTGACCATCGTGCCCGGCTGCGTCGCCGACAGGCGTGCGACCTCCCGGACATGGAACGCCCGTCCGGGACTCAACAGCATGAGGGCGAGCGCCTTGCGACGGTACTGGACGGGGAACAGCAGCGTCCCCGCGGAGTCGGCCCTATATGTAGCTTTCATGGCTACAATCGTAGCTTCTGAAGATACGCCGCACAAGGGCTCTGCTGCGGTCGTACCAAGCATGTCTGTGTAGTCGCCAGAGCGACGATCGTAGCCGATCAAGCTACACATCGACTGCTCCCCGGCACCCCAGGATCGCGCGAGTCGACACACGTTGCTACTGCCACTGCATCTCGAGGCCTATTCGAGATGCCGAGCCGCAATAACGCCCGTTATTCCCAGGTGCACACCGCCCTCCGGCCAGCGCCTCGCCGAACAAGCTCAACCCGCCCGCGCCCTCGCGAAGCCCGCCTCGAGCGCCTCGACGATCCGCGGCACGTCCGCCTCCTCGAGGATCAGCGGCGGAGAGAGGATCGCGACGTTGCCCGAGGTGCGGATCAGTGCGCCGGCCTCCCACGCGCCGTCGAGCAGCCGGGCCATGAAGCCCGCGTCGGCCGGCGCCTTCGTCGCGCGATCGGCGACGCACTCCATCGCGAGCATCAGCCCGATGCCGCGCACCTCGCCGATCTCGGGACAGCGCGCGGCGAGCGCCTCGAGCCCGGCCTTCAGCACCGCGCCCGTCCGCGCGGCGCGCGGCGCGAGGTCGAGCCGGCGGGTCTCGGCGAGCGCGGCGAGCGCGGCCGCGCAGCCGACCGGATGGCCCGAGTAGGTGTAGCCCGAGTAGATGCCGCCGGCGCCGTCGGCCTGCATGAACGCGCGCTCGACGCGCTCGCCGATGCCGACCGCGCCGAACGGGAAGTAGGCCGAGGTGATCGCCTTCGCGAAGCACATCAGGTCGGGCTGCACGCCCCAGAGCCGCGAGCCGAACCACGACCCGGTGCGCCCGAAGCCAGTGATCACTTCGTCTGCAATCACCAGGATACCGTGTTTCCTGCAGGTGTCGACGACGTCGCGCACGAAGCCCTCGGGCGGCACGAACACGCCGCCGGCGCCGAGCACCGGCTCGAAGATGAAGGCCGCGATCGTGTCGGGCCCCTGGAAGCGGATCTCCTCCTCGAGCAGGCCGACGCAGATCCGCGCGAGCCGCTGCGGGTCGTCCTCGCCGAACGCGTTGCGGTAGGTCCACGGGAACGGCACGTGGAAGCACCCGGGCAGCAGCGGCTCGTAGGGCCGGCGGAAGCGGTCGTTGCCGTTGACCGACGCGGCGCCGAAATGCGTGCCGTGGTAGCCCTTGCGGAACGCGAGGAACTTGGTGCGGTCCTTCTGGCCGACGAGCTTCCAGTACTGGCGCGACAGGCGCAGCGCGACCTCGACCGAGTCGGAGCCGCCGGCGGTGAACGCGAAGCGGCGCATGCCCTCCGGCTCGAGCCAGCGGGTCAGCTGCTCGGACAGCTCGATCAGCGGCGCGTTGCTCGTGCCGCGGAACGCCGACGCGTAGGGCAGCACGTCGAGCTGCGCGGCGATCGCGCGCTTGACCGGCTCGCTCGAGTAGCCGAGGTTGACGTTCCACAGGCCGCCCACCGCGTCGATCGCGCGGTGGCCGCGGTGGTCGACGACGTGCACGCCTTCGGCACGCGCGATGATCCGCGGCGGCGCCTGCTCCATCTCGCGCGGGTGCGCCATCGGGTGCCACACGTGGCGCGCGTTGTGCGCGTCGAGGAAGTCGGCGTCGGTCATCGCGGCTCCGTGCGGACGGGCGGCAGGTCGAGGGGCGGCAGGCCGAGGCGGCGCGCGGCCTCGTCGAACGCGTCGCGCGGCCGGTTCACGTCGAGGTGGATCGCCTGCAGCCCGCAGGCGAGCGCGCCGTCGACGTTGCGGCGCTGGTCGTCGACGAACACCACGTCGGCGGGCGCGGCGTCGAGCGCGACGCAGGCCATCCGGTAGGCGCGCGGGTCGGGCTTCAGGATGCGGGTCCAGGTGCCGTCGACGATCGTGTCGAACGCATCGAGCACGCGCAGCCGGCGCGCGAGCGCCTCGCCGTAGAACAGCACCAGCTCGTTGGTCAGCAGGCCGACGCGGCGGCCGGCCGCGCGGGCCGCGTCGATCAGCGCACGCGCCTCGGGGCGCACGCAGCCGTCCGGGTCGTGCTCGCGCGCGGCGCGGATCATGCCGACGACGTCGAGCGGGCGGCCGACGCGCGCACCGAGCTCCTCGGCGCGCCGGTGCCAGTAGTCGCGCTCGGTGAGCTCGCCGGCCTGCATCGCGCGCCACAGCGGATCGTCGCGGCCTTCGAGCGGGCCGCTCCAGTCGAGCGTGCCCGCGGGCAGCGCGAACGCGCGCTCGATCGCGCCGAGGTCCTCGAACAGACTCAGGCCGACGACCGATCCGAAGTCGAGCAGCAGGTGGGTGTCGCGGGGCGGGGGCGTCGGGCGTGTCGGGGCGGGATGCACGCCCCGGAGGTTACTTCAGCGCGCGCTCGACCCACCAGTTGGGTTGCGCGCCGGCGAACGCGCCGGTCGCGGCGAGGCGGTTCGCGAGCTCGAGCGACGCGAGGCCGGCCGGCGACTCGACCAACCACGCGCGCGGCGACAGCGGCCGCGCGGCGGGCGCGCCGTGCGCGGCGAGCAGCGCGCGGGCGGCCGCCTCGTCGGTCGCGTCGGCGAAGGTGACGACGACGCCGCCGGGCAGCGCGCGGGCACGGCCCGACTCGTCGCGCAGCACCGGCGACTGCAGCGCCGGGGACACGTCCTTCAGCGGAGCGCTCGCGCTCCTCAGCACGACCGGACGGCCCACGACGCCGCCCGAGAAGTCGGCGCGCAGGCCGGGCTCGACCGTCAGCGCGCGCGTCGCGGCGCCGTCGTGCCACGCGTGCGTCGGCGCGATCCGCTTCGAGGCGACGCCCGGCTTCACGAGCACCGGTGCGTCCGGCGACGGCGCCGCGGCCTGCGGGGCGGACGCGACGGGCGAGGCCGCGAGCGCGGCGACGATCAGCACCGCGAGCACGGCGGCCTTCGGGGTCGGGTCAGCGGCCATGGATCACCAGGCTCCAGCTCTGGAAGGTGCCGATGTCGAGCGGCGCGTCGTCGGCAACCTGCAGGGACCACGCGCCGCTCGCCGGCTCGTCGAGGTGGCGCATCGAGCCGAAGCGCCAGTTCGCGTAGCTGCCGCAGCCGCCGGCGCAGGCGCGCGCCTCCGCGAGCCGGCTGGTCGTGCCGCTCGGGCTGGTCAGACGTACCCGCAGGTCGCCGGCGTACGCGTGCGGCGCGGTCAGGCGGATCTCGACGAACTCGATGCGCGTGATGCCGCAGCCGGTGACCGTGATCGCGCTCGACACCGGCGTCACGGTCGCGCCCGAGCGGTCGGGCAGCGCGGCGTTGGGCGTCGCCGTGAACGGACCGCAGCGGACCATCGACGACGAGCCGCCGACCGAGCCCCAAGTCCGCGCCGCGGCGACCGCGGCCGCTGCATCGGCCACACCGAAGCCGTACTGGTGATGGTGCCCGAGGCCGCCGCCAGGACGTTGCGTCCAGTCCGTGTCGGTGGGCTGGACCTTGCGGGCCGTGCTCGCGAGGATCAGCCGCACGTCGCGCCAGCTGAGGTTCGGGTTCGCGGCGAGCATCAGCGCGACCACGCCCGAGACCATCGGCGTCGACGCGGAGGTGCCGGTGAAGTCGTTGCGGTACGCCCCCCGCAGCGTGGTCGTGGTGACCGCCGAGCTCGCGCCCGACGACGGCGCGCAGACGGTCAGGTTCGCGCCCGGCTCGCCGTAGCCCGGGCGCTGGCCGCGGTCGTCGACCGCGCAGACCGCGATCACGCCGCGGTGGTTCACGTAGCCGTCGTAGTTCGAGTCGTCGACGAGGCAGGTGGCCGGGCCGCTGCGCCCGTAGCAGCCGCCGTTCCCGCCGGCGAACACGTACACCGAGCCGCGACCCGAGCGGCCGGTGTCGACGCCGCGCTCGATCGCCTGCTCGAACACCGGCTCGGCCGGATGCAGCGCGCCGTTGTCGGGCGAGCCCCAGCTGTTCTGGTAGATCGCGTTGAGGTCGGCGTCGCGGCTCAGCGCGTCGGCGACGTCGACGTCGAGGCTGCTCGCGAGCGCGTCGAACGCGACCAGCGACGCGCGCGGCGCGACGCCGGCACCGCCGGCCCCGTTGCCGTCGCGCGCGAGCACCAGGCCGGCCACCGCGGTGCCGTGCTCGTCGTCGTTCGTGCACGGCACCGGCCAGCTCGTGAACGGGTTGCCGGCGCGGTAGCTGCGGCTCGCGCCGTCGACCAGGTTGGGCTGCAGGTCGGGGTGCACGACCTCGATCGCATCGTCGACGACCGCGACGCGCACGCCCGCGCCCTGCCCGCTCGCCCAGGCATCGAGCGCGCGCAGGTCCTCGCCGGGCGTGCCGCCCGACTGGCCAGTGTTCCGCAGGTGCCACTGCTGCGCGAGCAGCGGGTCGGCGGCGCCGGAGATCAGCGGCGAGGCCGTCAGCGTGTAGCTCAGCGTGCAGCCGGCGCCTGCGGAGAGGGTCGTGCCGACCGGCGGCGTGCCGGTCGCGGACGTGCCGACCGGCACCGGCGTGGCCGGGGTGCCGGACGGGCCGGGCGTTCCGGGCGTGCCCCCGTCGCCGGACGACGAGCCGCCGCCGCAGGCGGCGAGCCCGGCGAGCGCGAGCGCCAGCGCGACGGCGGTCAGCGGACGGAGACGGGCGGGTCGGTGCATCGGGCGGCAGGCTGGAAGCGGGAGGGGCGGGTCGATCGTGCCCGACTGTGCAAGGATGCACGCGGTCGGCCGGGTCGGCTGCAGGAGGCGACGAGTATCGGCCGCCGCGGCGTCGTCGCCCCCGGTCGCGGCGACGGACGGCCCGTGCGGGACCCTCGCCGGCGGCCACGAGGGCGCGCGGACCCCGCGCCGGCACGCGACGGGACCGCCGCCGGTCGCGCGTGGGACAATCCCCGGACCGCGCGCCCCCCGGCCGCGCACGCCCCGCTCCCGACCCCCCGCCCCCGATGATCCGCACCCCCGACACCTTCAGCCCCGCGCTCGACGTCGAGCTCCACGACGACGCCGTCGTGCACCTGTTCGTCCGGGACGCGCTGGTCCAGCCGCTCGACGAGCCCGGTCCGCTGCGCTGGCGCACGCTGCGCGCGATCGGCTTCCAGCCTGGTCGCATCCAGCCGGTCGGCCGCCACCTCGGCGTCGACCACGTCGCGGTCGCGCTGCCCGACGACCACCCGGCCGACCGCATGCCGGACGGCTGGCGCGCCGCGGGGTTGCGCAACTGGTTCGGCGCGCTCGACGACGAGACGCTCGCGATCGCGATGCGTGCGGTGCAGATGCTCGAGTGGGACCGCACGCACCGCTTCTGCGGCGCCTGCGGCACGCCGACCGAGCAGGCGGCGGGCGAGCGCGCGAAGCGCTGCCCGTCCTGCGGCCTGACGGTCTATCCGCGGATCTCGCCGGCGATGATGGTGCTGGTCACCCGCGGCGACGAGCTGCTGCTCGGCCGCGGCGTCAACTTCCCGCCGGGCCGCTACAGCGCGCTCGCCGGCTTCCTCGAGGCGGGCGAGACGCTCGAGGAGTGCGTCGCCCGGGAGGTGCGCGAGGAGACCAACGTCGAGGTCCGCGACCTGCGCTACTTCGGCAGCCAGAGCTGGCCGTTCCCGAACTCGCTGATGATCGCGTTCACCGCCGAGTACGCCGGCGGCGAGCTGCGCCCCGACCCCGCCGAGCTCGCCGACGCGCAGTGGTTCCCGCTCGACGGCCTGCCGCAGATGCCGCCGCGGCTGTCGATCGCGCGGGCGCTGATCGACGCGACGGTCGCGCGGATGCGGGGCGACGCCCCGCGCTGAACGCGGGACCGCGCGCCGCGCCGGGCACGCGGCCGCGCGCCGCGCCGCCTCAGCGCACGGCGGGCGCGGCGGCATCGCGAGACGCGCTCGTCGCCGGCCCGGGCAGGGTCTCGAGCAGCGTCGTCGTCAGCCCCTGCAGCCCGCCGAGCGACGCGCGCGCCGGCTCGAGTCCGCGCACGAAGCCGCGCGCCTCCAGTCGCGCGAGCAGCGCCGCGTCGTCGCTGACGACGTGCACCGGCACGTCCCAGCGCGCGCCCTCGCCGGTCACCGCGGCGGTCGGCTGGTGGTCGCCGACGATCACCACCGTCTCGGGCCGCACGCGCGCTCGCTCGACCCAGCCGGCGAGCCAGTCGTAGGTGTAGCGGATCGTGCCGACGTAGCCCTCGCGCAGCCGCAGCCAGTCGACGCCCGCGGCGAGCGCGCGCTCGGCGTCGGCGGCGTCGTACGGCGTCTCGGACAGCAGCCGCTCGCGGTCGGGCTGCAGCGGCGGCACCGGGCCGAAGGGCACGTGGCTGGTGATGGTCGCGAAGAACAGGAACCGGGGCGGGTCGTCGGCCGCGAGCGGGTGCATCTGCTCGAAGCGCGCGATCGAGAACTGGTCGGGGATCCGCCAGTAGCCGAGCTTCGGGCCGCGCCAGCCCAGCGCGGGGCCGTCGATCAGCGTGTCGTAGCCGTAGAACGCGCTCTCGGGCCACGCCCACGAGAGCGCCGGATAGACGCCGTAGCTGCGCCAGCCGCGCTCGCTCAGCACGCGCGCGAGCGTCGGCCGGTCGGTGGTGATCAGCAGGTCGTGACGCATCGGGTCCGTCAGGTCGATGCCCGCGAGCAGCGTCAGGTGCGCGAGGTCGGACGCGCCGCCGAAGGTCGGCGACGTGAAGAACGCCGACACCACCCCGCGGCCCGAGGCCGCGATGCCGCGCGCGAGCGCGTCGCGGCCGGGCGCGAGCTCGCGGTGCATCGCGGCGTCGTCGAACGCGACCGCGCCGTACGACTCGAGCATCATGATCGTGAGGTCGATCGGCGCGAGGTTCGCGAGCGCGGCGCGCAGCGGCGGCGACGGCGGCAGCGTGCGGTCGGCCGCGCCCGGCACCAGCGCGTTCGCGAGCAGCACGAACTGGTTCGCCCAGGTCGGCGTCACCGGCCGCGACACCACCGGCCAGGTGGCCTTCACGCCGGCGTGGTTGGCCACGACCAGCGCGACCGCGCAGCCGGTCGCGGCGAGCGCCGCACGCGAGCGCAGCGCCGCGGGCGCGAGGTCGCGCGCGACGCGCCGCACCGCCGCGCGCACGCCGCGGTACAGCGCCCAGGCGAGCGCGGCGACGGCGGCGACGGCGGCGAGCGCGGCCGCGCGCTCGCCGGCGGCGCCCTGCGCGGCGACCGACAGGAAGCGCGGGATCTGCAGCCCGTCCCAGTACAGGTGCACGCGCCGGCCGAACAGCCCGAGCGCGACGACGTCGACGTAGCGCATCACCGCGAACGCCGCGAGCACGGCCGCGAACACCCCGACCACGCGCTCGCCGGCGCGGCCGCGCCACGCGATCCAGGCGAGCAGGCCGCACCAGGCCCAGACGAGCTCGGGCGCGATCCGGTGGTCGGGGACCGGCAACGGCGTCGGCCACAGGATCTCGTGCGACAGCGCGACGTTGAGCGCCGCGAGCGCGAGCAGGCCGAGCACGATCGCGCGGGTGGACGCGCGCGGCGGGGCAGCCGCGTCCGGTGCGCCGGCCGCGTCGCGGCTCACGAGGCGTCGCTCACGCGGCCCCGCTCACGCGCCGGCGTCGGGCCCGCGCGGCGAGGCGCCGGCCGGCGCCCCGGGCATCCGTCCGACCGCGAGGTAGGCGCTCCCCCACAGCGCGCACCGCACCACGCGCACCGTCGCGCCGCGCGCCTCGAGCCCGCGGAACGGCCGGTCGAGGTTCGCCCAGGTGGTCGTGTAGTGGCGCGAGCGCCAGAGCGTGACCGCGTTGACCGGCCAGCCCCAGGCCCACGGCAGCGCGATCATGCCGGCGATCGCGATCCGCGCGTCGGGCCGCGCGAGCGCGACCAGCCGCTCGAGCGCGGGGGGCGACTGCAGCACGTCGTGTGTCCAGCACATCAGCAGCGCGTCGAAGCGCCGGCCGTCGTCCGGCAGGTCTTCGACCGCGCGCGCGACGACGCGCGCGTGCGGCCCCGCGACGTCCGCGCGCCGCCGAGCCTGCTCGGCCATCTCCGGGCACAGCTCGACGCCGACCGCTTCGCCGTGCGGCGCGACCGCGCGCGCGAGCGGCGGCAACGTCGCGCCGGTCCCGCAGGCGACGTCGAGCACGCGCTCGCCGGGCGCGAGCGCGAGCGACGCGATCGCCTCGGCACGGATCGACTCGATCCGCGA
Organism: Burkholderiaceae bacterium; assembly: GCA_044371545.1. Lineage (GTDB taxonomy): Bacteria > Pseudomonadota > Gammaproteobacteria > Burkholderiales > Burkholderiaceae_E > UBA4615. The sequence goes on from JBILTM010000016.1 coordinate 16,325, forward strand.
GCAGGTGGCGTCGTAGCCCGCGGCGACGCGGCGGTAGTGGGCGAGCGCGCGAGGCCGGTCGGGCAGCGGGCGGAAGTTCTCGAACAGCGAGGACATGGGTACGGGAGAGCGTGAACGGCCCGATTGTGCCGCCTTCCGGAACCGCCGGCTCGCCATTCCCCGGGGCCGCACGCGACCATCCCCGCCGATGCAGGCCCGCCGCGCGGCGCTTCAGTCGGCGAGGCAGCGCTCGGCGCGCCAGCCGTACAGCCACTCGAGCGCATCGTAGAAGCGCTCGGGCGCGCGGCCCCGCCAGAGGTCGTTGCGCACCAGGCGCTCGACGCCCTTCGCGTGGTAGAGCCGGCCCATCTCGCGCGCCGACAGCACCACGCGCGCGGTCCGCGCGACCCGCGAGCGCTCGTAGCGCGCGAACGCGCCCGGCAGGTCGTCGGGGTGCGCGCGCATCGCCTCGCCGAGCGTCACCGCGTCCTCCAGCGCCATGCACGCGCCCTGTGCGATGTACTGCAGCATCGGGTGCGCGGCGTCGCCGAGCAGCGTCGCGCGGCCGAACGACCAGCGCCCGATCGGCTCGCGGTCGGCGGTCGCCCAGCGCTTCCAGGACTTCGGCAGGTCGATCAGCTGGCGCGGCTGCGGCAGGATGCCCTCGAAGTACGACTGCACCTCGTCGCGGCTGCCCTCGCGCACCGACCATTCCTCCCGCTCGCGGCTGTGGAAGGTGACGACGACGTTGTATTGCTCGCCGCCGCGCAGCGGGTAGTGGACCAGGTGGCAGTCGGGACCGGACCAGACCACCGGCGCGTTCCAGCGCAGGTCGGCGGGGAAGTCGGGGGCATCGACGACAGCGCGGTAGACGACGTGGCCCGACACGCGGACCGGGTCGCCCACGTACTGCGCGCGCACCGCCGAGCGCACGCCGTCGCAGGCGACCAGCGCCGCGCCGCGATGGCGCCGGCCGTGCTGGTCGATCGCGACGACACCGTCGTCGTCCTGCTCGACGCGCTCGACACGCACCGACGTGACCAGCTCGATGCCCGGCTGCGCGCGCACCCCGTCGAGCAGCGCGCCGTGCGCATCGGCGCGGTGGATCACCGCGTACGGGTTGCCGAAGCGCGCGCGGAACGCGTCGCCGACCGGCAGCGACGCGACGGTGCCGCCGTCGACCGCGTCCATCATCGCCATCCGCTCGACGTAGACCGCGCGCGAGCGCGCGAGCTCGCCGACGCCGAGCGCGTCGAACGCGGTGAACGCGTTCGGCCCGAGCTGGATGCCCGCGCCGATCTCGCCGATCGCCTCGGCCTGCTCGAGCACCGTCGCCGGTCGGCCGATCCGCACGAGCGCGAGCGCCGCGGCGAGCCCGCCGATGCCGCCGCCCGCGACGAGCACGCGCTCGCGTTCAGTGGCTTTCGTCATCGTCCCCCTCCTGTCGTCGGGCGCCAGTATGCCGCGGTTCCACGGACCGGCGCCGCCCGCGGTCCGGCGCGCGGACCGGCCGGTATCATCGCCGCACACGGGAGGACACGATGCGCACGAACGCGTTGAAGGCGACGATGAAGGCCGGGCGGACCGCAGTGGTCGGCTGGGCGAGCCTGGGCAGCGGCTACGCGGCCGAGGTGCTCGGACACGGCGGCGTCGACGCGGTCTGCGTCGACCTGCAGCACGGGCCGATCCACCTCGATCGCGCGGTCGAGATGCTGACCGCGCTGTCGGCGACCCCGGCGATGCCGATCGCGCGACCGAGCGGCAACGACTTCGCCGAGATCAACAAGCTGCTCGACGCCGGCGCCTACGGCGTCATCGTGCCGATGATCGACACCGCCGAGGATGCGCGGCGCGTGGTGGATGCGGTCCGCTACCCGCCGCGTGGCCGCCGTTCGTTCGGCCCCGCGCGCGGCCTGCTGTACGGCGGCAGCGACTACGCGGCGCACGCCGACGACGAGCTGCTCGCGTTCGCGATGATCGAGACGCCGCAGGGGCTCGCCAACCTCGATGCGATCGCCGCGGTCGAGGGACTGGACGGCCTCTTCATCGGCCCGACCGACCTGTCGCTCGCGCTCGGCGTGCCGCCCTCCCCGAAGTGGCTCGAGGAGCCGCTGCGCGGCGCCATCGCCAGGATCCACGCCGCCGCGAAGGCGCACGGCAAGCTGTCCGGCATCTTCTGCATGTCGCCCGAGATGGGCGCCGACATGCGCGCCGCGGGCTTCGACATGGTCGTGCCCGGCAACGACGCGATGCTGCTGCGCGGCGCGGCGCAGGCCTGGTGCGACGCGATCCGGGGCGAGAAGGCCTCCGGGCCGAAGCCCGGGTACTGAGCCCCGGGCGTCAGCGGCCCGGGAGCGCGCGCGGCACCGCGAACACCCGCTCGCCCGCGATCGCGTAGAGCCGCGGCGCGTCGGCGCGCGACAGCGTCCAGCCTCCGGTGAAGTCGCCGAACGCGGGCAGCACCGCCTCGCGCGCGCCGAGCGCGAAGCACGGCAGCCGCGCCGAATCGCCGGCGCGGCCGTGCAGCCGCACGGCCGGGTGCACGTGGCCGGCGAGGCGGTAGCCGCCGCCGTCGTCGACCTGGTCGCCCGCCGGCTCGTGGCACAGCGCGAACGGACCGAGCCGCGACGGCGCGTCCACCCCCTCGATGCCGAGGTCCGCCGGCGGATCGCCGGCGCGGTCGTCGTGGTTGCCGCGCACCAGCACGCAGTGCAGCGCCGCGCGCTCGCGGCGCCACGCGCGCAGCGCGTCGATCGTGGCCGGCGCCTGCGCGGGCCGCGCGTGCAGCAGGTCGCCGAGCACGACGAGCCTGCGCGCGCGGCAGTCGTCGACGAGCGCGCCGAGCCGGCGCAGCGTGGCGGCGGTCGGGCCCGCGGGCACCGGCACGCCGAGCGCGCGGAAGGTCTCGGCCTTGCCGAGGTGCACGTCGGCGACGAACAGCGTCGCCTCGGCCGGCCACCACAGCGCGCGGCGCGCGAGCAGACGCGCGGGCTCGCCGGCCAGCTCGACGTCGACGCCGCCGAGCCGCTCGTCGTCGAGGATCGCGGAGGTCATCGACGGATTCTAGCGGTCGCGGTGTGACGGCCTCGGTGCGGCGGATTTGCGCTAGGCTGCGCGGCGCGCCACCGATCCGGAACCCGCCGTGACCGCCCTGCACTTCGACGACGCCGACGTCCGCCGCCTGCTGCCCCTCGAGACGCTGCTGCCCGCGATGCGGCGCGCGCTGGTCGACCTGTCGGCCGGCCGCGTCGTGCAGCCGCTGCGCTCGGTCGTCGACCTGCCCGGCGACGCCGGCTTCCTGTTCCTCAAGCCCGCGGTGACCGCCGACGCGCTCGCGACCAAGCTGATCACGCTGATCCCCGGCAACGCGGCGCGCGGGCTGCCGACGCTGCTCGCGACGATCGTGCTGATGGACCCGGTCACCGGCCGCACGCTCGCGACGATGGACGGCACATGGATCACCGAGCTGCGCACCGCGGCGGTGTCGGCGGTCGCGGCCGACGCGATCGTGCCGCCGGGGCCGAAGGTGGTCGCGATGCTCGGCAGCGGCGCGCTCGCGCGCACTCACGCGCTCGCGATGCGCGCGATCCGGCCGGTGACCGAGCTCCGGATCTGGAGCCGCGACCCGGCCAACGTCGCGCGCTGCGCGGCCGAGGTCGGCGGCGTCGCCTGCGCGACCGCGGAGGGGGCGGTGCGCGGCGCGGACATCGTCTGCACGGTGACCAACGCGACCGAGCCGGTGCTGAAGGGCGCGTGGCTGAAGCCCGGCGCCTTCGTCGCGGCGGTCGGCGCGCCGCGCCCGAGCTGGCGCGAGCTCGACGACGACGCGATGCGCCACGTCGTGATCGCCGACAGCCGCCACTCGGCCGAGCACGAGGCCGGCGACGTGATGCGGTCGGACGCGACCGTCGCGGCCGAGATCGGCGAGATCCTCGCGGGCACGGCGGCGGCGCCGCCGCCGGGCACGACGGTGGTGTTCAAGGCGCTCGGGCAGGCGGTCGAGGACGCGGTGTCGGCGCGACTGGTCTACGACGCGGCGCTCGCCGAGCGGGCCGCGGCAGGAGGGCGGACGTGAGCAGCGGCAGCACGGCTCGGCGCCGCGCGGACGGCGCGACGGAGCGCATGCCGCACGACAGGCGCGACGCGCGCGACACCCCCGCCTCGGTCGACGTCGCGATCATCGGCGCCGGCATCGCCGGGGCGTCGGTCGCCTACTGGCTGACGCGGATGGACCCGAGCCTCTCGGTCGCGCTGGTCGAGCGCGACCCGGGCTTCGCGCAGGCGTCGTCGCAGCGCTCGGCGAGCTCGATCCGCCAGCAGTTCTCCAGCCCGGTCAACATCCGGATGTCGCAGTTCGGGCTCGCGTTCCTGCGCGAGGCGGGCGAAGCCCTCGAAGTCGACGGCGACCGCCCCGCGATCGGCCTGGTCGATCCCGGCTACCTCTACCTCGCCGACGCGGCGCAGGCCGACGGGCTGCGCGCGCAGAACGCGGTGCAGCGTGCGCACGGCGCGCCGATCGAGCTGCTCGCGCCCGATGCGCTCGCCGCGCGCTTCCCGTGGCTCGCGACCGGCGACCTCGCGCTCGGTGCGCTCGGCGCCGGCGTCGAGGGCTGGTTCGACGGCCCCGCACTGCATTCGGCGATGCTGCGCCGGGCGCGTGCGCAGGGGGCGCGGCTGGTGCGCGGCGAGGTCGCGTCGATCGAGACCAGTGGCGACGGCGACGCGCGACGCGCGGCCGCGCTGCGCCTGGCCGACGGCACGCGGATCGCCTGCGGCCATGCGGTGCTCGCCGCGGGGGCGTGGTCGCGCCCGCTCGCCGCCACCGTCGGCCTCGCGCTGCCGGTGCACGCGCGGCGCCGCACGGTGTTCGTGTTCTCGTGTCCGACGCCGCTGCCCGGCTGCCCGCTGGTCATCGACCCGAGCGGCTTCTGGTTCCGCCCCGAGGGCCGCGGGTTCATCGGCGGCACGACGCCCGAGCCCGACGCCGACGACCTGCCGCTCGAGCCGAACATGGCCGAGTTCGACGAGGCGCTGTGGACGGCGTTCGCGCATCGCGTGCCGGCGTTCGAGGCGCTGCGCATCGAGCGCGCGTGGGCCGGCTACTACGAGATGAACCTGTGGGACCACAACGCGCTGCTCGGCGCCTGGCCCGCGCTGCCGAACCTGCTGGTGGCGACCGGCTTCTCCGGCCACGGCATGCAGCAGGCGCCGGCCGCGGGCCGCGGCGTCGCCGAATGCGTGCTGCACGGCGACTGGCGCACGCTCGACCTGTCGGACCTGTCGGTCGCGCGGCTCGCCGAGGGGCGGCGCGTGCTCGAGGCGAACGTGATCGGCTGAGCGCGGCCGGACGCCGCGACGGGCGGCCCTGCGGTCGACCGGGGCCGGCGCGCACGTCCGGGCTCAGGCGGCCGGGTCGTCGCTCAGCATCACCGGCGTGCCCGGGTCCCGGTCGACCCAGGTCGCCGGCCGCGGCCGCTCCCGCGTGACCGTGAGGTCGAACACGTCGAACCGGTTGTAGTAGCCGACGACGTCGTGGAACTGCTTGGGCTCGATGCAGCGGTTCAGGTCGAGCTCCGCGTAGCAGAGGCCCTCATCGTCCTGTCGGAACTCGCCGAGCGTCGCGCCGGTCGGATCGACGAACAGCGACACCGCGCGCGGCGTCTCGTCGACGATCCGCGCGACCGCCGCGTCGCGGTCGACCAGGAAGTCGCGCATGCGCCGGTCCATGAACCCCGCGCAGGCCACGCCGAAGGCCTTGGCCTCGAAGCAGTGCGCGCCGACGCGCAGGCGGTTCGCCGCGACGTTGTCGTAGTTCCCGCCGCCGCGGGGCGGCCGGGTGGGCCACAGCGGCGGCCAGCTGGAGATGTGCAGGTGCTCGCCCTGCGCCATCAGCGCGTAGCGCGCGAGCGGGTTGGTGTTCTCGCCGCAGATCAGCGCGCCGATCCGGCCGAGGCGGGTCGAGGCGACGCGCAGCCCCGCGCCGTCGCCGTGCGCCCAGACCAGCTTCTCGTAGAACGTCGGCATCAGCTTGCGGTGGTGGACCAGCAGCTCGCCCCGGTCGCCGATCAGCAGGTTGCTGTTCCAGATGCAGCCGGCGCTCACCGCGCTGCGCTCGCTGATGCCGATCGACACGAACACGCCGAGCCGGCGCGCCTCGTTCGCGATCGCGACCACCTCCGGCCCGGGCACGTCGACGCTGTGCTCGACCATCGCCTCGAACAGGTCGTGGTTGAGGATCGGCGCCCAGAGCGCCGCCCAGACCGGGAACGCCGGGATGTAGGATTCGGGGAAGACGACCAGCTCGGCGCCGTGCCCGGCCGCCTCGCGGATCAGCGACACCGCCTTCTCGGCGGTCGCCCGTCGATCCAGGAACACCGGCGCCGCGTGCGCGGCGGCGACCTTGACGATCGGCAGCGAGCTCATCGTGTCCTTCCACGTGGGTCGATGCCCGCACGATAGCCCGGCGCGAGGCCGCGCGGAACCGCCCCGCGAGGCGTCGCACGGTTTCCCGACACCGCACAGGAGCGCCCGATGACACGCCGTTTCCTCGACGACGCGCCGCCCGAGGCCTGGGGTCCGCCGCAGCGGACCTTCGCGGTCCGCAAGAAGCCGGGCTTCGAGCCGGCCGTCCAGCGCTGGTCGTTCCGACTGCCCGACGACTGCGCGCAGCTGCGGGTCGCCTTCCTCGGCGCGCAGGGCCCCGACGACACGACGATCGAGCACGACGGGTTCGCCGACTGGATCGACCGGCAGCTCGTCGGGCACGCGTCGGGCCCGACGGTCGTCGACCGGGCCCGGTTCACCGATCCGCAGGGGCTGCGCAATCACGTGGTCGCGGCGTACTGGGTCGACGAGGCGCGCCACCTCGCGTGGCGCGACGACCCGGCGGTGCGTCGCTGGTGGGACGCGCCCGATCGCGTGCGCGCGCGCACCGGGATCTGGCAGGAGATCCTGCGCGTGCCGCGGGACCGGCAGGAGAGCATCTACTGGCGCGACTACCCGGCGGGGCTGATGCGCAGCGACGCGGTCGACGTCTACCCGACGCCCTACTGCGGCTACTACGGCGCGATGCGCGACCGGATCCCGCTCGCCGCGGTCGATCCGCTCGACGGCTCGCCGGACGCGGTGCTCGCGCCGCGGAGCGAGCGCGTCGGCTTCGGGCAGCGCTGGCGGATCGTGCCGCCGCACGACCTCGCGGTGATCCGGTCGGCGAACACCTGGGGACGGATGGACGACGGGCAGCTCGCCGACTACCGTGCGCACCTGTCGGGCCCGCTCGAGCAGGGCATGGCGTTCCTGCGCGAGGCGCCGGTGGCGAGCGGGTGCGCATCGCTGCGGATGATGCGCACCCACGACGAGCGCGGCGTCGAGGTGCCCGAGGACCACGCGCTCGGCCACTTCCTGTCGCTGCGGCACATGGAGCGCTGGGCCGAGGGCCATGCGACGCACGCGGCGATCTTCGGCGCGGCGATCTCGCGCTACCGGCGCTACGGGGCGTCGAACCAGCTGCGCACCTGGCACGAGGTGTTCATCCTGCCCGAGGGCGACCAGCGCTTCGAGTACGTGAACTGCCACCCTGCGACCGGGCTGCTGCGCTGGTTCGACGGGGAGCGGCTCGACGGCTGAGGGCCCGGCCGGTCAGTCGGCCATTGCCGCCTCGAACCCGTACGCGTGCATGCCGAGCACGCCGAAGGTGAAGCTCTCGTGCAGCGTCTCGCCGGCGCCACCCGCCCCCGCTGCGACCAGCAGCGGCACGAAGTGCTCGGCGGTCGGATGCGCACGGCGCGCGTGCGGCGCGGCGTCCCAGTGCGCGAGGCCCTCGGTATCGCCGGGGGCGATCCGCGAGCCGACCCAGTCGGTGAACTCGACGGCGTACGGCGCCGGCGCCGCGGCGATCTCGCGCCCGCCCGCGGCCACGTCGCGCAGGTTGTGCGTGACCGAGCCGGACGCGAACACCAGCACGCCCTCGGCGTCGAGCCCGCGCAGCGCGCGGCCGATCGCGACGTGCATCGCAGGGTCCATCCGCGCGTCGAGGGACACCACCACCACCGGCACGTCCGCCTCGGGGAACATCTGCGACAGCGGCACCCAGATGCCGTGGTCGAGCCCGTCGATCGTCGCCTCGCCGAGCGGCGCGATGCCCGCCTCGCGCAGCCGCGCGGCGACGCGCGTCGCGAGCGCCGGATCGCCCGGCGCGTCGTAGCGCAGCCGGTAGAGCGCGTCGGGGAAGCCGCCGAAGTCGTGCACCGCGTGCATCCGCGGCGCCGAGCCGACCAGCACGCCGCGCGCGACGGTGTGCGCCGAGATCGCGACGATCGCGCGCGGCTTCGGCAGCGCGGCGCCCAGCCCGCGCAGGAACGCGCGCGCGGGCACGTCGTCGAGCGGCAGCGTGGGCGCGCCGTGGGAGACGAAGAGCGACGCCGGGCGCGATGCGGCCGGTCGGGTCGGAGGGATCGGAGGGATCGCGGACGTCGTCATGGCAGGAGGCCGATCGTTCTTGTTAGGACATTCTAGCGCCACATCGTCCCGACCTCGTCCCGGCGGAGTCGCTCGTCCGTCCCGCGGTCGCGCGCAGCCGACCGCCCGCGCTCACGCCTGCGGCGCGCGGTCCCGGCAAGCATGCCGTGACCCCGTGACCCGGCGGCGAGCCGTGCTCGCCGAAACCCCGGCTCACGCCCAGCCGCCCGAGAAGGGGATCGCCTGCCCCGCGAAGAATTCGACCTCGGTCGAGGCGAGGAACACCGCGAAGAGCGCGTCCTCCTCGGGGCGCGCCAGCCGGCCGAGCGGCACCTCGCGCTTCAGGCGCTCCTGGAACGCGGGCAGTGCCTGCACCTCGGGCCCGTAGTAGGTCGGGTTCTCGACGAAGTTCTGCGCGATCAGGTTCACGTGCACGTTCGACGGCGCGACCTCGGTGCCGACCGCGCGCACCCACGACAGCTGCGCGCCGCGGGCCGCCGCGTAGGTCGAGGTGCGCTTCTGGCCGCGCAGCGCGGTCGCGCTGCCCATCACGACGAACTTGCCGGCGCGCCGCTCGAGCATCTGCGGCAGCGCCGCGCGCGCGAGCCGCGGCAGCGGGTCGACGAGGTGCGCGAACACGTGGCGCAACTCGTCGTCGCCGACCTCGTGCGCGCGCGTCGACGGCGCGGGCACGCCGAGGTTCGCGATCACGACGTCGACGCGGCCGGCGCGCGCCACCGCGTCCTCGGCGAGGCCGGGCTCGGCGAGCGGCCCAGGCACGGCGAGGACCTCCGCGCCGTGCGCCGCGAACGCGTCGGCAAGCACCGGCCCCATGAAGGTCTCGCTCTGGGTGATCAGCACCCGCTTGCCACGCAGTCCGTCGCCGATGCGCATCGTCTCCCGCTCCCGTCGGTCGGGCGCGACCGCCGCGCCCTCACCGCGATGCTAGCCGGTCGCGGGCGGCCGCGCCGCGCGGCGCCGGCGCAGCACGAGGCCGTAGGCGAGCGCGTTGACCGCGACCACGCCCAGGCCGAGCGCGGCCTGGACGCCCCGCGTCAGCCCGTCTGGGTACAGCAGCCCGAGCAGGTGGTGCTCGACGAAGCCGCCCGCATGGCCGGCCTCGCCGGCCGCGCGGCGCAGCGCGTTCTCGAGCGGCGTCAGCGGACAGGTCCAGCCGCCGAACGAGATCGCCGCACCCCACGCCGCGGCCGGAACGTGCAGCCAGGCCAGCACCGGCCGGCGCACGACCGCGAAGCCGCCGAGGACGACCCACGCGACGAACGCCGCGTGCGCGAGCAGCACCGCGTCGGCCGCCGCGCGCGCGAAGCCGCCGGGCAGTGCGTCCATCGCGCGTCGCTCACAGCCAGTCGGCGAGCGAGACCCCGAAGCCGATCGTCGTCTGCCGGTGGTTGTAGTCGATCAGCGACTCGCCGTAGCCGGAGAACACCTTCAGGTAGCCCTTCAGGAAGCTCGACACCGGGAAGGACCAGCCGAGCTGGGCGCTGCCGCGCGACTCGTCGCCGCCGCGCAGCGAATGCCGCACCTGCAGCGACGCGATGTGGGCGCCGACCTTGCGCGTCAGGATCAGCTCGCCCTGGCCGACGTAGCGCTCGATGAACGGGTTGTCGTCGTCGTTCTGCTCCTTGATCCGCCACCACGGCCGCGCCTGCAGCGACCAGTCGCCGTTCTCGAAGCCGAACTGCGCGATCACCCGGTTCCAGCTGCGCGACAGCGGCTCGGCGCGGCCGTTCGACTGGTGGTTGATCCCCAACCCCATGAAACGCGCGCGCCAGCCGAGGAACAGCGGCTGGTCGAAGCCCCAGATCGCGAACACCTCGGGCTCGTAGTTGGTCTCGCGGAACGGCCGGGAGAGCGAGGCGTTGTAGACCTGCCAGAACGACTGCTGCGTGTAGGCGACCCACAGGTCGACGTTGCTGCCGCCGATCGTCTCCCACACCTTGGACTTGAGGCTGATCTGGAAGACCGCCTCGATGTCCTGCAGGCCCTGGCCCTCGGCGACGCTGCGCCCTTCGCTCGGGCTCGTCGGCGTCTGGTTCGGCGAGTCGGTCCAGCGGATCGGCAGGACGTACATCGGCTTGTAGGGCCGCAGCAGGAAGCGGCCCTGCTTGTTCCCGGGGTCGAGCTCCCAGCGTTCGCCGAGGGTGCTGCCGAGCGCGCGGCGCTCGTCGCGGGCGAGCTTGGCGCGATCGTCGAGCACCGGCAGCGGTGGTCCGTCGGCGGTGGGCAGCGGCGCGCCGGGCATCGTGCCCGGCGAGGGTGGCGTCGAGCCGCCCATCGGCGCGGCGGGCGCGGCGGGCGCCGCGGCGGGCGCGACGCCGCGACCGGCCGCGCGGTCGTAGCACTCGAGGCGGGCGCGGTCGTCGGCGATCGCCGCGCAGGCGGCCGCGCCCGACCCGGCGGGCTGCGCCGAGGCCGCGACGGCGCACAGCGCGAGGCATGCGAACGTCGTCGTTCGGGGGGCCGCGGCGGGCCGGCGATCGTCGGTCATGGCGGGGTCCGGTCGCGGTGAGCCTGCATTCTACCGACCCCTCCGATCGCTTGACCGAGGTCAAGTCCCGCTGCCGGACCGCGCCCGATACTGGACGCTCCCGTCTCTCGACCGAAGGATGCCGATGACCGCCCGCGCCCTCGACGTGATCCGAGACGAGCACCGCGCGCTCGCCGGCATGCTGAGCGCGCTGCGCACGCTGGTGCGCGACGTCGCCGCGGGTCGCGCGGAGCCCGACTTCGCGCTGCTGCGCGCGATCGTGTTCTACGTGCACGCGTTCCCCGAGAAGCTGCACCACCCGAAGGAGAGCGGGCTGCTGTTCCGCGCGCTGCGCGACCGCGGCGCGGCGGCCGCGGCCACGCTCGACCGGCTCGACGACGAGCACCTGCGCGGCGAGGCATCGGTGATGCGCCTCGCGATGGCGCTGCTCGAGTACGAGCAGCTCGGCGCCGCGCACCGCGCGCCGTTCGCCGAAGCGGTGGAGGTCTACGTCGACGCCTACCTGCGCCACATGGAGCTCGAGGAGCGCGAGGTGCTGCCGCTCGCCGAGCGCATGCTGTCCGAGGACGACTGGCGCACGATCGATGCGGCGTTCGCGCAGAACCGCGACCCGCTGACCGGCCACCCGCCCGAGCAGCCTTACCGCGCGCTGTTCAGCCGGATCGTGGCGCTCGCGCCGGCGCCGATCGGCCTGGGGCCGCCCGCGCGCTGAGAGGCGGGCACGGTGGGGCACGGGGCCGGCACGCCCCGGTCCGAACCGGCGCGTCCTCCTCCGGCCGACCCCTGTGCGCAACGGCGCGCCGCCCGGTCGGGCCGGCCGTCCGCCCTCGTGCGCCATCGGTCGCAAAGGCGGTCGCGGCCCCGGCCGGCCGCGCCAGCATCGACGCAGCGCCCCCGGCTCCGCCCGGCGGGCTCCCCTTGCGGAGGTGCTCGATGCGTCGAACGACGTCCCTCGCCGCGCTGTCGTGCGCGGCGTTCCTCACTGTCTCCTGCGGCGGTTCCGGCGGCGATCCCGCCGGCACCCAGCCATCCGGCACGCCCACGACGACCGCCGCGACGACCGCCGCGACGTCCGCCGCGCCCGCCGCGCCCGCCGCGGTCGCCTCGGCCGCGCCCGCCGCGGTCTCCTCGGCGGCGCCCGCCGCGGAGAAGGTCGTCGCCACCCAGGTCGCGACCGGCCTGCGCTCGCCCTGGGGCCTCGCGTTCCTGCCGGACGGCCGGGCGCTGGTCACCGAGAAGGGCGGCACGCTGCGCATCGTGTCGCTCGACGGCGCTGTGTCCGCGCCGATCGGCGGCGGGCCCGCGGTCGACACGAACGGCCAGGGCGGCCTGCTCGACGTGAAGCTGTCGCCGGACTTCGCGAACGACTCGACGATCTGGTTCGCCTTCGCCGAGCCGGCGGGCGGCGGATTCGTGCGGACCGCCGTGGCACGCGCGGTGCTGCGCCCGAGCGAGCTCGAGTCGGTGCAGGTGGTGTTCCGCCAGCAGCCCGCGATCACCGGCGGCCTGCACTTCGGCGCGCGCCTCGCGTTCGCGCCGGACGGCACGCTGTTCGTCGGCCTCGGCGAGCGCGGCCAGGGCACGCCCGCGCAGGCGCTCGACAACCACCTCGGCAAGGTGGTGCGGATCCGCCCGGACGGCAGCGTGCCCGCCGACAACCCCTTCGTCGGGCGCGCCGGCGCGCTCCCCGAGATCTGGTCGTACGGCCACCGCAACATCCAGGGCGCCGCGATCGAACCGTCGAGCGGGCGGCTGTGGATCGTCGAGCACGGCCCGCAGGGCGGGGACGAGGTCAACGTCCCGGACGCGTCCGCCAACCACGGCTGGCCGGAGATCACCTACGGCCGCGACTACTCGACCGGCGAGCCGCTCGGCCAGGGCACGACGCGCGCCGACGTCGCGCCGCCGCTGCACTACTGGGTGCCCACGTCGATCGCGCCGGCCGGCATCGCGTTCGTCACGTCGAGCCGCGTGCCCGCGTGGACCGGCGACCTGTTCGTCGGTGCGCTCGCCGGCAGGATGCTGGTGCGCCTCGACGTGCAGGACGGCCGTGTCGTCGGCGAGCAGCGGCTGCTGACTTCGCTCGGCGAGCGGATCCGCGACGTCAAGCAGGGGCCGGACGGCGCGCTGTACTTCGTCACCGACTCGACCGACGGCCGACTGATGCGCGTCGACGTGCGCTGACCGGCGCGGCGCGCGCGGGCCGCGGCGCGATCAGCCGTCGAGCCCGGCCGCGCGCTCGAGCTCGCGCACCATCCGCGCGACGCGGTCGGCGAGCTTCTCGGTCGTCACCTGCTCGCGCAGCCGCTCGATCAGCAGCGGGAACGCGAACGGCCCGGGCCGCTCGAGCCCGACTTCGACCAGCGTGAGCGCCCGCAGGCGGCCCAGCGTCGCGCGCAGCCGGCCGAGCTCGAGCTCCTGCTCGAGCACCTCGCGCTGCGCCTGACCGAGCAGCAGGTTGCCCGCGTCGTGCTCGCGGAACACCTCGTAGAAGAGGCCCGACGAGGCCTGCAGCTGGCGCGAGGACTTCGGCGCGCCGGGAAAGCCCTGGAACACCAGCCCCGAGATCCGCGCGATCTCGCGGAAGCGGCGCAGCGCGAGCTCGCCCGAGTTGAGGCTCGCGAGCACGTCGTGCGCGAGCTCGCCCTCAGTGAGCAGCGTGCCGTCGCCGAGGCCGGACCAGTCGACCGGCTCGGACGACAGCAGCTCGAGCCCGTAGTCGTTGACCGCGACCGAGAACGTGGCCGGCGCGCGCCGCGACACCCGCCAGGCGAGCAGCGACGCGAGGCCGAGGTGCACGTGCCGCCCGGCGAACGGATAGAGGAACAGGTGCCAGCCCTCGCGCGAGCGCAACCGCTCGGCGAGCAGCGTGCGCGTGTCGGGCAGGCGCGACCAGGCGCGCTGCAGCCGCAGCAGCGGCTCGGCCATCCGCATCTCCGGGCCCTCGAAGCGGCCGGCCGCGGCCTGCTCGAGCCGTGCGAGGACCGCGTCGGCCATCTCGGAGGACAGCGGCATCTTGCCGCCGTTCCAGCGCGGCACCGCGGCGCGGCGCCCGGTCGCGCGCTTCACGTACGCGGTCATCTCGTGGATGCGCACCAGCTCGAGCAGGCGGCCCGCGAAGAGGAAGCAGTCGCCTCGCTTCAGGCGCGACACGAAGCCCTCCTCGACGGTGCCGATGGTGCCGCCGGTCTGGTACTTCACCGTCATCGTCGCGTCGGCGACGATCGTGCCGATCGACATCCGGTGGCGGCGCGCGATCGCGCGGTCGGGCACGCGGAACACGCCGTGCTCGTCGGCCACGACGCGGCGGTACTCGGGATAGGCGACGAGCGAGCGGCCGCCGCGCACGACGAAGTCGAGCGCCCAGCCCCACTCCTCGTCGCCCAGGTCGCGGTACGCGTGGCAGCCGCGGACCTCGGCGAGCAGCGCCTCGGGCTCGAAGCCGGTGCCGGTCGCGACCGTGACCAGGTGCTGCACCAGCACGTCGAGCGGGCGCGACGGCGAGTCGCGCGGCTCGATCGCGCGCGCGGCGACCGCGTCGCGCGCGGCCGCGCCTTCGACGAGCTCGAGCGCGTGCGTCGGCACCAGCGTCACGCGCGACGGGCGACCCGGCGAGTGGCCCGATCGGCCCGCGCGCTGCATCAGGCGCGCCACGCCCTTCGGGCTGCCGATCTGCAGCACGCGCTCGACCGGCGAGAAGTCGACGCCGAGGTCGAGGCTCGACGTGCAGACCACGGCCTTCAGCCGGCCTTCCTTGAGCCCCGCCTCCACCCACTCGCGTACGGCGCGGTCGAGCGAGCCGTGGTGCAGCGCGATCAGCCCCGCCCAGTCGGGCCGCGCCTCGAGCAGCGCCTGGTACCAGAGCTCGGCCTGCGAGCGCGTGTTGGTGAAGATCAGCGCGGTGCGGCTCGACTCGATCTCGGCGACGACCGGCGCGAGCATCCGCGTGCCGAGGTGCCCGCCCCACGGGAAGCGCTCGGTGGACTCGGGCAGCAGCGTGTCGACGACCAGCGCCTTGGGCAGCACGCCCTGCACCAGCCGGCCGCCCTCGCGCGCGAGCAGCACGTCCATCGCGTGGCGCAGGTTGCCGAGCGTCGCCGACAGGCCCCAGACGACCAGCGCCGGATTGAGCCGCCGCATCCGCGCGAGCGCGAGCTGCACCTGCACGCCGCGCTTGGAGCCGAGCAGCTCGTGCCACTCGTCGACGACGACCATCGCGACGCGGCCGAGCCGCTCGGGGCTGTCCGCGCGGGACAGCATCAGCGACAGGCTCTCGGGCGTGGTGACCAGCGCGTCGGGCGGGCGCCGCTCCTGGCGCGCCCGCTCGGCCGTCGCGGTGTCGCCGGTGCGCAGCGCAGCCGTCCATGCGAGGCCGAGCTCGGGCAGCGGCTCGGCGAGCGCACGGGCGGTGTCGGAGGCGAGCGCGCGCATCGGCGTGATCCACAGCAGCTTGGTGCCGGCGTGCGACCAGCGCGGCGGCGCGGCGCGCGGTGACGGCGCGGCCCGCTCGGCGAGGGCGGCCGACAGCGCGGCGAACCAGACCGCGTAGGTCTTGCCGGCGCCGGTCGTCGCGTGCAGCAGGCCCGACTCGCCGCGGGCGACCGCGTCCCACACCTCGCGCTGGAACGCAAACGGGGACCAGCCGCGGCGGGCGAACCAGCCGTCGATGTCGGTCGGGGCGGGTGAGGTGGCCGGGACGGGCGGTCGCGCCGACGGCGGGGCGACGGGCGCCGGACCGTCGAGCGCGTCGGTGCCGGACGACCCGGCCGCGGGCTGGCGACGACGCGGAATCGGACGGGGGCGGGGAAACGCGGGCATGCGGCGATCGTAGCCGCTTCGCGCGGCCGTCCCGCGGGCTGCCCGGAGCGAGCGGCGCGCGATCGGGTCAGCCGCGCTCCGGGCGGCGCCGCAGCGCACGCACGATCTCGTCGACGGGCTCCACGCGCTCGCCGTTGACGAGCGTCGAGCCGTCGGGCGCGACCTCGATCCAGATCGGCTGGCGACCGATCGTCCAGAAAGCCAGGAAGCGCTCGCCGTCAGGCCACCGGACGAGCGAGGTGGGATCCTCGAGCTTCATCGCTGCTCCACTGCGGATGACCATCGCCGCAGCCGCAGCATGCGCTCGGACGATGTCGGCATCGTGTCGGTCGATCGCGCGGCGCCGGGGCCCGCTCAGGCTCCGACGATCCAGCCTTCGATCCGGTCCTCGCGGGGCGGCAGCCCGTGGTTCGCCTCGCGGCGCGTCCAGGCCCACGCGGCCTGTACCAGGCACAGCACCGCGTCGAGGCGGTCGGCGCCGGGCTCGTCGACGCCGGCGTCGAGCAGCCGCGGCGCGCCGGCGACGAGCCAGTGGCGCGGGCCGCGACGGCGCGCGGCCCTGCGGGCGGCCCCCGCCGGATCGGCGAAGGCCGGAGCGCGTCGCCTGACCGCGATGCGGCCGCAGCGCGTCTGCGGTCCGCGGTGCCCGGCCCTCGGTCAGCGGCCCGCGTCGACGCCGGGCGCGGGCCGGGCCGGCCGGCCCGCGCGGCGCGCGTCGGCCAGCCGCGCGGCGAAGGTCGGCTCGTCGAGCGCCTTCGAGAACAGCCAGCCCTGCAGCAGGGCGCAGCCCGACTCGGCGAGCCAGTCGGCCTGCGCCTGCGTCTCGACCCCCTCGGCGACGACGCGAAGCCCGAGGCTCGAGGCGAGCGTGATCACCGAGCGCACGATCGCCGCGTCGCCCGCGTCGTCGGGCAGCCCCGCGACGAACGAGCGGTCGATCTTCAGCTCGTCGATCGGCATGCGCTTGAGGTAGGCGAGCGAGGACCAGCCGGTGCCGAAGTCGTCGAGCGAGATCGCCACGCCGAGCGAGCGCAGCTGCGCGAGCGAGCGCAGCACCCCGTCGGCCGAGCCCATCAGCATGCTTTCGGTGAGCTCGATGATGAGCATGCGCGGCTCGATCGCCGCCGCGTCGAGCGCCTCGCGCAGGTCCTGCAGCAGGCGACCGTCGGCGAAGTGCGTCGCGGCGATGTTGACCGCCACGCGGCACGGCGTGCCGGCGTCCAGCCAGCGGCGCGCGGCGCGGCACGCCTCGGCGAGCACCCACGCGCCGAGCGCGTCGACGAGCCCGGATTCCTCGGCGACCGGCACGAACTCGCCGGGCCCGATCAGCCCGCGCTCCGGATGCCGCCAGCGCACCAGCGCTTCGCACGAGGCGAGCGCGCCGCTGCGCGCGTCGAACTTGGGCTGGTAGTGCAGCTCCAGGCCTTCGCCGCGCTCGAGCGCCCGCCGCAGGTCCGACTCGAGCGCGAGCCGCGCGACCGCGTCGGCGTTCAGCTTCGAGGAGTAGAAGCCGACGCCGCCACCCGCATCGCGTACGTTCGAGGCGGCCGAGCGCGCGCAGCGAAGCAGCGCCTCGATCTCGTCGGCGTCGTCGGGTGCGGTCGCCACGCCGACCGACACCGCGGGCATCCAGGGACGGCCCTGCACGTCGAGCGGCACGCCGGCGGCCGCGCGCAGTCGACGCGCGATCGACGCCGCGTCCGCGGGGCTGCCCAGCCCCGTCAGCAGGACCGCGAACTCGTCGGAGCCGAGCCGGGCGACCACGCCCGGCGGCCGGTCGTCGCCGACCCGCGCGACCGCGTCGCCGGCGCGCACCGCGTCCTGCAGCCGCGAAGCGATCGACACGAGCGCCTGGTCGGCGCTGCGCTGGCCGATCGTCTCGGCGAGCTGGCGCAGCCGCCCCACCTCGACGAGCAGCAGCGCGCAGCAGTCGCCGTCCACCGCCCGGCGGCGCAGCGCGCGGCCGACCTGGCTCGACAGCAGCCGTCGGTTCGGCAGCCCGGTCAGCATGTCGAACCACGCGCTGCGGTCGCGGTAGGCCTTGAACGCGAGCGTATTGCGCAGCCGGAGCACGAGCTCGCTCGGATCGACCGGCTTCTCGAGGAAGTCGGTCGCGCCGAGCTCGAGCACGCGCAGCTTGGTGCCCGAGTCGTTCGCCGAGGTCATCACGATGACCGGCATGCGCTGCAGCTGCGGATCGGCGCGGACCTGCGCGAGCACGTCGAAGCCTGACAGCCCGGGCATCTTCAGGTCGAGCAGCAGCACGTCGGGCAGCTCGGCGCGCAGCCGCTCCAGGCCCACGTGCGGGTCGGTCTCGCCCCGGACGTCGTGCCAGCCCGCGTCCTCCAGGAACGCGGAGACCGCCGCGATGAGCAGCGGCTCGTCGTCGATCATCATCACCGACGCGTGCATCAGCGGCGGCGCGGCACCCGCCTGGGCGCCGTCGGGCCCGGCGGGCGCGACGGGAGCGCGCGGCGACGCGACGGGCGCGCCGGGCACGGCCGCGAGGTCGAGCGCGTCGTGCCCGCTCATGCCTTGGCCTCCGTGCCCGCCGCGACCCGGCGCCCGAGCACCTCGACGCGCACGAGCGCGCCGTCGGCCGCCGCGCGGTCGGCGGCGCGCGCCGCCGACTCGAGCCGCGTCGCGGGCACGGTGAAGACGTCGAAGCCGACGGTGCCCGCCGATCCCTTGAGCCAGTGGGCGTCCTCGGCGAGCGCGACGAGGTCGCCGGCGTCGAGCGCCGCGCGCATCCGCAGGATCCGCTCGGGCAGCCGCGCGGCGAACCCGTCGGCGATCGCCGCGAAGCGCGCGTTGCCCGAGAGCCGCGAGCGCAGCGGGCCGTCGTCGGGGTCCATGGTCACCTCGTGGACGCCCGCGGGCGCGTCGCCGGCGAGGGTGCGTGCGACGCCCGTGCCCGTGGGCGCGTCGCCGGCGGCCGTGCGCGCGTCGCCAGGCACCACGAGCGCGCCGGCCCAGGCCGCGCGGGCCGCATCGACCGGGTCGGGCGCGACGCGCACGCCGCCGAGCCGTCCGGCGAGCGTCTCGAACATCGCCTCGGCGTCGATCGGCTTGGTCAGGTAGCCGTCGCAGCCCGCCTCGCGGATCTCGGCCTCGAAGCCGCGCAGCGCGTGCGCGGTGAACGCCAGCACCGGGACCGCGATGCCGCGCTCGCGCAGCCGGCGCGTCGCGGTGAAGCCGTCCATGCCCGGCATCTGCATGTCCATGAGCACCAGGTCGGGCACGCGGCGCGCGACCGCGGCGAGCGCCGCCTCGCCGGAGTCGGCCTGCTCGACCTCCAGGCCGGTGTCCTGCAGCACCAGCGCGACCAGCTCGCGGTTCTCGGGCGAGTCGTCGACCACCAGCAGCCGCCGGGGCGGGAAGCGCCACGCGTGCCCGAGCGCGTCCTCGCGCACGCGCTCGGCGAGCGCCTGCGCGGGCGTCAGCATCGCGGCGCCGGCACCGGCACCGGCACCGGGGTCGATCGTCACGGTGAACGTGCTGCCGCGGCCGGGCTCGCTGCGCGCGACGACGTCGCCGCCCATCGCGCGCGCGAAGCGGCGGCTGATGGCCAGGCCCAGGCCCGTGCCGCCGAAGTGGCGCGCGGTCGAGGAGTCCGCCTGCACGAAGGGCTCGAAGATCGCCTCGAGCTTGTCGGGGGCGATGCCCACGCCGGAGTCGGCGACCTCGACCTGCAGTCGTGCGCCGCGCCCTTCGTTCGCCGGCAACCAGCGCTCGGTGACGACGATCTCGCCGCGCTCGGTGAACTTGATCGCGTTGCCCACCAGGTTGGTGACGACCTGGCGCAGGCGCGCCGGATCGCCGAGCGCGGTCGCGGGCACCGGTCCGTCGACCGCACGGCGCAGGCCGACGCCCTTCTCCGCGGCCCGCACCGACAGCGTCTCGACGACCTCGGCCAGCACCTCGTGCGGCGCGAACGCGATGCGCTCGACCGCGAGCTGGCCGGCCTCGACCTTGGAGAGGTCGAGGATGTCGTTGATCAGCGCGAGCAGATGGGTGCCGTTGGCGTGGACCGTGTCGAGGTGGCGGCGCGCCTGCGCCGCGTCGCGCACGCGGCCGAGGCGCAGCATCTCGGTGAACCCGAGGATCGCGTTCATCGGCGTGCGGATCTCATGGCTCATGTTCGCGAGGAAGTCGCTCTTGGCGCGGTTGGCCGACTCGGCGCGCGCGGTCGCCTCGCGCAGCCGCGCCTCGGTGCGCTGCAGCTCGGTGACGTCGTCGAGGCTGACCAGCACGCCCGCGGGCGCCTCGCCGGACTCGCCCCCCACCGGTGCGCAGTTCGCGAGGAAGCTGCGGCGCTCGCCGGCCGCGTCGGTCAGCGAGACCGGCTGCAGCTTGAGCGGCCGGGTCTGCGCGAGCGCGCGCGTCCACGGCAGGTCGGCCGCGTCGATCGCGCCGCCGTCGCCCGCGAACCAGCCCAGTGCGCTCGCCGGCTTGCCCGCCAGCGCCTGCGGCGACCTGCCGAGCAGCTCGCACAGCGTCGCGTTGGCGAGCACGACCCGCCCCTCGCCGTCGATCAGCATCAGCCCCTCGGCGAGCGTGTCGAGCGCGTTGCGCACGCGATCGGGCACCGCACGCGACGGGTCGAGCTGGCTGAGCATCCGGCCCAGGTACAGGTAGAAGCTGACGAAGCAGGTCAGCGCGATCAGCGCGACGGCGACGGCGCGCGGGTCGAACAGCGCCCCGAGCAGACCGGCGCGCTGCGCGTGGAAGGCCACCTCGAGGCCGCCCCAGCGCGTGCCGTCGGCATACAACGGCATCGTGATCCGGGTCGGCGTCGAAGCCACCGACGCGTCCCCCGCCCAGGCCTGCTCGTGCTCGCCGGCGACGACGAGCAGCGCGCCGTCGGCGCGGCGCACCGCCGCCGAACGCATCGACGCGTTGCGCTCCAGCGCGAAGCGCAGCAGGTCGGAGACGGCGGCCAGGTCCTGGGCGGCGAGCGAGCCCATGCTGCCGGCGGCGAGGACCTCGACCAGCGCAGTGCGCGACGATGCCTCGGCACGCTGCGTGTCGGGCAGCAGGCCGAGCCAGCTCGCGCCGAGCAGCGCGCTGACGAGTATCGACACGAGGCCGACCGTCAGCAGCACACGCACGTTGGCGATCCACCTGAACCCGGGCATGCGACCGACGCGCTGCGCCTGCGCCGACAACGCGTCCGACAGCGCCGCCAGCGGCGCCAGGAGGCGGGCCAGCGAGGCGGTGCGTGGCGCGAGCGCGGCAGGCACGGCGGCCCGTTCGGACGGAGAGCGGTTCATGTGGACTCCGCGGCATGGGTGGCGGCGTCCCGCGCCGACGGATCGGCGGCGTGGGCGGTCGGCGGCCGGGCCTGCTCGGCGACCCGGTCCGCGGCGCTGCGCAGCAGGCCGCGCAGCGAGTCGTCCTCGCCGGCATCGTCCCGGCCCTGCGCGTCGACCCGGGCCAGCACCGGCAGCGGGTCGATCGATCGCCACGCCGGCAGCGAGGCGAGCAGGCCGGTCAGCAGCACGCCGCCGCGCAGGACCCAGACCACGTAGCCGAGCGACAGCGAGGTGGCGGCCACCATCGAGGAGGCGACGACCGCCTCTCGCAGCTCGAAGCCCGCGAGCGCCCCCTCGCGCGACTCGTCGAGCTCGCGGGCGAAGTCGGATTCGCGCAGCGCGAGCATCGGCGAGCCGGCCCGCGCAGCGAGGGCGCGGGTCTCGGGCGTACCGGCAAGCGCGAGGCGCCGGTGGTCGGCCGAGCCGGCGGCGCCGGAGGCCGACAGGTCGGCCGGGCCGTCGCTCCGGTCCGACGCATCGGATCGATCGTCGGTGGCCTGACGCAGGATGCTGGACGCCGCGACGTTGCGACCGGACGCCTCCGACGCGTCGCCCCGCGGCGGCACCCAGACCTCGTTGCCGGGCCGCACGGGCGTCGCGGCAGCGGCGGTGGGCGTCGCGGACGCGGACGCCCCGCGCGACGCAGCGGAGATGCCGCCGCCCGCCGCCCGCGCGTCCGCGGGAGCCGCGACCTGCCCGCCTGGCCTCGCCGTGTCCGCTCCGGACTCGGCATCGCCCGCACCCATGGCCGCAGACGACCCGCCGGGCGCCGGTGCGCCCAGTGCCGACGCCGACGGTGCGGACAGCGAAGAGCCGGCAGCCGCCGCGAAGCCCCCCGCAGCGCCGGGCTGGGCGATCTGTCCCGTGTCGACGGAGAACTTCATCGTCACGCGCTGCCCCGAGCTCGCGCCCCCTGCGTCCGAGACCGAAAGCACGATCGACTGCATGCCGCCCGACGACGGCGCGACGAACTCGATCCGTCCGGCGTCGACGTCGGCCTGGGTGAACCGGTCGCCGGCGGCGAGCGTGACACCCTCTCGCACCATGCGTCCGGCCGCCGGCGGCTGCTCGAGGGTGTAGATCACTTCCGAGGGCACGCTGTCGATGTCGGACGCGACGATCGCCTCGCGGCCGATCGGCGTCGCGCCACCGGGAACGACGCGGCGGGCTTCGACCGGCTCGACGCGCAGCACCGGCGCGTCGTTGACCGCGGCGATCCCGATGGAGATCGACACGCTCGCGGCGAGCTGAGGCAACGCGGGGTCGCGCGCCGTCAGCGTCAGCACGGCGGCGCCGGATGCATCGGCGGGCGGCAGGTACAGCAGCTGCGCGAGCGCGTCGGCGATGTCGGCTGGGCTGCCGCTGACGCGGATCGAGGCGTCGTCGATGCCGTCGCCACCGCCGTCGAAGCGCAGACCGGCCCGGGTGCCCAGGGTCAGCGTCCCGCGGTCGACCATCAGGTCGATGCTGAGCTCGGCCTGGTCGACATCGGGGTCGCCGACGACGATCGCGGTGCCGTCGGCGGCCGACAGCAACCGCGGCGTGTCCTCGAGCGCGGCCACCGACGCGGGCGCGCGCAGCGTCGGCGCCTCGTTGACGCCCGCGACCCGCAGGCGCAGCGTCTGCAGGGAGGCCACCTGGCCGTCGCTCGCGCTCACCACGACCTCGTAGACGTTGTCGCCGTCGGCGTCGGCCGGTGCCTCGTGGTCGGGCGGCGCGAGGAAGCGCAGCGCGCCGGTGGCCGCGTCGATCGCGAAGCGGGCGCGATCGGCACCGCCGGCGAGCGCGTAGACGAGCGGGTCTGCGTCCGCGTCTTGCGCGACGACGGTCGTGACCGCGGTGGTGTTCTCGTCCAACACGATCGTGGCGCTGGCGCCGCCGCCGTCGCTCACGATGACCGGCGCGTCGTTGAGGTTGGCGACCGCATCGACCTCGCCGCTGCTCATGAGCGACTCGGCCGTGCCCCACCCATCGATCCAGGACACGCGCACGCTCACCTGCGTACCGACGTCGGCGTCGCCGAGCAGGTAGGTGCTGGCGGTCGCACCCGCGATGGCGCTGCCGTCGCGCAGCCACTGGTAGGCGAACGCCCCGAGGCCTTCGATGTCGCTGATGCCGGACGTCACCGCGGTCAGGGTCTGGTCCTCGGTCAGCGTGCCGGAGACCGCGACGCTCCCGCCCGGCACGTCGTTCACGTTCGCGATGGCCGCGGTCGGCGCGCTGGTGAGCGACTGGGCGGTGCCACGCGCGTCGGTCCAGCTCACGCGCACGCCGATCTGCGCGCCGACGTCGGCGTCGCCCGGCAGGTAGGTGGTGCCGGTGGCGCCGACGACCGCGACGCCGTCGCGCAGCCACTGGTACGTGAACGCCCCCAGGCCGTCGGCGTCGGCGATGCCGGTGGTGTCGGCGCTCAGCGTCTGGTCCTCGGTCGGCGTGCCCGACACGACGGGGCTGCCGGTCGGGACGTCGTTGACGTTGGCGATCGGTGCGGTCTGGGCGCTGGTCACGGTCTCGGCTGTGCCGCGCGCGTCGGTGTACGAGACCCTGACGGTGAT
>JBILTM010000162.1:0-12176 GCA_044371545.1 Burkholderiaceae bacterium
TGGTGGGGCGCGTCGATCCAGCCGGGCTGCATCGGCGGATGCCGGCCGGGGCCGAGTCCGTCGACGATCCGCGGCGCGTTCATCGAGGCAGGCGCCCGGCGCCCCGACGCGAGCGCCCCGCCGCGCTCAATGCGCGATCTCCAGCACCGTGCGCAGCGTGCGCCCCGCGCGCATCGCGTCGAAGCCCTCGTCGATCCGCTCGAGCGGCAGCCGCTGCGTGATCAGCTCGTCGAGCTTCAGCCGACCGTCCAGGTACAGCCGCGCGAGCCAGGGAAAATCCCGCCGCGGCCGGGCGCCGCCATAGCTGGACCGCAGGATCCGTCGCTCGCCCATCATCGAGCCGAAGCGCAGCGACACCGTCCGGTCGACCGCGACCTTGCCGAGGATCGTGAGCGACCCTCCCGGGCGCGTGCAGTCGAGCGCGAGCTGCAGCGGCGCCTCGCCGCCCGCGCACTCGAAGACGAAGTCCGCGCCGCGCCCGCCGCTCAATGCCTTCACCACGGCCACCTGCGCGGCGGCGTCGCCGTCGGCGGGCCCGAGCAGGTGCGTCGCGCCGCAGGCCCGCGCGAGCGCGAGCCGCGCCGGGTCGAGATCGATCGCGACGATCGCGTCGGCCTGCTGCAGCCGCGCGCCCTGGATCGCGTGCAGCCCGACCGCGCCGCAGCCGACGACGACCGCGGTCGAGCCGGGCTCCACCCGCGCGAGCCGCACCGCGGCGCCGACGCCGGTCATCACGCCGCAGCCGATCAGGCACGCGCGGTCGAACGGGATCTCGCGCGGCACCGCGATCGCGCCGGATTCGGGGACGACCGTGTACTGGGCGTGGGTCGAGGTGGTGGAGAAGTGGTTCAGCATCCGGCCGCCCGCGAGCCGGTAGCGCGAGCCGCCGTCGAGCAGGCGCCCCGCGGGCTGGTGCCGCGAGTACGGCTCGCACAGGATCGGCTGGTCGCGCTCGCAGTAGAAGCAGTGGCCGCAGTGCGGGTTCCAGGAGCAGACGACGTGGTCGCCCGGCCTCACCGCGACGACCGCGTCGCCGACCCGCTCCACGACGCCCGCGCCCTCGTGCCCGAGCACGATCGGCAGCGGGTAGGGCAGCGCGCCCTCGATCACCTCGAGGTCGGTGTGGCACAGCCCGCTCGCGTGCAGGCGCACCAGCACGTCGCCGGGCGCGAGCGGCTGCAGCTCGACGTCCTCGATGGAGTGCCGCCCGCCGCTCGCATGCAGCACCGCCGCGCGGTACCTCATCGCGCGCCTCCCCTCACTTGCCGTACACGAGGTTCGGCAGCCACAGTGTCAGCTGCGGGAACACCGTCAGCGCCACCAGCAGCAGCATCATCACACCGAGGAACGGCAGCACCTCGACGGTGTAGTCGTCCATCGGCACCTTGAGCACCTGCGAGCTGATGAACATCATCTGCCCGACCGGTGGCGTGACCCCGGCGATCGTCAGGTTCGTGACCAGCACCACGCCGAAGTGCACCGGGTCGATGCCGAGCTTCGTCAGGATCGGCACGAAGATCGGCGTCAGGATGATCAGCGCCGAGGTACCCTCGACCGCGGTGCCGAGCACGATCAGCATCACGTTGATCGCGAGCAGCAGCAGCGTCGGATCCTTGGTCAGCGACACCAGCCACGCGGCCATCTGCGGCGGGATCCGCTCCCAGGCGAGGTAGAAGCCGAACGCCGAGGCCGCGCAGATCATCAGCATCACCGACGCGGTGTCGAGCGCGGTCTCCTTGAGCAGCCGCGGCAGGTCGGCGATCCGCAGCGAGCGGTACGCGAAGAGCCCGACCAGGATCACGTACAGCACCGTGATCGCGCCGGCCTCGGTCGGCGTGAAGATGCCGTAGCGGATGCCGACGATGATGAACACCGGGATCGACAGCGCCCACAGCGCTTCGCGGAACGCCCGGCCGAGCTCGGCGCGGCTCGCGCGCGTCGAGCGCAGCGGCAGGTAGCCGCGCCGCTTCGAGATGATCGCGGTCACCACCATCAGCGAGCCGGCGAGCAGCAGCCCCGGCACGATGCCGCCGATGAAGAGGCGCCCGACCGAAGCGTCGGCGATGTAGCCGTAGATGATCAGCCCGATCGACGGCGGGATCAGCGCCGTGATGATCGCCGCGCACGAGGTGATCACCGCGGCGAACGCGGCGCTGTAGCCGTGCCGCGTCATCTCGGGCCCGAGCACCTTGGCGAGCATCGCCGCGTCGGCGCTCGACGACGCGGTCAGGCCGCCCAGCAGCGTCGCGAGCACGGTGCACATCTGCGCGAGCGCGCCGGTCATGTGGCCGACCATCGCGTCGGCGAGCGCGAGCAGCTTCCGGGTGATGCCGGCGCGGTTCATGATCGCGCCGGCGAGCACGAAGAACGGGATCGCGAGCAGCGGGTACGAGTCGGTCGCGGTCACCATCTTCTGCACGAAGATGTTGAGCGGCACCTCGCCCGAGGCGAGGAAGAACGACAGCGCGCTGATCGCGATCGCGAACGCGATCGGCGTGCCGAGCGCGAACAGCACGACCATCACGATCGCGGGGAGCCAGTCAGCCAGCATTGGTTTCCCTCGTCGCGTCGATCTCCCAGCCGCGGCCGGCCAGCACCTGCAGGTAGCGCACCGCCATCAGCGCCGAGCACAGCGCGACCGGCCCGTAGAGCCAGGTCTGCGGCATCCGCAGCACCGGGCTCGGGCTGTCCCACGCGTCGATCGCGAAGCGCGTGCCGAACCAGGTCATGAACCCGAAGAACGACAGCAGCAGCACGTGGTTGAACACGCGCACCGCGCGGCGCCCGCCCTCGGGCAGCCGCTCGACCAGCACGTCGATCGCCGGGTGCAGCCGGTACTTCACGCAGGCGGCCGAGCCGAAGAACACCACCCAAGCGAAGCCGAGCGTCGCGATCTCGCTCGCCCACGCGGCCGGCTGCGCCGTGACGTAGCGGGTGATCACGCCCCAGCTGACCGACAGCACGACGACCGCGACGGCCACGCAGGCGACGATCTCCTCGAACTGGTCGAGGAGCCAGGCGACGCCGCGCGGCGGCGTCGCCGGAGCCTGGGCGCCCACGCCTACTTCAGCGCGCCCATCACCGTCTCGTGCAGGCCGGGCGTCCACTTCGGGAACGCCTTGTACACGGGGGCGGTGATCCTCTGGAAGGCGGCGTTGTCGACGTCGACGAAGGTCACGCCCGCGGCCTTGAACTTCTGCACGTAGTCGTCGTGCAGCGCGAGGGTCATCCGCGTCATCTCGTCGCCGGCCTTCTTGCCTTCCTCGAGCAGCACCCGCTGCACGTCGGCGGGCAGCCGGTTGAAGTAGCCGGCGTTCATCGGCCACATCACGAACGCGGTGAAGTGCCCGGTGGTCGAGATCACCTTGCGGGTCTCGTGTAGCTTCGAGCCCCACAGCGAGCCGAGCGGCGCCTCGGCCGCCTGCACGACGTTCTGCTGGAGCGCGTTGTAGACCTCGGACCACTGCACCGTGGTCGGCCGCGCGCCCATCGCCTTGAAGGTCTCGATCCACATCGTGTTCGGCGGCACGCGGACCGTCATGCCCGCCATGTCGGCCGGCGTGCGGACCGGCTTGTCGGCGAGCAGGTGGCGCTGGCCGAAGAAGCCGTTGGCCATGATCAGCTTGAAGCCCGCCTGCTCGAGCCGCTTCTCGACGCCCTTGTACCAGTCGGAGCCGAGCAGCTTCTCGTAGTCCTTCGGGTCCTTGATCAGGTAGGGCCCGTTCAGCACGCCGATGTCCGGCACGAAGTCCGACAGGTATCCGGGGTCGGTGATGTTCATCACGTTCGCCCCCTGGCGGATCATCTCGTTGACCTCCTTGCCGGGGCCGAGCTGCTCGCCGGGGAACACCTGGATCTGCACGCGGCCGTTGGTGCGCGCGGCGACGTTCTTCGCGAAGAACTCCGCGGCCTGGTGCGCCGGCTCGCTCGTCGACAGCGAGTGCGCGAAGCGGATGCGGATCTGCTCCTGCGCGGCGGCGGGCGTCGCGATGCCCGCGGCCAGGCCGAGGGCGAGGGCGAGGGCGACGGTGGTGCGCCGCGCGCGGATGGGTGTGCTCATGGTCTCCTCCTCGTGGCGGGCCGCGGCGCGGTCCCGGTGTCGTCCGATCGAAGTGCCGCGCGCTCAGCGCGCGACGGTGTCGCCCAGCTTGCCGGGCTTCGCGGCGCCGGCATACAGGATCTTGAGTTGCCGGTCGACGATCGCCGCGTGGCGTGCGACCGCCTCGGGGTGCATCTCGGCCTCGGGAGCGGGCTCCAGGTCGAAGTACCCGTGGCGGTCGGTGCCGCGGACCAGCATCGCGCTTTCGCGCGGCCCGTTGATCTGGCGGACGTGCGTCGGGATGTAGCGGATCGCGAAGCCGATCCGCCGGAAGTCGGCGGTGTTCGGCTCGGAGCCGTGGAAGATCAGCACGTGGTGCAGCGACATCTGCCCCGGGCGCAGGATCACCGGAACCTTCTGCTCGGGCTTCACGTCGACCCGGATCTCCTGGCCGCGCGACAGCAGGTTGCGCTCGGCGAAGGTGTCCACGTGCTCGACCTGCCGCAGGTGCGTGCCCGGCACCACCTGCATGCAGCCGTTCTCGGGGACCGAGGGCGTCAGCGCGACCCACGCGGTGATCACGTCCGGCGAGGACAGGCCCCAGTAGGTGCCGTCCTGGTGCCACGACACGTAGGACGGGTCGTGCGCGTTCTTCGCGAAGAACTGCGCGCTCCAGCACAGGATGTCCGGCCCGATCACGTCCTCGACCGCGTCGAGGATCCGCGGATGGCGGACCAGCTCGGCCATCCACGGATACAGCAGGTGCGGCTTCTGGTTGATCCGCGGCGGCAGCCGGCCGCCATGCGCGGCCTCGGCCGCCTCGAGGCGGACCCGCAGCGCGTCCGCCTCTGCGGGCGTCATCACGTCCACCGGAAACCGGATGCCGTCGCGCCGGTACGCGGCGACCTGGTCGTCGGTCAGCACCTTGCCCATCGAGCCTCCCCCGCGCCCGGGGGCGCTTGGCCTGCGCGGTCCGGTCCCCGGAGGGACGGCGCCGTCGTTTTCATTCCTGAAAACGAGTTTCACTCCTAAAATCAGTGCATGTCAAGGCGCATCGCCACCCCGCGCTACCAGGCGCCCGCGCTCGAGAAGGGGCTCGACATCGTCGAGCTGCTCGCCGGCGAGCCGGTGCCGCTGTCGCAGCTGCAGATCGCGCAGCGGCTCGGACGCTCGGCGAGCGAGATCTTCCGGATGCTCGACGTGCTCGAGCGGCGCGGCTGGATCGCCCGCGACGACGCCGGCGGCTACGCGACGACGCTCGCGCTGTTCGAGCTCGCGCACCGGCAGGCGCCGGTGCACCGCCTGCTGACCGCGGCGCTGCCCGAGATGCGCGCGCTCGCCGACGACACCCGCCAGTCGAACCACCTGGTGGT
Source organism: Burkholderiaceae bacterium (assembly GCA_044371545.1). Lineage (GTDB taxonomy): Bacteria > Pseudomonadota > Gammaproteobacteria > Burkholderiales > Burkholderiaceae_E > UBA4615. The sequence continues at coordinate 5,413 of JBILTM010000162.1, forward strand.
CCACCACGACCGGCGCATCCTCGTGCTGGCGCAGGTCGACAGCCCCGAGGCGATGGGCTTCCGGATCCGCCAGGGCGCGCATTTCCCGTTCCGCGCCGACCGCGTGTCGCCGTGGGTGCTCGCGGCGTTCCAGGCGCCGGCGCGCCGCGCCGCACTGGTCGACGAGATGCTCGACGGCGATCCGCGCGCGCCGTCGCGCGCCTCGGTGCTGCGCCGGCTCGACGCGATCCGCAGGCAGGGCTACGAGCAGCGCCGCAGCGACACGCTGCCCGGCATCGTCGACGTCTGCTTCCCGATCGTCGACGCGCAGGGCGTCGCGATCGCGACGCTCGCGCAGAACTACCTCGAGCAGCGCGACGTCGCGGTCACGGTCGCGCAGGCGCGCGAGCGGCAGGCGAGGGCGGCGCGGCGGATCTCGGCGCTGCTCGGGGCGCCGGCGTCGGGCTGACGCGCGGCGGCGCGCGCCTCGGTCCGTGCGCCGACCCCGGGCCGCGGCTCACCCGGCGCCCGCGAACCCCATCTGCCGCCACGCCTCGAACACCGTCACCGCGACCGCGTTCGACAGGTTGAGGCTGCGGTTGCCCGGCCGCATCGGCAGCCGCAGCCGCCGTTCGGGCGCGAACGACTCGCGCAGCGCCGCCGGCAGCCCCGCGCTCTCCGAGCCGAAGACCAGCCAGTCGCCCTCGCGGAACGCGACCTCGGTGGGATGGCGCGTGCCGCGCGTCGTCAGCGCGAAGGTGCGTGCCGGGTCCGGGCGCTCCGCCTCGAGCAGCGCCGGCCAGCTCGCATGCACGCGCGTGCCCGCCCACTCGTGGTAGTCGAGGCCGGCGCGGCGCAGCTTCGCGTCGTCGAGCTCGAAGCCGAGCGGCTCCACCAGGTGCAGCCGCGCGCCGGTGTTCGCGCACAGGCGGATCACGTTGCCGGTGTTCGGCGGGATCTCGGGGTGGACGAGGACGACGTGGAGCATCGGGGCAGTGTAGCGGCCCGGGTCGGCCGGCTGCACGAGCACCCGGGGGGGCCGAGAAGGGTCAGCGCAGTCCGGTGATCGGCGGCGGATTGGCCCGCAGCTGCGCCTCGGTCAGGCTCGTCCAGCCGAACAGCTGCCAGTCGTTGGTGATGTACTTCATGCGACTGAAGCCCATGTAGAGCACGTTCACGCCCTGGGTCTTGAACGACGACAGCGTCGCGGTGTCCCGGTACCAGTCTCCGGCGCCGCCGGCGAGGATCCGTGCGTTGTTGCGGTCGTCCGGTCCATTGGGGTTGTCGAGGATCTTCCGCATGAAGAACACGGTGACCGCACCGACCGCCCCGTCCGGGATCCGGTGTGCGCCCGCCCAGGTGTGCCACAGGTGGCGGGCGTACTGTTCCCGGCCGATCGCGCGCATCGACACGCCGCCGCCGTTGTTGGCTTCCCTGCGCCATACATCGCCGCCGCGTGTTTCGGTGCCTTCCGACCAGTTGTACGGGTACAGGATCGGCTCCATGGCGTCGTTCCCGGAGCCGAGGACCCAGCGGCCGTCGGCGAGAAGCCACCACATCTGCAGATCGCGCTGTTGCACACGGGTGTTCGGAGCCTGGTTGCCGGTGTACGGGCCGGGTACCCGCCAGGGATAGCCGTTCCCGTTCGGATGGCTCGTGTCGGTGATCACGTGGGTCCAGGGAATTGCGTATTGCCACCCGGACGGACGCGGAGTGGCCTCGGGCCAGTTGGCTCCGGAGCCCCAGTCGCGCAGCGCCTCGAGCACGGCGACCGGGCCGTCATGGAACAGCTTCATGTCCGAGACGATCGTGTCGACGGGGTCGACCGCCCCGGACGCGGTTCCCGCCGAGGGCGCGGGCGCGGTCGGTGTCGGCAGAGCGGGCGGAGCGGGCAGAGCGGCCGGGGCGGCCGGGGACGCGCTCGGCGCTGGCGGCGAAGGCGCGGCAGCGGTGGGCGCCCGCCCGGGCGTCGTCGGTGCGGGGATTACCGCGGACGGCGGAGTGTCGCGCCCGGGTCCGAACGAGGCGAGCGCTCGGCGCGGCAGCGCTTCGGTCGGCGCATCGCTACCGGGCGAATCGCTGCCGCCGACCGCGGTACAGCATCCGTCCCGCTCCAGCAGCGGCACGAAGTCCGCCCCGAGCATGGCCGATGCCGGCATCGCCGACATCGCGGCCGCCGCGAGCATCGCCGCGCACAAGGCGACGGTGCACGCCGCATGTGACCGACGGGGTCGGGCCGGGCGTTCACGGGCTGGGTACGTCACGGTCAGGATCGAGTTCGGACTTTCGGAGCACGACCCCGGGAACTTAGGCGCCTTGCCGGTACTCCGTCGGGGGGCCGCACACTCGCGCCGGGGATCCGAACGACGCAACGGCAGGGATCGAAAGGCGCAATCGCGGACGGCAGTGGGCGACGAGCGCAATGGCGTCCGCAATGAGCCGACGCCGCCTCGGGATCGCTATGCGGTTCGCGCGACGACGATCGCGACGACCGACGCGGCCCCCGCCGCGCGCAGTGTCCGTGCGGCCTCGGCCACAGTGCTGCCGCTGGTCATGACGTCGTCGACGAGGCCGATCCGCAGGCCGTCCAGGCGGACGTCGCACGCGAAGCAGCCGTGCAGGTTGCGCCGCCGCTCCGCGAGGTCGAGCCCGGATTGCGGTGGCGTCTCGCGCACCCGCCGCAGCCGACCCGGCAGCACCGGCAGCGGCGACGGCAGCGCGGCCGACATCGCGTGTGCCATCTCGAGCGACGGGTTGAAGCCGCGCTGCGCGAGCCGTCGGTCGGCCAGCGGCACAGGCACCAGGCCATCGAGCGGCACAGCCGGCAGCGCGCCGAGCCAGCGCGCGGCGAGCAGCTCCCCGAGCGGGCGCGCGAGCGCGAGCCGGTGGCCGAACTTCAGCTCGGTGACGACGCGGTCGAGTGGTGGCGAGTAGTCGGCGGCCGCGAGCGTGGCCTCGATCGGTCCAGGCCCGGGATCAGCCCCGACGCACGCGGTGCAGGCTGCCGCCGGCCGGTCGGTCGGCTGCCCGCAGCGGGCGCAGCGCGGCCGGCGCGCGCCGGGCAGGTCGACGAGGCAGCCGGGGCAGAAGCCCGGGAATGCGCCGGGCGCGAGCCACGCGCCGCAGGTCGCGCACCCGCGCGGCGCGAGGTGGTCGAGCCAGCGCCCGAGTCGGCGGCGGGCGCGGCGCAGCGGCGGGCCGAGGGCGGCGTGCATGGCGGGACAGAGCGTACGCGTCCGTATACTGCCCCGATGCCTCCCGAGCCTTCGGACCTAGACCGTTCGGCGGTCCGCCGCCAGTTCGACCGCCGCGCCGACGGCCCCGACGCCGGCGACTTCCTGCCCCGCGAGGTCGAGCGCCGGATGCTCGAGCGGCTCGAGCTGGTGAAGCTGCAGCCCGCGCGGATCCTCGACGTCGGCTGCGGCTTCGGCGACGGGGTGCGCCGGCTGCGCGGCCGCTGGCCGCAGGCCGAGGCGATCGGCGTCGACCTGTCGCCGCGCCGCGCGGCGCGCGCCGCGGCGATCGACCGCCCGCCCGCCGGCGGCTGGGCGCAGGGGCTCGCCCGGCGCCTCGCCGGCCGCGGCCCGGCGCCGCTCGGTGTCTACGTGGCCGGCGACGCCCACCGGCTGCCGATCGCCTCCGGCTCGGTCGACCTCGTCTGGTCGAACCTCGCCTTCCACTGGTTCGACGACGTCCCGGCCGCGATCGCCGAGTGGTACCGGGTGCTGCGGCCCGGCGGCCTGCTGACCTTCAGCACCCTCGGCGTCGACTCCCTCGCCGAGCTGCGCGCCGCCGGCCTCGCCCGGGCCGCGCTGCCCGACCTGCACGACATCGGCGACGCACTGGTGGCGGCCGGCTTCGCCGAGCCGGTGATGGACGCCGAGCGGCTCACCGTCACCTGGACCGACCCGCCGCGCCTCTTGGCCGACCTGCGCGCGCTCGGCGGCGACCCGCGCCGCACCCGCCCCCGCGGCCTCGCGACGCCGGCCGCCCGCGACCGCGCCCTCGCCGAGGCGGCCGGGCGGCTGCGCGGGGGCGACCCCTCGGCGCCGATGGCGGTCGGCTTCGAGCTCGTCTACGGGCACGCGTGGATCGGCGAGCGCAAGCGCCGCGACGACGGCTGGTCGCCCGTGGAGTTCCGTCCCCCGGCGGGCACCCGCTCGCGCCGACCCTGATCCCTGCCCGGGCGCGCGCCGTCCTCGACCGCCGCGCAACTTCCCGCGCGTGGCCGCGTCGAGACGGCATGCGGGCGGCCTCGGCTTGTCGGCCCTCCGGCCGAAAGCCTATAATCCTCAGTTGCGCCGGACGTTTGATGCATGTCATTCCCGATGCGGTACCCGTGGATCCATGTCGCGTCCGATCGGCAGCAGGAGTGGCTGCTGAAGCGCAACTGCTCGCTCGCCCCCCGGCAGCTCGCGGTGATCTTCGGGGGCCTCGCGCTGGTGTCGCTGTCGATCGCGACGGTCTTCGCGGCACGGGGTGCGTGGCTGGTGCTGCCGTTCGCCTGCATCGAGGTGCTTGCGCTCGGGGCGGCGTTCGTGGTGTACGCCCGACACGCGGCGGACTACGAGCGCATCGTGTTGTGCCGCGACTGCCTGCTGGTCGAGACCTGCAGGGGAGATCGGTTGCGGAGGGAGCAGTGCGCGCCGGCGTGGACGCGGGTCGAGTACTCCGGCGCGCGGCGTGAATTGATCGGCCTGGTCGCGGCCGGGAGGCGGATCGACGTGGGACGCTTCGTCCCCGAGTCCGAGCGTCGCGACCTGGCCTCGCAGCTGCGTGCGCAGCTGCACGGGATTCGAAGTTGATCTTTGGTGAAAGCATGAGCGGGCACGAAACGAGAAACTGGGCGGGGAAGGCGGCACTTTCCGTGGCACATGCGGGAGCGGCCGTCGCGGCGGCGCTGTCCGGCGGCGCGGCCTGGGCGGTCAACGACATGCCCGGCGGCCCGGGCGTCAATCAGCTCAACCTGACGCCGGGCGTGACCCGGATCGCCGCCGACCAGTGGTGGATCCACAACTTCCTGCTGATCGTCTGCCTCGCGATCTTCGTGGCCGTGTTCGGGGTCATGTTCTATTCGCTGTGGGCGCACCGCAAGTCGCGCGGCGCCAAGCCGGCGGACTTCCACGAGAGCACTGCGGTCGAGATCGCCTGGACGATCGTGCCGTTCCTGATCATCGTCGGCCTCGCGATCCCGGCGACCCGGATGGTCGTCGAGCAGAAGGACACTTCGCAGGCCGACCTGACGATCAAGGCGACCGGCCACCAGTGGAAATGGGGCTACGAGTACCTGAAGGGCGAGGGGGCCGGCATCAGCTTCCTGTCCGACCTCGCCACGCCGCTCGAGCAGATCGAGGGCAAGGCGCCCAAGTCCGAGACCTACCTGATGGAGGTCGACAACCCGCTGGTGGTGCCGGTCGGCCAGAAGATCCGGATGGTGATCACCGCCAACGACGTGATCCACGCCTGGATGGTGCCGGCGTTCGGCGTCAAGCAGGACGCGATCCCCGGCTTCGTGCGCGACACCTGGTTCCGTGCGGAGAAGGAAGGCACCTTCCGCGGCGCCTGCGCCGAGCTCTGCGGCAAGAACCACGCGTTCATGCCGATCGTCGTCGAGGTGAAGAGCCAGGAGGCCTACAAGGCCTGGGCCGACGGCAAGAAGAAGGAGATGCTCGCGAAGGCCGACGACCCGACCAAGGAGTGGACGGTCGCCGACCTGAACGAGCGCGGCGCCAAGGTCTACGCGTCGAACTGCGTCGCCTGCCACCAGGCCACCGGCAAGGGCGTGCCCGGGGCGTTCCCGGCGCTCGAGGGCTCGAAGCTGGTGCTCGGCAAGCAGGAGGACCAGATCGCGATCCTGCTGAACGGCAAGCCCGGCACCGCGATGGCCGCGTTCAAGCAGCTGTCCGACGTGGAGCTGGCGGCGGTCGCCACCTACACCCGGAACGCGTGGGGCAACAAGGCCGAGGACACCGTCGTCCAGCCGAAGGACTTCACCGCGGCGCGCAAGTGACCCGCGCACCCCACGTCACGCACGCACGGCACCAGGGCAACACAGGATTCGGGAGCAGTCGATGAGCGCAGTACTCGACCACCACGCAGGCCACGACGACCACGCGCACGACCATCCGACCGGATGGCGGCGCTGGCTGTTCGCGACCAACCACAAGGACATCGGCACGCTGTACCTCTGGTTCAGCTTCACGATGCTGATCTCGGGCGGCCTGCTGGCGCTCACCATCCGCCTCGAGCTGTTCCAGCCGGGCCTGCAGTACGTGCAGCCGGAGCTGTTCAACCAGCTCACGACGATGCACGGCCTGATCATGGTGTTCGGCGCGATCATGCCGGCCTTCGTGGGCTTCGCGAACTGGCAGATCCCGCTGATGGTCGGCGCGGGCGACATGGCCTTCGCGCGGATGAACAACTTCAGCTTCTGGCTGATGCCGCCGGCGGCGCTGCTGCTGGTCGGCTCGTTCTTCGTGCCGGGCGGCGCCACCGCGGCGGGCTGGACGCTCTATGCGCCGCTGTCGGTGCAGATGGGCGTGGGCATGGACATGGCGATCTTCGCGGTCCACATCCTCGGCGCCTCGTCGATCATGGGCTCGATCAACATCATCACGACGATCCTGAACATGCGGGCGCCGGGGATGACGCTGATGAAGATGCCGCTCTTCGTCTGGACCTGGCTGATCACCGCCTACCTGCTGATCGCCGTGATGCCGGTGCTCGCTGGCGCGATCACGATGGTGCTGACCGACCGCCACTTCGGCACGTCGTTCTTCAACGCG
>JBILTM010000330.1:0-3518 GCA_044371545.1 Burkholderiaceae bacterium
CGGCTCGCACGCCGAGCTGCGCGCGCTCGCCGAGGTCTACGCGAGCGACGATGCGAAAGCGAAGTTCGTCGACGACTTCGTCGCCGCCTGGGCGAAGGTGATGGACCTCGACCGGTTCGACGTCGTGCGCGCGCGGCGCCTCGCCGGCGCGGTCGGGTCGAAGGCCTAGCCCCGGACCCGCATCACCTCGTCCTCGACGTCGCGCAGCCGCTCCTTGCCGAACCACATCTCGTCGCCCGCGAAGAAGGTCGGCGAGCCGAACGCGCCGCGCGCGTGCGCCGCCTCCGTGCTCGCCAGCAGCGCGGCCTTGACCTCGGCGTCCTGCGAGCGTTCCAGCAGCGCGGCGGCGTCGAGGCCCGCGGCCGTCAGCACCTCGACGATCGTCGGCACGTCGTCCATGTTCCGGCCGTCCTCCCACATCGCCGCGAACACCGCGTCGACGTAGCGCTCGAACACGCCCAGCCGCTGCGCGGCGACCGCGCCGCGCATGATCTTCAGCGTGTTGACCGGGAAGTGCGGGTTCATGCGGAAACGCGTGAGGCCGTGCCTCGCGACGAAGCGCGCCATGTCGTTGCGGTCGTACGCGCGCTTGGTCGGGATGTCGCGGAACGCCTCCATCGGCGAGCGGTTGTTCGCGAGCTTGAAGAGCCCGCCCAGCAGGATCGGCACGTACTCGACCTTCGTGCCGGTGCGCGCCTCGAGCGCGGGCAGCACCTTGTGGCTGAGGTACGCGTTGGGGCTGCCGAAGTCGAACAGGAACTGCACGGTCGGGGGGCTCATCGGGGCGGGTCTCCTCGGGGTCGTCGCGGGCGGGGATCGGGGCGGTCCGGGTCGATCACCAGGACTCGATCCACGGCCGCAGCTCGGTCTCGTGGGTCCAGGCGTCGCGCGGCTGCGCGTGGATCGCCCAGTAGGCGTCGGCGATGTGCTCGGGGTCGAGGATGCCGCCCCGCTCCTTCGCCGCGTAGCGCTCGGGGAAGTTCGAGCGGATGAACTCGGTGTCGATCGCGCCGTCGACGACGACGTGCGCGACGTGGATGCCCTGCGGCCAGAGCTCGCGCGCCATGCTCTGCGCGAGCGCGCGCAGCGCCGCCTTCGCGCCGGCGAAGGCCGCGTAGCCCTCGCGCCCGCGCAGGCTCGCGGTCGCGCCGGTGAAGAGGATCGTGCCGCGACCGCGCTCCAGCATCCGCTTCGAGACCTCGCGGCCCATCAGGAAGCCGCCGAAGCAGGCCCTCTCCCAGACCTTGAAGTAGACGCGCGCGGTGGTCTCGGTGATCCCGTACCGGACGTTCGCGCCGATGTTGAAGACGGCGACCTCGATCGGCGCGATGTCGCGCTCGATCCGGTCGACCAGCTCGACCATCGACTCCTCCTTGCGCGCGTCGCTGCCGAAGGCGTGCGCCTCGCCGCCATCGGCACGGATCCGCTCGACCAGCGGCTGCAGCTTGTCGGCGTTGCGCCGGGTCACGCAGGCGACGTAGCCCTCGCGGGCGAAGCGGCGCGCGATCGCGCCGCCGGTGGCGTCGCCGGCGCCGACGACGAGGATGGCCCTGGGATCGGACATGGTGGTCTCCTCGACGAGCCTTCAGGACCCGCGGGCGAGCGTGACGCCGCCGTCGACGACGATCGTGTCGCCGACCACGTAGTCGCCGGCCCGCGAGGCGAGGTAGACCGCCGCACCCGCCATGTCCTCCAGCACGCCGACGCGGCCGATCGGCACGCGCTGCGCGACCTCGTCGCCATGGTCGCGTGCGTCGCGGTTCATGTCCGACGGGAAGGGACCTGGGGCGATGCCGCTCACGACGATGTTGTCCTTCGCGAGCCGCAGCGCCATCCGCTTGGTCAGGTGGATGAGGCCCGCCTTGCTCGCCGCGTACGAGTAGGTCTCCCAGGGGTTGACCGAGATGCCGTCGATCGACGCGATGTTGACGACCTTGGCAGGACGCGCCGCGGCGCCACGGCGCAGTGCCTCGTGCAGCGCCTGGGTCAGGAAGAACGGCGCCTTCATGTTCAGGTCGACGACCTTGTCCCAGCCGGCCTCGGAGAACGCGTCGAAGTCCTCGCCCCAGGCCGCGCCCGCGTTGTTGACCAGCACGTGCAGCGCGGGCTCGCGGGCCGCGAGTTCGACCGCGAGCCGGCGCGCGCCCTCGATGCTCGAGACGTCGATCGGCAGCGCGATGCAGGGCCCGATCGCCGAGAGCTCGGCCGCGGTCGCCTCGCAGGCGGCGGCCTTGCGCGCGCTCAGGTAGACCTTCGCGCCGTGGTGCAGCAGCCCGGCCGCGATCATGCGGCCGATGCCGCGCGAGCCGCCGGTCACGAGGGCGACGCGGCCCTCGAGGGAGAACAGGTCCTTCATGCACGCTCCTGTCGAAAACGCACAGCCTAGTGGGTCCGGCGCCGGCGTCCAAGCGGCGGCGCGTCGATAATGGGGGCCCGTCGTCAGCGGAGCGCCCCGCCTTGAACACTCGAGTGCTGTTCGTCAAGCGACCCGTCGGCTGGGTCGATCCCTCGTGCTTCGCGGTCGAGGCCTGCGACGAGCCGGCCTGCGGACCGGGCGACGTGCTCGTCGAGGCGATCTGGCTGTCGCTCGACCCGTACCTGCGGGGCCGGATGAACGAGGGGCCCTCGTATGCACCGGGCTTCGCGCTCGGCACGCCGATGGTCTCGCGCGTCGTCGCCAGGGTCCTGGAATCGCGACGGCCCGGGTTCGCGGCCGGCGACCTCGTCTGGGGCTTCCTCGACTGGGCGCTTCGCAGCGTCGTGCCGCGCGGCGAGGGGCTGCACCGGATCGACCCGACGTGGACCCGGCCCAGCCTCGCGATCTCGGCGCTCGGCATGCCCGGGCTGACCGCGTGGGTCGGGGCGATCGAGCTGGGCCGCCCCTCGCCCGGCGAGACGGTCTACGTGTCGTCGGCGGCCGGGGCGGTCGGGCAGCTCGCCGGGCAGTTCGCCAAGCGCGCGGGCGCCCGCGTGGTCGGTTCGGCGGGCGGCCCGGAGAAGGTCGCATTCCTGCTCGAGCGCTGCGGCTTCGACGCGGCGTTCGACTACCGTGCCCGCGACCTGGACGACGCGCTGGGCGAGACCTGCCCCCGCGGCATCGACGTCTACTTCGACAACGTCGGCGGTCCGACGCTCGAGGCCGCGCTGCGCCACGCGAACGTCGCCGCGCGCGTGCCGGTGTGCGGGATGATCTCGGGCTACAACGCGACCGACGACGCCGGCATCCGGGGCCTGCAGGCGCTGGTGTCGAAGCGCATCTCGATGACCGGCTTCATCGTCTACGACCACGTGCACAAGCTCGCGGCCTACCAGGCGCGCGTCGAGCCCTGGGTCCGCAGCGGCGAGCTGCGCTTCCACGAGGACGTCGTCCAGGGCATCGAGCGCGCGCCGTCGGCGCTCGTCGGCATGATGCGCGGCGAGGCGATCGGCAAGCGGCTGGTGCAGGTGACGGCGTTCCCGGCCGCGGAGTGAACGCGGCGCCGGGCCGGACCCCGGCCGGTCAGCGGTACGGGTGGACG
>JBILTM010000017.1:0-39736 GCA_044371545.1 Burkholderiaceae bacterium
ATCGGCGCGCCGAACGCCTCGCGCTCCTTCGAGTAGCGCAGCGCCGCCTCGAACGCCGCGCGCGCCATGCCGACCGACTGCGACGCGATGCCGATGCGCCCGCCTTCGAGCCCGGACAGCGCGATCCGGTAGCCCGCGCCTTCCTCGCCGAGCAGGTTCTGCGCCGGCACCCGGCAGCCCTCGAAGCGGATCTGCGCGGTGTCCGACGCGTGCTGGCCGGTCTTGCGCTCGAGGCTCGCGACCACGTAGCCGGGCGTCGATGTCGGCACGAGGAACGCGGAGATGCCGCGCTTGCCCGCGGCCTTGTCGGTCACCGCCATCACGATCGCGACGTCGGCGTTCTTCCCCGACGTGATGAACTGCTTGACCCCGTCGATCACGTACTCGACGCGGCCGTCGGCCGCGACCTCGCGGCGCGCGGTCGTGCGCAGCGCCGACGCGTCGGAGCCGACGTGCGGCTCGGTCAGGCAGAACGCGCCCAGCATCTCGCCGCGCGCGAGCGGCGCCAGCCACGCGGCCTTCTGCGCGTCGCTCGCATACGCCATGAGAATGGAGCAGACCGGGCAGTTGTTGACCGACACGATGGTGGACGTCGCGCCGTCGCCGGCGGCGATCTCCTCGAGGATCACTGCGAGCGCCGTGTAGTCGAGCCCCGCGCCGCCCCAGCGCTCGGGCACGGCGACGCCGTAGCAGCCGAGCTCGGCGAGTCCCTTCAAGGCGTCCTTCGGGAACGTGCCCTCGCGGTCCCAGCGCGCGGCGTGCGGCGCGACGCGCTCGGCGACGTAGGCGCGCACCGCGTCGCGGACCATCGAGAGCTCTTCGGACAGGATCATGCGGTCGTCTCCATCGGCGGCGGGCGCACCAGCCCCGTGCCTTCGGCCTCGAGCGCGACGCCGGCCGGCGTCGACGCCGTGCCGCGCGCGGTCACCACGAAGCCGCGGTGCTTCGGCTTGTACTCGCGCGCCACCACCTCCCACTCGATGCGCAGCGGCTCGTCGGCCCGCACCGGCGCACGCAGCGCGAAGGTGAAGCCCATGCCGAGCGCGTCGCGCACGATACCGTCGTCGCGGCGCGTGAACCAGGTCGCGAACGCGCCCATCATCGCAGACACCGTCTGGGTGCCGCTCGCGATCAGCCCGCCGATCGGGGTCGAGGCGGCGTAGGCGGTGTCGTGGTGCATCGGGTTCGCGTCGCCCGCCGAATCGGCGAAGCGGCGGATGTCGTCGGCGCTCCAGCGCAGCTCGCGCACGAAGCGCTCGCCGACGCGGACCAGCCGGTCGATCGCGTCGGGCAGCGGCTCGTCGTCGGCGCCGGCCATCGGCCTCAGGCGCCCGTGACCGGGCCCCAGTCGTGCGGGGGCGGTGCGGGCGGCGCCGGGATCCGCGCGTCGACCTCGATCTCGATCTTCATCCGCGCATCGACCAGGCCGACCACCATCGCGGTGGCCGCAGGGCGCGCGCGCGCGAACGCCTCGCCGAACAGCGGCGCGACATGTTCGAAGAAGGCCGCGTCGGTGAGCAGGTAGCGCACGCGCACCACGTCGTCGAGCGTGCAGCCCGCCTGCGCGAGCGCGGCGGCGATGTTGGCGAGGCACTGCCGGGTCTGCGCGACGACGTCTTCGGCGATCGCCATCGTCGCGTAGTCGAAGCCGGTGGTGCCGGAGACGTGGACGTCGCGGCCGTCGACGACCGCGCGCGAGTAGCCGGCAAGCGCCTCGAACGACGAGCCGGACGAGATCAGCCGGCGCGCCGGGGTGTCGTCGGACCGATCGCTCATCGCGGGCCGCTCACCACGGGATCGGCCGGCCGCGCCAGTCGAAGAAGCCGCCGCCCGGATGGGCCGCGCGATCGGTGATCACGCTGCGCAGCCCGGCGACGCTGTCGGCGACGTCGACGTCGGCATTCGGGCCGCCCATGTCGGTGCGCACCCAGCCCGGGTGCAGCGACAGCACCCGGATGCCCATCGGGCCGTAGTCGCAGTGGGCCATCTTCGCGACCATGTTGACCGCGGCCTTCGAGACCCGGTACAGCATGCCGTAGCTCGCCTGCGCCTCGGCGATCGAGCCCATCTTGCTCGAGACGAACGCGAGCGTGCCCTGCGACGGCGCGAGCAGCGGCGCGAGCACCGGCATCAGCCGCATCGCGCCGAGCACGTTGGTGCGCATCACCAGGTCGAACTGCTCGTCGGTGGGCGGCGACTGGACGCTCGAGGTGCGCAGCCCGTAGACGCCGGCATTGACCACCGCGACGTCGAGCCGCTCGCCGTCGAGCTGCCAGGAGATGCCCGCGACGTCCTCGACGCGCTGCACGTCGAGCTTGAGCGTCTGGGCGCCGAGGTCGCGCAGGCGCACCCGGTCGTCCTCGCCCCGGAACGTCGCGAACACCGTCCAGCCGGCCGCTCGGTACTGCCGGACGAACTCCAGGCCGATGCCGCGCGACGCGCCGAGGATGAGGGCGGTCGGCATGTCAGACGAGCTCGATCCCCACCGCCGTGGCTTCGCCGCCGCCGATGCACAGCGACGCGACGCCGCGCTTGCCGCCGGTCTTGCGCAGTGCGCCGATCAGCGTGACGATCAGCCGCGCGCCCGACGCGCCGATGGGATGCCCGAGCGCGACCGCGCCGCCGTGCACGTTGACCTTCTCGTGCGGGATGCCGTGCTCCTTCATCGCGGCCATCGCGACGACCGCGAACGCCTCGTTGATCTCGTAGAGGTCCACGTTCGAGGTCGACCAGCCGGTCTTCGCGTAGAGCTTCTGGATCGCGCCGACCGGGGCGGTCGTGAACCACTGCGGCTCCTGCGAGTGCGTCGCGTGCGCGACCAGCCGCGCGACCGGCTTCAAGCCCAGCGTGTCGGCGGTGGAGGCGCGCATCATCACCATCGCGGCCGCGCCGTCGGAGATCGACGACGAGGTCGCGGCGGTCACGGTGCCGTCCTTGCGGAACGCGGGCTTCAGGGTCGGGATCTTCTCGATGTTCGACTTGAACGGGCTCTCGTCCTTGTCGATGACGGTGTCGCCCTTCTTGCCGGCGACGGTGAGGCCGGCGATCTCCCAGCCGAACGAGCCGTCGGTGTTCGCCTTCTTCGCGCGCTCGGTCGAGGCGATGGCGTACCTGTCCTGCTCCTCGCGGGTGAAGGTGTACTTGCCCGCGCAGTCCTCGGCGAACTGGCCCATCGACTTGCCGCCGCCGTTCGGGGTCTTCTCGTAGGCGTCCTCGAGGCCGTCGAGCGCCATGTGGTCGAACAGCGTGGCGTGGCCGTAGCGGTAGCCGCCGCGGCCCTTGAGCATCAGGTACGGCGCATTGGACATGCTCTCCATGCCGCCGGCGACGACGACGTCCTGGCTGCCGACCGCGAGCAGGTCGTGCGCGAGCATCGCGGCCTTCATGCCGGAGCCGCAGACCTTGTTGATCGTGGTGGCACCCGTCGACATCGGCAGGCCGGCGCCGAGCGTGGCCTGGCGCGCGGGGGCCTGGCCCTGGCCCGCGGGCAGCACGCAGCCCATGATGACTTCCTGGACCTGCTCGGGCTTGAGCCCGGCGCGCTCGACCGCGGCCCTGATCGCGTGCGAGCCGAGCTGGTGGGCGGCGAAGCCGGAGAGCTCGCCCATCATCGCCCCGATGGGCGTGCGGGCGACGGAGACGATGACGACGGGATCGGCCATGGCGATGCTCCTCGTGGGGTCGGGTCAGTGGGCGGGCTGGGGCGGCACGGCGGGCGTGGCCGCGAGGCCCGCGGTCGAACGATCGGACGGGGCCGCGGCGGGCGCGGTCTCATCCTCATCATAGCGGTTCCGGAACCGCACCGATTCGGAGTACGGGAACACGTCGTCGAAGCGGCCGGCGCGCACCGCGGCCTGCTTGCGCTGCCAGAACTCGGCATCGAGCAGGTCGCCGTGGTGGTTCATGAAGATCGAGCGCACGCGCGGGTCGCCGAGCAGGAACGTGCCGAACTCCTCGGGGAACACGTCGTGCGGCCCGACGTTGTACCAGGGCTCCGAGGACATCTCGTCCTCGGGCGTGCGCGGCGGCGGGATCCGGCGGAACACGCAGTCGGTCACGTAGGCGACCTCGTCGTAGTCGTAGAACACCACGCGGCCCTGGCGGGTGACGCCGAAGTTCTTCCACAGCATGTCGCCTGGGAAGATGTCGGCCGCGACCATCTGCTTGATCGCGTCGCCGTACTCCACCACCGCGTGCACGCGCTCGTCGTCGGTGCAGCGCTCGAGCCAGAGGTTGAGCGGCACCATTCGCCGCTCGATGTAGAGATGGCGGATCACGATCGTGTCGGCGTCCTCCTCCAGCAGCGAGGGCGCGGTCTCGCGCAGCTCGGCGAGCAGCGCCGCGTCGAAGCGCGCCTTCGGGAACGGCACGTCGGAGTACTCCCAGGTGTCGGCCATGCGGCCCACCCGGTCGTGCGCCTTGACCAGCTGGTACTGCTTCTTGATGAACTCGCGGCTGACGTCCTTGTTCCGCTTGTCCTTGATGATCTTGAACACGTACGGGAACGAGGGCAGCGTGAACACGCCCATCACCAGGCCCTTGATGCCCGGCGCGATCACGAACTTGTCGCCCGAGTGCTTCAGGTGCGCGAGGAAGTCGCGGTAGAACGCGGTCTTGCCCTGCTTGTGCAGCCCGAGCATCGTGTAGAGCTCCGACTCGGGCTTGGTCGGCATCAGCGTCTTCAGGAAGCGCACGTAGGCCGACGGCACCTCCATGTCGACCATGAAGTACGCGCGCGAGAAGTTGAACAGCGTCTCGATGCGGTCGGGGCCGAAGAGGATCGTGTCGAGGTACAGGCGCCGGCGCGAGTCCTGCAGGATCGGGATCGCGAACGGGGTCACCTCGCCGTCGTTGACGAGCCGCCCGATCAGGTAGGCGCCCTTGTTCCGGAAGAAGAGCGTGCGCAGCACGTTGAGCTGCCAGTCGCTCTGCGGCGCGAAGTCGGCGCCCAGCCACTCGTCCATCGCGCGCATCACCAGGCGCAGGTCGCGGTCGATGTCGACGAACGGGCAGGCGAGGCCGAGGTCGACGATCATCCGGCGCAGCGTCGCGCGCAGCCCGTCCTGCGCCGGGTAGTAGGCGCGGAAGCTCGGCGGGTCGCCGTCGAGGTAGTCGGTCGCGACCGCCGGCCGCACGAAGATGAAGTCGTTGTGGAAGTAGGTGCGGTGCAGCAGCTTCGCGCAGACCGAGTTGAAGAAGGTCTCGGCGAGCTCGGGCTGGCGGTGCTCGGCGAGCAGCGCGACGTAGTGGCGCTTGACCTGCGCCCAGTTGCCGGCGGCGAGCTCGGTCTGGCCGAAGCCGGTCTCGATCTGCTCGACCGCCTCGCGCACGCGGGCGTCGTAGAAGTCGATCCTCTCGCGGGCGAGGTGGCGGATCGCGTGCCAGTCGGCCGCCTCGTAGCGCGACTTGGCCTGCTGCGCGTTGTAGCGGAACAGCGCGTAGTGACGGTCGAAACCCGCGCGGATCGCCTCGGCGATCGCGACGGCCTGGTCGGAGCTGCGGTTCACCGCGTCTGCGCGAACAGCTCCCGGCCGATCAGCATCCGCCGGATCTCGGAGGTGCCGGCGCCGATCTCGTAGAGCTTCGCGTCGCGCCACAGCCGGCCGGTCGGGTACTCGTTGATGTAGCCGTTGCCGCCGAGACACTGGATCGCCTCGCCGGCCATCCAGGTCGCCTTCTCGGCCGAGTACAGGATCGCGGCGGCCGCGTCCTTGCGCAGCGTGCGCACGTCGATCGTGCCTTCGCGCGAGCGGTCGCACTGCTTGCCCACCTCGTAGACGTAGGCGCGGCAGGCCATCATCGTGCTGTACATGTCGGCGAGCTTGCCCTGCATCAGCTGGAACTCGCCGATGGGCTGGCCGAACTGCTTCCTCTCGTGCAGGTAGGGCACCACCACGTCCATGCACGCGCTCATGATGCCGAGCGGCCCGCCGGAGAGCACCGCGCGCTCGAAGTCGAGCCCGCTCATCAGCACGTTCACGCCGCGGCCCACGCCCTTCAGGTCGTCGCCGTCGATGCCGCCCAGCACGTTCTCGGCCGGCACCTCGCAGTCGCGGAACACCAGCTCGCCGGTGTGGCTGCCGCGCATGCCCATCTTGTCGAGCTTCTGCGCGACCGAGAAGCCCTTGAAGGTCTTCTCGACGAGGAACGCGGTGATGCCGCGCGGGCCGGCCTCGAGGTCGTTCTTCGCATAGATCACCATCACGTCGGCGTCGGGACCGTTGGTGATCCACATCTTCGAGCCGTTGAGGATCCAGCGGTCGCCCTTGAAGTCGGCGCGCAGCTTCATCGACACCACGTCGGAGCCCGCGTTCGGCTCGCTCATCGCGAGCGCGCCGATCCACTCGCCGCTCACCAGCTTCGGCAGGTACTTCTCCTTCTGCCAGCGCGTGCCGTTGCGGTTGATCTGGTTCACGCACAGGTTGGAGTGCGCGCCGTACGACAGGCCGACCGACGCCGAGCCGCGCGAGATCTCCTCCAACGCGACGATGTGGGCGAGGTAGCCCAGGTCGGTGCCGCCGTACTGCTCGGGCACGGTGATGCCGTGCACGCCGAGTTCGCCGAGCTTGCGCCACAGGTCCATCGGGAACTGGTCGGTCCGGTCGATCTCGCCGGCGCGCGGCGTGATCTCGGCCGCGACGAACTGCTGCAGCGAGTCGCGAAGCATCGCGATGTCCTCGCCGAGGTCGAACTGCAATCCGGGGAGGTTCAGCATCCGGGGCACCTGCGTGGGAACGGGGGGGGGGCGGGTCAGTGGCGGACGTCGTCGCGGCCGCGGACCGTCATCATCGTGGCCTGCATCGTCGCGACCGTGCGCGCGCGGCCGTCGGCGACCGCGATGGCGTCGGCCTCGACGAATGTTACCGTCCGGCCGGCGCGGCGGACACGGGCGGTGAAGCGGAAGCGCTCGCCGAGGGCGGGCGCGAGGAAGTTGGTCTTCATCTCGACCGTCAGCACGCCCGCGTCGGCCGGCATCAGCGTCGAGGCGGCGAAGCCGCAGGCCGTGTCGAGGCCGGCCGCGATCACGCCGCCGTGGACGAAGCCGTGCTGCTGGGTGAGCTCCCAGTCGAAGGGCAGGTCGATCGCGACCTCGCCGGGTGCCACGCGGACCATCACGGCGCTGATCATCGACATGAAGCGCTGGCGTGCGAACGCCGCGCGCACGCGCTCGTCCCAGCCGGGATCGGCGGGCACGAGCGGGGGCGGGTCGGGCTGCGGGGTGTCGGGCATGGCGGGGTCGCGGGCGCGGCGCGGGCCGGCGGTGGACGCCGCCGAGCGTAGTTGACGTTTACGTCAACGTCAATCGTCGGGGCGACCCCTCCGACGGGCCGGCGATCCGTCCGCGCGGCCCGGCGCGGACGCGCGCGCCGCGCCGGCCGTCCGTGCGCGCGGCGCGTCGCTCCCGCGCTGGGCCCGCTCGAGCAGCGACCGGCAGCGCACCTCGTGCGCGGCGATCTCGCCGAGCGTCACCTGCAGGTCCTCGAGCTGGCGCTCGAGCGTCGCGCGGTGGCCGGCGAGCACCTGCAGGAAGCGCTCGAGCTGCGGCACGGTGTCCGACGGCGACTCGTACATGTCGACCAGGTCGCGGACCTCCGACAGCGACAGCCCGAGCCGCTTGCCGCGCAGCGTGAGCTTGAGCCGCGTGCGGTCGCGCAGGGTGTAGACGCGCTGCCGGCCCCCGGCACCGGCGCGCGTCGGCGCGAGCAGGCCCTGGTCCTCGTAGAACCGGATCGCGCGCGGCGTGACGTCGAACTCGCGGGCGAGCTCGGTGATCGTGAACGTGGCCATCGGCGGCTCGAACGGGTCGGGCGGGGCAGGGCGGGGCAGGGCGGAGGGCGGAACGCCGGGCGGTCGGCGCCGCACCGCGCGGTTAGACTGACGCTGACGTCAACGTCAGGGATTCTAGCCGCGATGAACCCGCAGGAGCACGAGCTCGCCTACCCGTTCGCCGACACGCTGCCGGCGCCCGCGACCCGGCTCGAGGTCGCGCCCGGCGTCTGGTGGTTGCGCATGCCGCTGCCGTTCGCGCTCGACCACATCAACCTCTGGCTGCTGCGCGACACCTTCCGCGGCCGCGACGGCTGGACGGTGATCGACTGCGGGGTCGCCTCGGACGCGATCCGCGGCCACTGGGAGACGCTGTTCGCCTGCGGCCTCGACGGCCTGCCGATCGTGCGCGTGCTGTGCACCCACACCCACCCCGATCACGTCGGGCTCGCCCGGATGCTGTGCGACCGGTTCGCCGCGCCGCTGTGGATGACGCTCGGCGAGTACGCGATGGGACGGATCCTGTCGGTCGCGATGCCGGGTGCGAACCCGAACGCCGGCTACGAGCACTACAAGCGGCACGGCATGGTCGACGGCCCGAAGCTCGAGGCGCTGTCCTCGAAGGTGCGGGGCCACTTCCCGTCGCTGGTGCCCGCCATGCCGCTGTCGTTCCGGCGGATCGTCGACGCCGAGGCGATCCGCATCGGCGAGCGCGACTGGCGCGTGATCATCGGCACCGGCCACTCGCCCGAGCACGCGGCGCTGCACAGCGCCGCGGACGACCTGCTGATCTCCGGCGACATGGTGCTGCCGCGGATCTCCACCAACGTGTCGGTGTTCGACCTGGAGCCCGAGGCGAACCCGCTCGACTGGTACCTGTCGTCGCTGTCGCGCTTCGAGCCCTGCGCCGAGGACACCCTGGTGCTGCCCTCGCACGGCCGGCCGTTCCGCGGCATGCACCGGCGCATCGCGCAGCTGCGCGCGCACCACGACGAGCGGCTCGCCGTGGTGGGCGCCGCATGCCGCGGGACGGCCTACACCGCGGCCGACATGGTGCCGGTGCTGTTCGGGCGCGAGTTCGACGCGCACCAGATGATGTTCGCGCTCGGGGAGTCGCTCGCGCACCTCCATTCGCTGTGGTACGGCGGGACGCTGGCGCGCGAGGTGGGCGGGGACGGGGTGGTCAGGTTCGCGGCGGCGTGAGCGCCGCGCGCCGTCAGCGCATCAGCTCGAACGCCGAGCGGTCGATCGCCGCCGCGGCCAGTACCCCGCTGATCGCCGACGGATGCACGCCCGCGCCGCCGACGTCCTGTCCCGCGAGCAGCAGGCCGCCGACCGGCGTGCGCACGTCGAGCGCCGGCGAGCGCAGCCGGGCTGCGCTCATCTCGAGGCCGTAGGTCGAGCCCTCCGGCGTGCGGACGTAGCGCGCCTGCGTGACCGGCGTCGACAGCTCGTGCAGGCGCACCATCGGGGCGAGCGCCGGGAAGTGCCGGGCGAACTGCGCGAGCAGCCGCGCCTCGATCCAGTCCTTCAGCGCCCGGTAGGACTCGTCCGGCTCGGCGGCGCCCGCGCCGAGCCACGGCGCGAATGCGCCGGTCTCGCAGAACGCGAGCACCTCGGCGGTCGGCAGGCCGGCGTGCGCCGGATCCTTGCATGACGGGAAGGACACGAACAGCGCCGGCGCGTCCTCGTCGGCGGGCGCATGCCAGACGCGGTCGACGTCGGTGTCCTCGTGGATCCAGACGTTGGCCGAACTCGCGCCGGCGGCCGCGACGTCGCCCTCCAGGCCGAGGTAGAGCGCGATCGACGCGAGGCCGGGCTCCAGCGCGCGCGCCTCGCGGGCCCAGCCGGCGGGCGCCGCGGCGCCGAGCGCGCCGACGGTGCCGTGCAGGCCGATCGTGGAGATCAGGTGGGAGGCACGCTCGAAGCCGGTCTCGCCGCCGCGCCGCCACCCGACCCCCTCGACTCGGCCGTCGGCGACGCGGATCGAGTGCACTTCGGTGCCGAGGCGCACCTCGCCGCCGGCCGCTTCGACCGCGGGGACCAACGCCTCGGCGATCCGGGCCGGGCCGCCGACCGGGTACCACGCGCCCTCGTCGTAGCTGCCGGTGACCAACGCGTGCTCGAGCACCGGTGCGGTGGACGGGCGGCAGCCGTAGTCGCCGCCGCGCGCGCCCAGCACCGCGCGCAGCAGCGGATCGCGAACGTCGGCGAGCGCCTCGGCGACGGTGCGCTCGGCGTGTCGCCCGATCGCGTGTCCGCGGACCCACCGCAGCCCGTGCCCGGCCCACGCGGGCAGGCCGCGCGAGACGAACAGCGTCATCGCCGCGCGGCGCGCCGCGGCCATCTCGTCGAACCACGCGTCGATCGCCGTCCGTTCGACCGGAAACCGCGCGTGGAGCGCCGCCCGGTACGCCGACTCCGGGTGCTCGATGCCGAACTCGAAGCCAGGCAGCCGGATCAGGTCGTACGGGTTGGCGCTCGGTGCGAACTCGACCGGCCGCGCGCCGAGCGTCGACAGCAGCTTCGCGAGGTGGCCGCCCGGCCCCGCGCCGCTCAGGTAGTGCACGCCGGTGGCGAAGGTCCAGCCGCCGCGGCGGAAGGTCTGGGTGAGCCCGCCGGCGACGACGTGCTGCTCCAGCACGAGCACCCTGCGGCCGCGCCGCGACAGTGCGGCCGCCGCGGTGAGCCCGCTGATCCCCGAGCCGATGACGATGGCGTCCCACACGGCGTGCTCCCGTCCGCGGCGGGAAGGGCCGCGCAGCCGTCCGATCTTCTCGCGCGGCGCGCGCGTCGGCTTGAGCATGATCAAGGAACCCGGTGTCGGGGCAGGCCGACGTCGCGTTCCGCGGCGGCCGCGGTCGCAGTCGCCGGCCGGCGGGGCTCCGGCCGGTGGCGCGTCAGCTCGCCGCCCGCGGGCCGACCTTCGACGCCGCGAGCTTCGCGTTGCGCCGCGCCGCCTCGACGTCGTCCGCCCGCGCGAGCGCCACGCCCATCCGCCGCTTGACGAACGACTCCGGCTTGCCGAAGAGCCGCAGCTCGGTGCCCGGCACCGCGAGCGCGTCCGCCACGCCGTCGAACACGATGCCCTTCGCGGCGACGCCGCCGTAGACCACCGCGCTCGCCCCGGGCGTGCGCAGCGAGGTGTCCACCGGCAGCCCGAGGATCGCGCGTGCGTGCAGCTCGAACTCCGACTGATGCTGGGTGATCATCGTCACCATGCCCGTGTCGTGCGGCCTCGGGCTCACCTCCGAGAACCACACGTCGTCGCCCTTGACGAAGAGCTCGACGCCGAACACGCCGGCGCCGCCGAGGTCGTCGACGACCTTGCGGGCGATCTCGCGGGAGCGCTCGAGCGCGCGTGCGCTCATCGGGTGCGGCTGCCAGCTCTCGACGTAGTCGCCGGCGACCTGCACGTGGCCGATCGGCTCGCAGAACGCGGTCTCGACCGTCCCGTCGGCGCGCGGCGCGCGGACGGTGAGCAGCGTGATCTCGTAGTCGAAATCGACGAAGCCCTCGACGATCACGCGGCCCGCGTCGACGCGCCCGCCGCTCGCCGCGTACTCCCACGCGGCCTTCACCTCGTCCGGGCCGTCGACCTTCGACTGGCCCTTGCCCGACGAGGACATCACCGGCTTGACGACGCACGGGTAGCCGATGCCGCCGTCGATCGCGGCCTGCAGCTCGGCGAGGCTCGACGCGAACCGGTACGGCGAGGTCGGCAGGCCGAGCGTCTCGGCGGCCAGGCGCCGGATGCCCTCGCGGTTCATCGTGAGCCACGCGGCGCGCGCGGTGGGGATCACGGTCGCCGCGCCCTCGCGCTCCATCTCGACCAGCGTCGGCGTCGCGATCGCCTCGATCTCGGGCACGACGCGGTGCGGCTTCTCGCGCTCGATCAGCGCGCGCAGCTGCGCCCCGTCGGTCATGTCGATCACGTGCGCGCGATGCGCGACCTGCTGGCCCGGCGCGTCGGCGTAGCGGTCGACGGCGATCGTCTCGACGCCGAGCCGCTGCAGCGCGATCAGCACCTCCTTGCCGAGCTCGCCGGCGCCCAGCAGCATCACGCGGGTCGCGGACGGGGACAGCGGCGTGCCGATCGGGGACAGCGGCTTCATTTCAGCACCTCGAAGAGATTGTGGTGGTCGTCGGTCCAGGGCGGCCGGGTGCGGCCCGATCCGTCCATCGGCTCGCCGCCGATGGCCCACAGCACCTTCGCGAACTCGGCGTCGGGCGTGACCGCGATCCAGTCGGAGCGGTACTGCACCGCCTCCTTCGGCGGCTCGTCCTGGAAGCGCACCGCGTGCATGCCGGCCTCGGCCGCGAGCTGCGCGACCACGCCCGACAGGTCGAGGTAGCGGTTGGTGATGTGGAACACGACGGTGCCGCGCTCGGCGAGGTGCCGGCGGTAGACCGCGAGCGCCTCGCGCGTCAGCAGGTGCACCGGGATCGAGTCGCTCGAGAACGCGTCGACCGCGATCACGTCGAAGCGCTGCGGCGCCTCGCGCTCGAGCACCAGCCGCGCGTCGCCGAGCGCCGGCTCGAGCTTCGCGCGGCTGTCCTTCAGGTAGGTGAAGTGCCGGTTGGCGACGTCGAGCACCACCGGGTTCAGCTCGTAGAGCCGGTAGACGTCGCCCTCGCGGCCGTAGGTCGCGAGCGTGCCGACGCCGAGGCCGATCACGCCGACGCGCATCGGCGCGCCGCTGCGCGAGGCCTCGATCGTGCGGCCGACGCCCGAGCCGGGGCCGTAGTAGGTCGTGCCGACGGCGCGCGCCTCGGGCGCGGTGTACTGCTCGCCGTGCAGGATCACGCCGTGCAGCAGCCGCCGGCTCGCGCCGGGCGAGACGTCGCCCTCGGCCGCGCCGGTGACCCGAAGCGTGCCGTAGAAGTTGCGCGACAGCTCGAGCACGTCGCCGCGGATCCAGTGCAGGTAGTCGGCGAACAGCAGCGCGCAGGCGACGGCCGCGGCGGCGCCGGCCGCGCGCAGCCCGCCGCGCGCGAGCACCGCGATCAACAGCGCGACGATCGTCAGCGCGAGCGGCAGCTCCCAGTAGTAGTCGAACACGGTCGGTGCGCCGAGCCCCACCGCGAGTCCGCCGATCGCGCCGCCGAGCGACACCATCAGGTAGAAGCGGGTCAGGTGCGCGGGTGCGGGCTTGCGTGCGACCAGCTCGCCGTGCACGAACATGCACAGCACGAAGAGGCCGAACGCGTAGACCGGCACGGCGTGCTCGATGTGCAGGATCGCGCGCTCGACCCCGAAGCCCTCGGGCCTGAAGCTCAGGCCGCCCAGCATCGCGACGGTCGCGATCGCCGCGAGCGCCATGTACTGCGGCCGCCAGTACCAGCCGGTGCCGTCGAAGCACAGGATGAAGGTGACCAGGTAGATCGACAGCGGCAGCACCCAGAGGAACGGGATCGACGCGACGTTCTGGGTGATGTGCGTCGTGACCGCGAGCAGCAGGGTCGAGCCGAGCGAGGCGAGCAGCAGCCACAGGCCCTGCTCGAGCGCCGACGGCGGCGCGGCGGGGTCGCGCGGCAGCCCGATCGGCGCGGCCACCGCGTCGTGGGCGGCCTGCATCGCGGCGGCGCCCTTCGCGTCGGCGGCGGCCTGCGGCGGCGGCGCGGCGATGCCTTCCGCGTGCGCGTCGGCCGCGGCGAGCTCGCCGGCCGCAGCGCCGCGCCGCACGCCCGACCACGCGGCCGCGATCGCGAGCAGCGCGAACACCGCGTAGCCGACCGACCAGCCGACCGACTGCAGCCGCCCGCTCGCGTTCGGCTCGATCAGCGGCGGATAGCCGAGCAGCGCGATCATCGAGGCGAGGTTCGACAGCGCGTAGAGCCGGTAGACGCGCGCCGAGCGGTACTGCCGCGTGAACCAGGCCTGCACCAGCGGGCCGGTGGTCGCGAGCATCAGGTAGGGCAGGCCGATCGTCAGCGTCAGCAGCAGCAGGATCCGGCCGACCGGCTGCGACGCGTCGGTCGGCTTCATCGCCTCGGACACGGTGATCGGCAGGAACGCGAGGCTCGCGAGCAGCAGCACCGTGTGCACGATCGCCTGACCGCGCGGCGCGAGCTTGCGGATCACGACGTCGGAGTAGAAGTAGCCGGCCAGCAGCGCGAGCTGGAAGAACACCATGCAGGTGGTCCAGACCGCGGCCGAGCCGCCGAACCACGGCAGGATCTGGCGGGCGACGATCGGCTGGACCAGGAACAGCAGGAACGCGGACAGCGCGATCGTGGCGGCGTGCAGGAGCATGGGCGCGTGGGGTTCGGTTCGGTCTATCGGGCGTGAGGGACGGCGACGCCGAGCTCGGCGAGCCGCGCGTCGACCGCCTCGGTCCAGCCGCGGTTGGCGGCCGGGCTGGCGGGGCTGGGATGCAGGATCTGTCCGATGCGCACCGAGCGCGCGAACGCGCCGTCGACCGCGTCGCCCTCGAGCACGGTGCGCAGCCGGCGCTCGGCGAAGCCGCCGACGCCGATCGCCCACTCGGGCGCGAGCGCGGCGAGCGCGCGCGAGAGATGCAGGTCGCAGGCGCGGTGCACCGGCTCGAGCTCGGCCGCGGGCAGCTGCGCGGGCGTGCGGTTGCGGCCCGAGGCCTCGAGCCACACCAGCGGGCACCAGTTCAGCACGAAGGCGTCGGCGAAGAACCGCTCGGCCGTGCCCCAGCGCACCGCGGCCCAGCCCCACAGCCGACGGCCGCTGACCTCGGAGCGCCGGCAGGCGAAGCCCTCGATCGGCCGCTTGGGGTGCACGTCGGCCGGCTCGCCGACCGGCGCCTCGATGCCCATCCAGTCGCGCACCGCGGCGACCTCGCCGAACGGCACGCCGGTCTGCATCATCCCGAACGGCCCCGGGTTCATGCCGAGCAGCACGATCCGCTTGCGGCTCGCGCCGTAGCGGCGCACGTAGGCCTCGTACGGGGCCCAGGCGTATCGCAGCGGGTCGTAGACGTGTGCCACCGGCGGCGCGAAGCGCAGCGGCGCGAGGGCGGCGGACAGGTCGCGGGCGGCATCGAGCAGCGCCCCGGCGACGTCGGGTCGGGCGGGCATGGGGCGCCATCCTACCAACGACCGGCGCGCGCTCCGCCGGGGCCGGTCAGAAGCGGATGGCGAGCCCGAGCTGCACGTCGCCCTGCAGGAACGCGTCGCCGCGCAGCGAGACCACGCAGCCGCCCGAGCAGAACAGCGCGCCCTCCGCGTTGACGGCGACCAGGGTGCCGCGCGCCTCGGCGCGCAGCGCGACCGACGGGGTCAGCGGCCAGAGCCAGCCGATGCCGACCGCGAGCGAGAAGAACGCCTCGGACGAAGTGCCCGCGAGGCCGGGGTCGATCAGCGTGGCCCCGAGGCCGCCGGACACGTACGGGCCGCGGCCGATCGGTCCCTGGAAGAAGTTCGTGCCGCCGAGGTGGAGCGTCGTGATCCGCAGCGGCAGCCGGGTCGAGCCGGCGGTGACCGCGGTGTCCTGCACCGACAGGTGCAGCTGCACCTGGCGGCTCGCGTCGATCGCGCGCTCGAGGCTCGCCGACACGACGGCCGACGGCTCGACCTGCCGCGACGCGCCGGACGCGGTCTCGACGAACGCGCCGCCCCCGCGCCAGCCGGCGCCGAGCGACAGGCCGAAGTCGGACGCGCCGGCGGTCGAGGGCAGCAGTGCGGCGACGGCGAGCCCCGCGAGGACGGTCGCGCGAGGGGTCGGGCGGGCGGGCGCGGCGAGGGCGGGGCGCATCGCCGCAGTCTATCCGGGCCGGGGCTGCGGTACGCTGCGGGCGGTTCCTCACGAGACGCGTCCAGGAGACCTGCTTGAACAAGCCCATCGACCCCGCGGTCGCCAACACCGACCGCATCCCGTTCCAGAAGCCGCAGCCCTGGGGCATGGCCCCGGACATGGTGATCCACGACGTGATGACCGCCGACGAGCGCCTGTGGGCGCCGGTCTCGCCGGGCATCTGGTCGCGGCCGCTGCACCTGAACGTGACCGGCGGCTTCTACGTCCACCTGCTGAAGGTCAAGCGCTCGGGCCTGCTGCAGCGGCATCGCCACTCGGGCGCGGTCCACGCCTACGTGATCCGCGGCAAGTGGCTCTACCTCGAGCACGACTGGGTCGCGGAGGAGGGCAGCTACGTGTTCGAGCCGCCGGGCGAGACGCACACGCTGGTCGTGCCCGACGACTGCACCGACATGATCACGATGTTCACCGTGCACGGCGCGCTGATGTACGTCGACCCGCAGGGCAACGCGACCGGCTACGACGACGTGTTCACCCGCATCGACAAGTACCGCGCGCACTTCGAGTCGGTCGGCCTCGGCGCCGACCACGTGAAGCGATTCATGCGCTGAGCCTCGCGATGGCGGTCGCGGCCGCCATCGCACACGGAGGTTGTGCCCGCGCCGGCTCTGCGGTTAGCATCCCTTGCACACATTCATCACGCCGGCGCGACGACGCCGGCCGGAGGAGACGTCCCATGCGCAGGATCCTGTCCGCCGCGGCCGCGCTCGCGGCCCTGGTCATGTCCGGCCCCGCTCTCTCGCAGGGCAAGGAAATCAAGATCGGCGTGATCTACGACCTGACCGGCCCGTTCGCGGCCGGCGGCTCGAACGCCAGCTACCTCGGCACCAAGTACGCGATCGACATGATCAACGAGCGCGGCGGCGTCGAGGGCTACCGGATCAGGGCGGTCTACGCCGACGCGCAGAGCAAGGCCGAGGTCGCGATCAACGAGGCCGAGCGGCTGCTGAACCAGGAGAAGGTGGACATGCTGATGGGCGTGTTCTCCTCGGCGCACTGCGTGCCGCTCGCGCAGCGGGCCGACCAGGCCAAGCGCTTCTTCTGGGCGAACGTCTGCGTGGCCTCGGCGGTGTTCAAGGACAAGAACCTGCGCTACGTGTTCCGCCCGCAGGTCCACAGCGACCAGTTCGGCGAGGCCTCGTGCACGTTCCTGAACGAGCAGGCGAAGGCCCGCCTCGGCAAGGACCCGAAGGACCTGAAGGTCGCGATCATCTACGAGGACGGCCCGTACGGCTCGGGCGTCGCGTCGGGCAACGAGAGCGCCTGCAAGAAGTACGGCATGCAGGTGGTGCTGAAGGAGGGCTACGCCGCGACCTCCCCGGACCTGTCGTCGCTGGTCACCAAGCTCAAGCGCGGCCGTCCGGACGTGATCCTGCACACCGGCTACAACCCCGACATCACGCTGTTCCTGCGCCAGTCGCGCGAGCAGGGCCTGAAGTGGTCGGCGCTGATCGGCCACGGCGCGGGCTACGGGCAGTTCGACCGGCTGTTCGCGACCTTCAAGGACGACGCGAACTTCATCTACAACGTCGACCCCGTCGCCGCGCAACTGCTCGATGCGAAGACGCTCGCGCCCGGTCTGGGCGCGGTGACCGCCGAGATGGTCAAGCGCTACAGGGCCGACGTGAAGGGCGACGAGGTGCCGCCGCACCTGTCGATGGGCTTCAACCAGTCGTGGATCTTCTTCACCGACGTGCTGCCCCGGGCGATCAAGAAGTACGGCGGCATCGACGCCGAGGCGCTGCGGCAGGCCGCGCTCGAGACCGACATCCCGGTGGGCGGCACGATCCAGGGCTACGGCGTCAAGTTCTTCCCGCCGGGCACGCCGATGGCCGGACAGAACGAGCGCTCGTCGCCGGTGGTGATGCAGTACTCGGGCAACGACACCTTCGTCGTCTGGCCGAGCGCGATCAAGACCAAGGACCCGGTGCTGCCGCTGCCCAAGGGCCACACCTACGCGCCCTGATCCCGGAGAGGCACCGGGGTTTCGGCGAGCGGTGCTCGCCGCCGGCGGAGCGGGCCGGGCCCGACGGCCCGGCCCGGGTGCACCCAGGACGTGAATCCGCCGAAGGGCGGCTGGACATACCGTTCCCATGCTCAGAGTCGATTCGCTGACCAAGCGCTTCGGCGGCTTCACCGCCGTCGACTGCCTGTCGTTCGAGCTCCGACAGGGCGAGATCCTCGGGCTGATCGGCCCGAACGGATCGGGCAAGAGCACGACCTTCAACGTGATCGCAGGCCTGTACGCGCCCACCGAGGGCTCGGTGAGCTTCATGGGCCGCGAGATCGGCGGGCTGCCGCCAAACCGCATCTGCCGCGCCGGCATCGCACGGACCTTCCAGATCCCGCGGCCCTTCCGCAAGCTCTCGATCCTCGAGAACGCGACGCTGGCCGCCTACTTCGGCGCCTCCGAGCCGGTGACGCGCGCCGAGGCGAGGAAGCGAGCCGAGGACGCGCTCGAGCTGATCGGCCTGCCGCGCGGCGAGGACGCCCGGGTCGACGGGCTCGGCGCGGCGGGCCTGAAGAAGCTGGAGATGGCGCGCGCGCTCGCGACGCAGCCGAAGCTGCTGCTCGCCGACGAGAGCCTCGGCGGCCTCGACGAGACCGAGATGTCGCAGGCGGCCGACATGCTGAAGCGCATCCGCGACGAGCGCGGCGTCACGATCGTCTGGGTCGAGCACATCATGGGCGTGCTGATGCGGGTCATCGACCGGTGCCTGGTGCTCGACCACGGCGAGCTGATCGCGCAGGGCACGCCGGCCGAGGTCACCCGCGATCCGAAGGTCGTCGAGGTCTACCTCGGCTCGGACGCGGAACAGGTCCAGCAGCACGTGCGCGACGCCGACGCCGCGCGCGCGACCGGCGGCGGAGGGCGCGCCTGATGCTCGATCTGAAGAACGTCTCGGCCGGCTACGGCGCGTTCCAGGCGCTGTTCGACGTGTCGCTGAAGGTGGACGCCGGCGAGGCGGTGGCGGTGATCGGCCCGAACGGCGCCGGCAAGACGACGCTGCTGCGCACGATCTCCAAGCTGATCGAGCCGACCGCCGGCACGCTGACGATGGAGGGGCGCGCGTACAACGCGATGCCCGCGCACGAGGTGATCGGGCTCGGCATCGCGCAGGTGCCCGAGGGCCGGCGGCTGTTCCCGAGGCTGACGGTCGAGGACAACCTGCGCATGGGGGCATTCCTGCCCGCCGCGCGCGCGAAATTCGACGAGCGCCTCGAGTTCGTCTACTCGCTGTTCCCGAAGATGAAGGAGCGGCGCATGCAGATGGCCGGCACGATGTCGGGCGGCGAGCAGCAGATGTGCGCGATCGGGCGCGCGCTGATGAGCGGCCCGAAGCTGCTGCTGCTCGACGAGCCGTCGGCGGGCCTCGCGCCGGTCGTCGTGCAGTCGATCTTCGGGCTGATGAAGACGATCCGCGCGCAGGGCTTCACCGTGCTGATCGTCGAGCAGAACATCCAGCAAGTGCTCAAGGTCGTCGACCGCGCGTACCTGCTCGAGACGGGGCGGATCCGCCAGAGCGGCGACGCCGCGACGCTGCTCGCCAGCGACGAGATCCGCCGCGCCTACCTCGGCGTCTGACACGGGCCCGCCATGCCGATCTTCGACATCTTCCTGCTCGAGGCCGTGCTCAACGGCCTGCTGCTCGGGGGCCTGCTCGCGCTGCTGGCGCTCGGGCTCAACCTGATCTTCGGCGTCATCGACGTGGTGTGGATCTGCTACGCCGAGATGATGATGATCGGCATGTACGCGATCTGGTGGCTGCACGTCGAGCAGGGCTGGCCGCTCGCGGGCGCGTTCGTCGCCGGCATCCTCACGGTGGCCGCGCTCGGGGCCGCGATGCACCAGTTCATCATCCGGCCGGTGCTGTCGGCCGAGCCGATCAACCAGCTCCTGGTCACCGGCGGGGTGCTCTTCTTCCTGCAGGCGTTGGCGACCGTCACCTTCGGGGTCGAGTTCCGCAACCTCGGCGTGCGGCTGCCGGGCGTCTCGATCGGCGAGATGAACCTGTCGGCCGCTCGGATGATCGCGTTCGCGGTCGCGATCGCGGCGATCGGCGGCACCTGGCTGTTCCTGTCCCGCAGCTACCTCGGCACCGCGATCCGCGCGATCAGCCAGGACCGCGGGATCATGCCGCTGATGGGCGTGAACCCGGGCCGCATCTACCTGACGACCTCGGCGCTCGGCGGCGGCCTCGCGGGGCTGGCCGCCTGCCTGCTGGTGCTGCAGTACGACATCCATCCGGCGATCGGCCTGTCGTTCGGCCCGATCACCTTCCTGATCTGCGTGATGGGCGGCTTGGGCAACCTGATCGGCGGGTTCCTCGCGGCGTTCGTGTTCGCGCAGTTCATCGCGGTCGGCGGCTTCCTGTTCCAGCTCGAATGGGGCTACGTGATCGCCTTCGTGTTCTTCATCGCGACGATGTTCTGGAAGCCCGAAGGGCTGTTCGCGAAGCGGCGATGACGGAGCGCACTCGATGAAGGTCGTCGCTGGAATCCTCCTCGCGCTGCTGCTGGTCGCCCCGTTCTCCGGGATCGGCGCGTACCCGCTGCACCTGATGATCATGGCCCTGCTGTGGGGCTACATCTACACCAGCTGGTCGATCATGGGCCGGCTCGGCATGGTCAGCTTCGGCCACGGGGCGTTCCTGGGGATCGGGGCGTACGCGTCGGTGCTGCTGTGGAACTCGGCCGGCCTGTCGCCCTGGATCGGCGGGTTGGTCGCTGTCGTGATCGCCGTCGGCCTCGCGATGCTGATCGGCTGGCCGTGCTTCCGCTTCAGGATCGTCGGCCACTACTTCGCGCTGGTGACGCTCGCGCTGTCTGAGGTGGTGCGGCTGGTGATCGTCGCGATGCGCGACCTGACCGGCGGCTCGCTCGGCGTGACCCCGAAGTCGGCGCTGACCGACGGCGCGACGGTGTCGGTCGGAGCGCTGCAGTTCTCGAACAAGGTCGTCTGGTTCTACGTGGTGGTCGCGTGCTGGCTGGTGGCGCTGTGGATCTGGCGGCGCGTCGACCGCAGCATGGACCGGCTCGCGCTCGAGGCGATCAGCGAGGAGGAGGACGCCGCCGCGTCGGTGGGCATCGACGTCTCGCGCACCAAGCTGAAGGTGACGGTGCTGTCGGCGGCGATGACCTGCGTCGGCGGCGTGCTCTACGCGCAGTACCAGCTCTACGTGAACCCCGAGACGGTCTCGGGCATCGGCATCTCGCTGCAGATGGTGTTCGGCGTGATCGCGGGCGGCATGTTCGTGATGCTCGGCCCGACCGTGGGCGCGGTGTTCCTGCTCGCGCTGTCCGAGACGCTGCGCATCGCGATCGGCAACCAGATCCACGGGCTGGACCTGCTGATCTACGGCGTGCTGCTGATCCTGTTCATCATCTACCTGCCCAAGGGCATTCTCGGAACGCTGCTCGAGCGCACCGGCGGACGACGGGCCTGAATCCCGCCCGCGAGGGCCCGTATCCCGCAAACGCGGGATTACCATGACCTCCAGGCCGGCGCCCCCGAGCCGGCCCTGGAGGCGACATGGCGACCCTGAACGTGAACGGCCGCTCGGTCAGCGTGGACGTCGCACCCGACACCCCGCTGCTGTGGGTCCTGCGCGACCACGTCGGGCTCACCGGCACCAAGTACGGCTGCGGCATCGCGGCCTGCGGCGCGTGCACGGTCCACCTCGACGGCCAGCCGATGCGCTCGTGCGTGCTCCCGGTGTCGGCGGTGGCGCCCGAACAGAAGGTCGTGACGATCGAGGGGCTGTCGCCGAACGGCACCCACCCGGTGCAGGTCGCCTGGCGCGCGCTCGACGTGCCCCAGTGCGGCTTCTGCCAGTCGGGGATGATCATGGCCGCGGCGGCACTGCTCGCCGAGAAGCCGAACCCCACCGACGCCGACATCGACGCGGCGATGACGAACATCTGCCGCTGCGGCACCTACAACCGCGTGCGCGCCGGCATCAAGCAGGCCGCCGGTGCGCCGAAGGCGTGAGGAGCACCGCGATGAGGCCGCAGACCCGTCCGTCCGCCCGGTCCCGCGCGGGCGGTGCCCGCCGCACCTTCCTCAAGGCCTCGGCCGGCCTCGTCGTCGGCTTCCACCTGCCGCCGCGCGGGGCGCTCGCGCAGCAGCAGGCGCCCGCGGCCGCGCCCGCCGCGCCGACCGAACCCGAGATCAACGCCTGGGTCGCGATCGCGCCCGACGACACCGTCACGATCCGGATGGCCCGCTCCGAGATGGGCCAGGGCACGCGCACCGGGCTCGTGCAGCTGGTCGCCGAGGAGCTCGAGTGCGAGTGGACCCGGATCCGGACCCAGTACGTGACGCCGGGCCAGTCGCTCGCGCGCAATCGCGCATGGGGCGCGTTCCTCACCGCGGGCAGCCAGGGCATCCGCCAGAGCCAGGACTACGTGCGCCGCGGCGGCGCGGCCGCGCGGACGATGCTCGTGCAGGCCGCGGCCGACGCGTGGGGCGTGCCGGCGGCCGAGTGCGCCGCGCGCCAGGGCACCGTCGTGCACGGCCCGACCGGGCGCACCGTCCGCTACGGCCAGGTCGCGGCGGCCGCCGGGCGGCTCGAGCCGCCGAAGGACGTGCCGCTGAAGGACCCGAAGGACTGGAAGGTGATCGGCCAGTCGATGCCGCGCATCGACACCGCCGACAAGACCACCGGCCGGCTCGTCTACGGCGCCGACCTGAAGATGCCGGGCATGCTGGTCGCGGTGCCGCGCGAGTGCCCGGTGTTCGGCGGCAAGGTGAAGTCGTACGACGCTGCCGCGGTCGCGAAGCGCCCTGGGGTGCGGCACGTGCTGCAGGTCGGCGAGACCGCGGTCGCGGTGGTCGCCGACACCTTCTGGCAGGCCAAGACCGCGCTCGACGCGCTGCCGGTCGACTGGGACTGGGGCCCGAACCGCGGCGTGTCGTCGGCGACGATCGAGGCGCGGCTGCGCGAGGGGCTCGAGGCGGCCGAGGCCTTCGTCGGCAACCAGGCGGGCGACGCGCGCGCGGCGATCGCGGGCGCGCCGAGGAAGATCGAGGCGACGTACGCGTACCCGTTCCAGAACCACGCGCCGATGGAGCCGATGAACGCGACGGTGGTCTGGACGCCGACGCGCTGCGACGTCTGGTGCCCGACGCAGAACGGCGAGGCGGCGCTCGCCGCGACCGCGCAGGCCGCCGGCCTGCCGCAGACCGCGTGCGAGGTGCACCGCGTCGACCTCGGCGGCGGCTTCGGGCGGCGCACGACGCACGACTGGCTGATCCAGGCGGTCAACATCGCGAAGCAGCTGCCGGGCGTGCCGGTCAAGACGATGTGGACCCGCGAGGAGGACATGGTCCAGGGCCGGTACCACCCGGTCACGATGGCGAAGATGACAGCGGGCGGGGACGCGCAGGGCAACGTGACCGGCCTGCACGTGCGGATCTCGGGGCAGTCGATCCTGTCGTACGTGTTCCCGAACGCGCTGCAGAACGGCCGCGACCCGGTGCAGTTCCAGGGCCTGAATCCGGGCGGCGCCGAGAGCGCGTTCGGCTACACGTTCCCGAACCTGCTGATCGACCACGCGATGCGCAACACGCACGTGCCGCCGCACTTCTGGCGGGGCGTGAACCACAACCAGAACGCGATCTACGTCGAGTGCTTCATGGACGAGATCGCACACGCGCTGAAGGTCGATCCGTTCGAGTTCCGCCGCCGCCACATGGCGAACCATCCGAAGCACCGCGCGGTGCTCGACGCGGTGGCGGCCCGGATCGGCTGGGGCACGCCGCCGCCGGCCGGTGTCTTCCGCGGCATCGCGCAGCAGATGGGCTTCGGCTCGTACGTCGCGGCCGCGGCCGAGGTGTCGGTCGACGACAAGGGCGTGCTGAAGGTCCACCGCATCGTCGCGGCGACCGACTGCGGCCATGCGGTCAATCCGCGGCAGATCGAGATGCAGGTCGAGGGCTCGTTCTCGTACGGGCTGTCGGCGCTGCTCTACGGCGCGTGCACGGTGAAGGACGGCGCGATCGAGCAGCGCAACTTCGACACCTACAACGTGCTGCGGATGAACGAGATGCCGAGGGTCGAGACGATCGTGATGCCTTCGGGCGGCTTCTGGGGCGGGGTCGGCGAGCCGACGATCATGGTCGCGGCGCCGGCGGTGCTGAACGCGATCTTCGCGGCCACCGGCAAGCGGATCCGCTCGGTGCCGCTGAAGGACCAGGACCTGCGGCGCGCGTGAGTGCACGCAGGCCGGCCGTGCTCGCATTCGCGCTCGCCGCGGCGCTCGCCGCGACGTCGGCCGGCGCGCAGGTCGCGCGCTTCGTCGTCTCGGGCGACGCGATCGACGCGCCGCTCGAGGGGCGCGCGGGCGAGCGCGCGCGCGGCGAGGCGATCGTGCGCGACCGCGAGACCGGCAACTGCCTGATCTGCCATGCGATCCCCGAGCCGGCCGAACGCTTCCAGGGCGAGATCGGGCCGCCGCTCGCCGGCGTCGGCGCGCGGCTGTCCGCGGCGCAGCTGCGGCTGCGGCTGGTCGACCCCACGCGTCTGAACCCGGCGGCGATCATGCCGGCCTACCACCGCGTCGACGGGCTGCGTCGCGTCGATCCGCGCTGGGCCGGGCGGCCGGTGCTCGACGCGCAGGCGATCGAGGACGTGGTCGCCTACCTGTCGTCGCTGAAGGACTGACGCGATGCGCCGCACCGACGCCCGCCGCCGCTTCGTCGCGACCGCGGTCGCGCTCGCCGCGACGCCCGCGCTGTCCGGGCGCGCGGCCGCGCAGTCGGCGCCGGCGCCCGACGGCGCCGCCTTCGAGGACGCGCGGCGCGCGATCGTCGCGGGCCGCGTGCCGCGCGCGGGCGGCATCGAGATCGAGATGCCAGCGCTGTCGGAGAACGGCAACGCGGTGGACCTGACGGTACGCGTCGACAGCCCGATGAGCGTCGACGACCACGTCCGTGCGATCCACGTGCTGTCGCCGAGGAATCCGTCGGCGATGGTCGCGAGCTTCCGGCTGACGCCGCGCTCGGGCCGCGCGCAGGTGTCGACCCGGATCCGGCTCGCGACCACGCAGCGGATCCTGGTGCTCGCCGAGACCAGCGCCGGCGCGCTGCTGTCGGCCGAGCGCGAGGTGATCGTCGTGCTCGGCGCCTGCGTCGACGGAGGCTGAAGGTGGAGCCCGCCCTCGCGAGGATCACGCTGCCGGCGGGCGTGCGTCGCGACGAGGTCGTCGAGGTGCGCGTGCTGGTGCGCCATCCGATGGAGCGCGCGGTCGACGCGCCCGGCTCCATGCCGTCGCCGCGCCGGATCGTGCACACGCTGCGCGCCACCTACGGCGGCGAGGAGGTGTTCCGGATGGCGCTGTCGACCGGCATCGCGGCCAATCCGTACGTCGCGTTCTTCGTGCGCGCCGTCGAGTCGGGCGACGTGGTCGTCGAGTGGATCGAGGACGGCGGCGCGGTCCACCGGCAGGCGGCGCGGCTGAACGTCGGGTGAGGGCGGCGCTGCGACGACCGGCGGCCACGTTCGCCCCCGCCATTCGAGCCGCGGTGCGCGCGACGACAGGCGTCGCCGCGAACCGCGGCGCGATCGTCGTCGTCGCGGCGCTCGCCTGCGCGGCGCCCGGTCCGGCGTCCGCCACCGACGCCGTGCGGCCCTCACGCGACTTCCTGTCGCCCGAGCTGCGCGCCCAGCAGGACGATCCCTCGCGCCACCCCGGCTGGCTCTGGGTCGACCAGGGCGAGACGCTGTGGCGCCGCGCGCCCGCGCCCGGCACGCCGTCGTGCGAGGGCTGCCACGGCGGCCTCGACGCGATGCGCGGCGTCGCGACGCGGCTGCCTGCGGTCGACGCCGACGGCGCGCTGACCAACCTCGAGGGCCGCATCAACCGCTGCGTGACGCAGCGCCAGGGCCGGCCCGCGCTCGCCTGGGAGAGCGACGCGCTGCTGGCGCTGACCGCCGCGATCGCGCAGCGCTCGCGCGGGCTGCCGATGGCCGTCGCGGTCGACGGTCCGGCCGCGCCGTTCCTGGAGCGAGGCCGCGAGCTCTACCGCACGCGCCAGGGCCAGCTGAACCTCTCGTGCACGCAGTGCCACGACGAGCGGGCGGGGCTGCGGCTGCGCGGCGACCGGATCTCGAGCGGGCTCGGCACCGGCTATCCGGCCTACCGGCTCGAGTGGAACGGCATGGGCTCGCTGCACCGTCGGCTGCGCGCCTGCTCGCTCGGCGTTCGCGCGACGCAGTTCGCGCCGGGCTCGGACGAGTACCTCGCGCTCGAGCTGTGGCTCGCGCACCGCGCGCGCGGGCTGCCGGTCGAGGCGCCCGGGCTGCGGCGCTGAGCCGGTGGTGCGCGGCGTCCCACCGCGAACGCGACCTGCGGGCAGGGTGCGAACCAAGGCGAACCCGCGTCAGCGCCGCGGCCGCGGCGCGTCCTCCCAGATCATCGGCTGCGCGCGCTCGCCGCCGAGGAACTCGATCGGGTCGTGGTTGTCGACGTGGCCGTACTGGCCCTGCCAGACCGACCAGCCGCACAGCTGCTGCAGCCGGCGAGGCATCCGGCGCACCTCCTCGACGCGCAGCCCGAGCTGCTGGTTCTCCTGCTGGCGCATCCAGCCGACGCAGTAGTAGCAGGCGATCGCCCAGCGCCGCGCGTCGGTGGTGTTCGCGCCGCCGCCGTGCCACAACGCGCTGTCGAAGAGCAGGATGCTGCCGGCGGGCATCTCGGCGGCGACGGTCGGGTGCTCGGCGCCGTAGCGCGGCGGCGCGTCGAAGCGGTGGCTGCCCGGCACGATGCGCGTCGCGCCGTTGGCCTCGGTGAAGTCGGACAGCGCCCAGATTGCGTTCAGCGCGATCGGCGCACGCGGGCGCGCGAGCGGGATGCGCTGCGTGTCCTCGTGCAGCGGCTGCGCGGCCTGGCCGGGCGCGAGCGTGATCGCCGACAGCGAGGACAGCAGCAGCTCCGGGTCGAGTGCGCGCTCGGCGATCGCGAGCACGGTCGGGTGAAGCGGCACCAGCCAGAACGCCTCGCCGTGCGCGAGCAGGTTGTAGATGCGCACGGTGCGCGTGCCCTCGAAGCGCGTGCGCGCGAAGCCCAGGCCCTGCTCGGCCTCGAGCCGCTCGAGCGCGTCGCGCAGGCCCTCGCGGACTTCGGGCGCGATCGCGTCGCGCAGCACCGTGAACCCGTGCTCGCGCAGCCGCGCGACATGACCGTCGAGCTCGGCCTCGGGGATGGTGCGGTCGTCGGCGTCCATGCGCTCCAGTATGTCACTCGGTGCGCGCGCGGCGCGCTCGCCGCGCTCGGGCGCCGGGACGAATTGCGGTATAACCGGGCGGCACGGATCGGACGGAGTTCGGATGAAGCGGTACGGGATGGCGGTGATCGGCCTCGGCGTGGTCGGGCGGCGGATGCTCGAGCAGGCCGCCGCGAGCGCCGGCATCCAGGTGGTGTCCGCGTGGGACGCCGCGGCGCCCGTGCGCGCTGCCGCGGCCGCCGACTTCGCCGGCCTGCCGCTCGCCGCGAGCGCCGCCGACGCGATCGAGCGCCTCGACGTCGACGTGGTCTACGTCGCGGTGCCGCCGCTCGCGCACGCGCCGCTGGTGCGCGCCGCCGTCGCCGCCGGCAAGGCGGTGTTCTGCGAGAAGCCGCTCGGCGTCGACGTCGCCGAGAGCGAGGCGCTGGTCGCCGAGGTCCAGCACAGCGGCGTGCGGCAGGCGGTCAACTTCCCGTTCGCGTCGTCGGCCGCGGTCGACGCGCTCGCCCGCGCGATCGCCGAGCCCGCGTTCGGGCTGCGCGGCGTCGAGATGCGCGTGCGCTTCCACGAGTGGCCGCGGGCGTGGCAGGCGGGCGCGACCTGGCTGTCGCGCGCCGACCAGGGCGGCTTCACGCGCGAGGTGCTGTCGCACTTCGTGTACCTCGCACACCGGCTGTTCGGCGGCGAGGTCGCGCTGCAGGGCGCTGCGGTCGCGTTTGCGCCGTCGCCGGCCGGCGCGGCCGAGACCGCGGTCTCGGCCGCGCTCGACTGCGCGGGCGTGCCGGCCACGGTGTCGGGCACCGTCGGCGGCGCCGCGCCCGACCGGATCGAGGCCCGCTTCGTCGGCGCGCGCGCCGAGCTCGTGCTCGCCGACTGGTACCGGCTCGACGTCGTCGACGCCGACGCGCCGCAGGGCCGGCCGATGCCGGGCCTGCCCGAGGACCCGCGCACCGCGGCCTACCAGAGCCAGCTCGCGCAGCTGCAGGCGATGCTCTCGGGCGATGCCCACACGCTTCCCGGCTTCGCCGACGCGCTCGCGGTGCAGCGTCGGATCGAGGCGATGCTGAACCCCCCAGGACGACACGGATGACGATGCCTTCGACGATGCGATACGTGGACCACGGCACGGGCGGCGGGCCCGAGGTGCTGCAGGTGAAGACCGGCCCGGTGCCCGAGCTCGGCGCCGGCGAGGTGCTGATCGAAGTCGCCGTGGCCGGCGTGAACCGGCCCGACGTGCTCCAGCGCAGCGGCCGCTATCCGCCGCCGGCCGACGCGTCGCCGCACCTCGGCCTCGAGGTCGCCGGCCGCATCGTCGCGCTCGGTCAGGGCGTCACCGAGTGGTCGATCGGCGAGGAGGTCTGCGCGCTCACCAACGGCGGCGGCTACGCGGAGTACGCGATCGCGCCGTCCGGCCAGGTGCTGCCGGTGCCGAAGGGCCTGACGATGCTGCAGGCCGCGGCGCTGCCCGAGACCTACTTCACCGTGTGGGCGAACGTCGTCGAGCGCGGCCGGCTCGCGAAGGGCGAGTCGATCCTGATCCACGGCGGCTCGTCGGGGATCGGCATCACCGCGATCCAGGTCGCCAAGGCGCAGGGCGCGAAGGTGTTCTGCACGGTCGGCAGCGCCGAGAAGGCGGCGGCCTGCGTCGAGGTCGGCGCCGACGCGGCGATCGACTACCGCCGCCAGGACTTCGTCGCCGAGACGATGCGGCTGACCGGCAACCGCGGCGTCGACGTCGTGCTCGACATGGTCGGCGGCCCGTACATCGAGAAGAACCTGAAGATCCTCGCGCTCGAGGGGCGGCTGGTGCAGATCGCGTTCCTGCAGCCGTCGCGGGTCGAGGTCGACTGGCTGCCGCTGATGGTCAAGCGGCTGACCTACACCGGCTCGACGCTGCGGCCGCGCCCGCCTGCGGAGAAGGCGCGCCTCGCGCAGCAACTGCGCACGCACCTGTGGCCCCTGCTCGAGCGCGGCGAGGCGCTCCCGAGGATCTACCGGACGTTCAAGCTCGAGCAGGCCGCGCAGGCCCACGCCCTGATGGAGAGCTCCGAGCACATCGGGAAGATCATGCTCGTGGTGCGGGCCGGCTGAGCCTCGGACGGAGGCTCCCGCGAGGCGGCGCCTCGCAGGAGCCTCGAGCCGGGATCGCCGTGCGCCGTCGATCGCGGCCGGCGTCGGGCGGCCGTGCGCCGCACGGACCCGGCCGTCGGGGGCCCGTCAGGCGGCCGCCTTGGGCTGATGGCCGCCGCCGCGCTTCAGCGCGCGCCATCCGAGCAGGAACAGCACCAGCGCCGCGACGCCCTGCAGCACCCGGTCGAGGGTGACGTTGTCGAACACGTAGGCGTCGAACAGCGGGTCCTTGACCAGCATGCCGACACCGGTGAGCGCGAGGATCGCGGCGCCGATCGCGGCGATGACCGGCCAGCGGTCCATCAGCTTGGTCACGAAGCTGCTGCCGTAGACGACCAGCGGGATGCTGATCAGCAGGCCCAGGATCACCAGCTCCCAGCGTCCGCCGGCCGCGCCGCCGACCGCCAGCACGTTGTCTACGCCCATCAGCGCGTCGGCGATCACGATGGTCTTCATCGCGCCCCAGAAGCTGTCCGCGGCCGCGTGCTCGTTGCCGGCGTCCTCGAGCTTCGGCACCGCGAGCTTGTAGGCGATCGGCAACAGCAGCAGGCCGCCGATCAGCAG
The DNA here is from genome assembly GCA_044371545.1 of Burkholderiaceae bacterium. Classification (GTDB taxonomy): domain Bacteria; phylum Pseudomonadota; class Gammaproteobacteria; order Burkholderiales; family Burkholderiaceae_E; genus UBA4615. The sequence continues at coordinate 29,475 of JBILTM010000017.1, forward strand.
CAGCCCGGGGATCTTGAGGAGCCAGACCACGACCAGCGTCATCGCGGTCCGCACGGCGATCGCGCCGATCGAGCCGAAGATGATCGCCTTGCGGCGAAGGTCGGGCCGCAGGCGGCTCGCCGCTATCCCGATGACCAGCGCGTTGTCGCCGGCCAGCACGAGGTCGATCAGGATGATGGCGGCGAGGGCCGCCCACCATGCGCTGCTGAAGAGTTCCATGGATCCTCTGGAGAGAGCACGTCGCTGGTCTCGCACTCGGCGCTGCGCGCCGCCGTCACCCCCGGGGCGCTCTTGGGCGCCCGTCCTGACGGGGGTGGGGCCGGCGCACGGTGCGCCGGGGCTACTCCCCAGAACCGCCGGAGGGTAGGCGAGCGGACCGGGCGCCGTCCAGGAAAGCCCCTGTCGCCCGTGCGTCTTTCGTGCGCGCGCCCCGGGGTCAGCTCTGCACCAGCGTGCGGTGCCGGTGGATGCTCATCATGATCCCGGCCCCCAGCCCGAGCGTGACCATCGCGGTCCCGCCGTACGACATCCAGGGCAGCGGCACGCCGACGACCGGCAGGATGCCGATCACCATGCCGATGTTGACGAAGCAGTAGGTGAAGAAGCTCATCGTGATCGAGCCGGCCATCAGCCGGCCGAACACCGTCGCGCCGCTGCCGGCGATGACCAGCCCGCGCGAGATGATCGCCATGTACAGCAGCATCAGCACGCCGATGCCGAGCAGCCCGAACTCCTCGGCGTAGACCGCGAGGATGAAGTCGGTGGTGCGCTCCGGGATGAATTCGAGGTGGGTCTGCGTGCCCAGCATCCAGCCCTTGCCCCACAGCCCGCCGGAGCCGACCGCGATCGTCGACTGGATGATGTGGAAGCCCTTGCCGAGCGGATCGGAGGTCGGGTCGATCAGCGTCATCACCCGCTGGCGCTGGTAGTCGTGCATCACCGACCACAGCAGCGGCAGCGAGGCGAGGGCGGCCGCGCCGAGCCCGAAGATGATCTTCCAGCTCAGGCCGGCGAAGAAGATCACGTAGGCGCCCGCGGCCAGCACCAGGATCGAGGTGCCGAGGTCGGGCTGCTTGGCGATCAGCAGCACGGGCAGCGCCAGCAGCACGGTCGCGACCAGGAAGTCGGTCCAGCGCAGCATGCCCTCGCGCTGGTTGAAGTACCAGGCGAGCATCATCGGCGTCGCGATCTTCAGCATCTCCGACGGCTGGATCCGCGTGAAGCCGAGGTCGAGCCAGCGCTGCGCGCCCTTGTTGATGATGCCGAAGAGGTCCACCGCGATCAGCAGCGCGATGCTCAGCAGGTAGAGCGGCAGCGCGAGGCGCATCAGGATCGCCGGCGGCACGATCGCCGCGAGCCACATCACCGCGGCCGCGACGCCGAGGTTGCGCGCGTGGCCGGCGAACCGGCCGGGAAAGTCGAACGCGGCCGAGTACATCGTCGCGACGCTGATCAGCACCACCAGCGCCATCGCGAGCAGCAGGGTCCCGTCGAACACCAGCACGTACTGGCGGATCGCCTGCCACGGCGAGCGGCGTTCCATCGAGGCGGCGGCGGTGCCGATCATGTCCCGGTGCCCTCAGTTGCGCGCGGCCTGCGCGGGCGTCAGCGGCTCGGGCTCGGTGCTCTCGGGCACGTCGCGCAGCTCGGACTCGTCGACCTCGGGCCTGGCCGGGAACGGCTTCGGCGTGTCCTTGGGCAGCTTGCCGAGCAGCACGTAGTCGAACACCTTGCGTGCGATCGGCGCGGCGGCCTGCGCGCCGAAGCCGCCATTCTCGACGATCAGCGCGAGCGCGACCTTCGGGTCGTCGACCGGGGCGAACGCCATGAAGAGCGAGTGGTCGCGGAAGCGCTCGGCGATCTTCTTCGCGTCGTACTTCTCGCCCTGCTTGATGCCGATGACCTGCGCGGTGCCGGTCTTGCCGGCCGCGACGTACTCGGCGCCCGCGAAGGCGATGCGCCCGGTGCCGACCCGGTTGACCTCGACCATGCCCTGCTTGACCAGCGCGAGGTACTCGGGCTTGAGCGGGATCGTGTAGCTTTCCTTCGGCACCGTCGGCACCTTGCTGCCGTCGCGCGGATCGTGGATCGCCTTGACGACGTGCGGGCGCATCACCTTGCCGCCGTTGGCGAGGATCGCGGTCGCGTGGGCGAGCTGCAGCATCGTGAAGGTGTTGTAGCCCTGGCCGATGCCGATCGACGGCGTCTCGCCGGGCAGCCACTTCTGCTTGTAGCGCTTCATCTTCCAGGCCGACGACGGCAGGATGCCGGTCGTCTCGTTCTGGATGTCGATGCCGGTCAGCTGCCCGAAGCCCCAGGGCTTCATGAAGTCGTGGATCTTGTCGACGCCCATGTCGTAGGCGGCGCTGTAGTAGTACGTGTCCGACGACACGACGATCGACTTCTTCAGGTCGACGAGGCCGTGACCGGTCGGCTTGGAGTCGCGGAAGCGATGGCCGCCGAGCAGGAAGTAGCCGGGGTCGCTGATCGTCGCGTTGGCCGTGCGCGTGCCGCTCTCGAGCACCGCGAGCGCCATGAACGGCTTGTAGGTCGAGCCCGGCGGGTACGTGCCCCGCAGCGGCCGGTTCAGCAGCGGCTTGTCGGGGTCGTCGTTGAGCGCCTTCCAGGTCTCGACGTCGATGCCGTCGATGAACAGGTTCGGGTCGTAGGTCGGCTTCGAGACGAAGGCGAGCACGTCGCCGGTCGAGGGCTCGATCGCGACCAGCGCGCCCTTGCGCTCGCCGTACCATTCCTCGACTAGCTTCTGCAGCCGCGCGTCGACCGCGAGGATCAGGTTCTTGCCGGGCGCGGCGGGGTTGCGCGACAGCGAGCGCACCGCGCGCCCGCCCGCCGACACCTCGACCTCGTCGAAGCCGGTCTCGCCGTGCAGCACGCGCTCGTAGCTGAGCTCGACGCCGACCTTGCCGATGTGCGTGGAGCCCGCGTACAGCGACGCGTCGTCGCCTTCGTCGATCTTCTTCTTCTCGTCGGGCGAGATGCGGCCGATGTAGCCGATCACGTGCGACGCGGTCTCGCCGAGCGGGTAGTTGCGGAAGAGCCGCGCCCGCACGTCGACGCCCTGGAATCGGAAGCGGTTCGCGGCGATCTTCGCGACCTCCTCGTCGGTCAGCCGCGTCTTCAGCGGCAGCCACTCGGAGTTCTTGGTGTCCTCGTACAGGCGCTTGAAGCGGCGGCGCTCGCGCGGGCCGATCTCGATCAGCTGCGCGAGCTCGTCGATCGTCTTCTCGAGGTTGGCGATCTGGCGCGGCGCGAGCTCGAGCGTGTAGGCCGAGACGTTCTCGGCGAGCAGCACGCCGTTGCGGTCGTAGATCAGGCCGCGCGCGGGCGGCACCGGCACCACCGCGATCCGGTTGTCCTCGGCCTGCGCGTGGAACTCGGCGTGCCGGTAGACCTGCAGCCACACCAGCCGCGCGACCAGCACGCCGAACAGCACGACGACGAAGCCGATCGCGAACACGAGGCGCCAGCGCAGACGCGCCAGCTCCATCTCGGAATTGCGGACCTCAACCATGTCCGCGCTCCGGCGTGTCCGTGCGGCAGGACCGTCGCGCTGCGCCACGCAAGGCCGGCGGCCACGACGGAACCGGCTTCGCCGGGCCGTCGGCGGCGCCCCCCGGGGGGAGGCGCCGAAGGCGCTTCGGGGGGAACGTCATATGGGCCGGTTGTCGTCGCGGTCGACGGCGCTGCGCTGCGGCGCGAGCAGCAGCACGTCGGCCAGCGGCCACAGCAGCGTCGACGACAGGCTCTGCAGGAAGTAGCCGACGCCCGGGAACGGGCCGCCGACGGCCATGCGCACCGCGACCACGACCAGCTGCGCGAGCAGGAACAGCGGCAGCACGTGCAGCATCTGGCCGCCGAGGCGATACCACGGCACGCGCCGGTGCATCGACATCGCGCCGTACGACAGCAGGCTGTAGGCGAGCGCGCGCTCGCCGAGCAGCGCCGAGGCGTGCACGTCCATCAGCAGCCCGACCAGGAACGCGATGCCGATGCCGACCTTGCGCGGCTGGTGGATGTTCCAGAACACCAGCACGATCGCGAGGAAGTCGGGCACGCCGTACATCCGGCCCCACGGCATGATGTTCAGCACGAACGCGACCAGGATCGTGAACGCGATGAACGCGCGGCTCGCCGGCAGCAGCAGGTATTCCGGACGCATCTGCATCGTCGCGCCCCCTCAGTCCCGCCGCGCGACGCGCTTGCCGCGCCCCGTCTCGGCCGCATCCGCCGGCGGCGGGGGCGGCGGGATGCCGGTGCGGTCGACCAGCAGCACCAGCAGCAGCCGCGAGCGGTCGACGCCGGCGACCGGCTCGACGACGACGCGCGCGAAGTTGCCGGTGCGGCCGCGGTCGACGGTGACGATACGTCCGACCGGCAGCCCCGCGGGATAGAGGCTGTCGAGCCCCGAGGTGACGACGGTGTCGCCCTCCTTCAGGTCCGCGTTGACCGACATGTAGCGCAGCTCCATGCGGCCGGGGTCCGGTCCGCCCGAGGCGATCGCGCGCAAGCCGTTCCGCTGTACCTGCACCGGGATCGTCATGTTCCGGTCGGTGACCAGCGTCAGCTCGGCCGACAGCGGGAACACCCGCGTGACCTGCCCGACCACGCCCTGCGGGTCCACCACCGGCTGGCCGACGCCCACGCCCTGCTGCAGCCCCTTGTCGAGCACCAGCTTGCGGCTGAACGGATCGCGGGTGTCGTAGAGCACCTCGGCGACCACGCTCTTCACCGCGGTGCGGTCGCGCGCGCCCGTCAGCTCGCGCAGCTGGCGGTTCTCCTGGGCGAGCTGCTCGACCTGCAGCAGCTGGCGCGCGTTGGCCGTCTCGACGCGCTTCAACTCGGTGTTCTCGGCGCGCAGCCGGTGGATCTCGGTCAGGTAGTCGGTCGACATCGACACCGCGTCGCGCGGCACGAGCAGCGTGCGCTGCAGCGGGTAGAGCACGGTGCCGATGCCCTGGCGCATCGCGTTCAGCAGCCCGGTGCGCGAGTCGATGACGAGCAGCGAGATGCCCAGCAGCGCGAAGAAGGCGAGACGGGCGTTGGAGGAAGGACCCTGCTTGAAGAAGGGCGGCGGACTGCGATCCATTGCCCCGCCTTCAGGTCATTCGCTGGTGAAGATCGTCCCGAGCTTGTCCATCCGCTCCAGCGCCAGGCCGCAGCCGCGCACGACGCAGGTGAGCGGGTCGTCCGCCACCAGCACCGGCAGGCCGGTCTCTTCCATCAGCAGGCGGTCGAGGTCCCGCAGCAGCGCGCCGCCGCCGGTGAGCATCATGCCCCGCTCGGCGATGTCGGCGCCCAGCTCGGGCGGAGTCTGCTCCAGGGCGATCTTGACGGCCGACACGATGTTGTTCAGCGGGTCGGTCAGCGCCTCGAGGATCTCGTTGGACGAGACGGTGAACGCGCGCGGGATGCCTTCGGAGAGGTTGCGGCCCTTGACCTCCATCTCCTTGACCTCGGAGCCGGGGAAGGCGGAGCCGATCTCCTTCTTGATCGCCTCGGCGGTCGTCTCGCCGATCAGCATCCCGTAGTTGCGGCGGATGTAGTTGATGATCGCTTCGTCGAACTTGTCGCCGCCGACCCGCACCGAGCCGGAATAGACCATGCCGCCGAGCGAGATCACGCCGACCTCGGTCGTGCCGCCGCCGATGTCGACGACCATCGAGCCGGTCGCGTCGGACACCGGCAGGCCCGCGCCGATCGCGGCCGCCATCGGCTCCTCGATCAGGAACACCTGCGAGGCGCCCGCGCCGAGCGCCGACTCGCGGATCGCGCGGCGCTCGACCTGGGTCGAGCCGCAGGGCACGCAGATGATGATCCGCGGGTTCGGCGCGAACAGCGAGCCCGGGTGCACCATCCGGATGAACTGCTTGAGCATCTGCTCGGTGACCGTGAAGTCGGCGATCACGCCGTCCTTCATCGGGCGGATCGCCTCGATGTTGCCGGGCACCTTGCCGAGCATCTGCTTGGCTTCCTTGCCGACCGCGGCGATCGTCTTCTTGCCGTTCGGCCCGCCTTCCTGACGGATCGCGACGACCGAGGGCTCGTTCAGCACGATGCCCTTGCCCCGGACGTAGATCAGCGTGTTGGCTGTCCCGAGGTCGATCGCGAGGTCGTTGGAGAAGTACTTTCGAAAGAATCCGAACATCGTCGGTTCCGTATCATTGTGATGGACGGGGGCCCCGGGCAGTCGCGGCGGAGGAGGTCGATCGACCCCTTCTTCCGGCCCGGATCTCCTCAGAAACGACGCGAATCATACCTTATAATTCCTTCACTTCACTACGAAAACCGGGGTTCTCCACTGGCTCTCACCCCCTCCGACGTGGCGCGGATCGCGGACCTCGCCCGACTCGAACTGACCCCCGACGAAGCGGACCGCACCCTCGGGCAGCTCAATCGCGTCCTCGAGCTGATCGAGGCCCTGCAGGCCGTCGACACCACCGGGGTGGCGCCGATGACCCACGCCGGCGACCTCACCCTGCGGCTGCGTCCCGACGAGGTCACCGAGCCCGACCGCCGCGACGACTACCAGCGCGTCGCGCCGGCGGTCGACCACGGCCTGTACCTGGTGCCGCGGGTGATCGAATGACCGCCCCGGCGCCCCCGCCCCTGCACGCCCGTCCGGTGTCGGCGCTTCGCGCCGCGCTCGACGCCGGAGAGGTCTCGGCCCGGTCGCTCGCCGAGCACTTTCTCGCCCGGATCGCGACCTCTACCCTGAACGCGTTCGTCGACGTGCGCCCGGAGGCGACGCTCGAGCAGGCCCGTGTGGCCGACGAGCGGCTCGCCCGTGGCGAGCGCACACCACTGCTCGGCATCCCGGTCGCGCACAAGGACATCTTCGTGACCCGCGGCTGGCGCTCGACCGCCGGCTCGCGGATGCTGGCCGACTACGTCAGCCCCTTCGACGCGACCGTCGTCGAGCGACTGGGCGCGGCCGGCGCGGTGTGCCTGGGCAAGACCAACTGCGACGAGTTCGCGATGGGCTCGTCGAACGAGCACTCGCACTTCGGGCCGACCCGCAATCCCTGGGACCCGGCCGCGATCCCGGGCGGCTCGTCGGGCGGCTCGGCGGCCGCGGTCGCCGGCGGCCTCGCCCCGATCGCCACCGGCACCGACACCGGGGGCTCGGTGCGCCAGCCGGCCGCGATGTGCGGCGTCACCGGCATCAAGCCGACCTACGGACGGGTCTCGCGCTTCGGGATGATCGCCTTCGCCTCGAGCCTCGACCAGGGCGGCGCCTTCGGCGGCTCGGCGGCCGACTGCGCGGCGCTGCTCACCGCGATGGCCGGCTTCGACGCACGCGACGCGACCAGCCTCGAGCGCCCGGCCGAGGACTACGTCGCCGGGATGGCCGCCCCGCCGGTGCCCGCCGGCCGCGGCGAGGCCCCGACCGCGTCCCGGCCGCTCGCCGGGCTGCGGGTCGGCGTGCCGGCCGAATACTTCGGCGAGGGCCTCGCGCCGGACGTCGAGCGCGCGGTCCGCGCCGGGCTCGCGACGCTGGAATCGCTGGGCGCGGCGCTGGTGGACGTGTCGCTGCCGCGCACCCGCCTCGCGATCCCGGCCTACTACGTGATCGCGCCGGCCGAGGCCTCGAGCAACCTGTCGCGCTTCGACGGCGTGCGCTACGGCCACCGCGCCAAGGACCCGGTCGACCTGAAGGACCTGTACCGGCGCACCCGTGCCGAGGGCTTCGGGGAGGAGGTCCGCCGACGGATCATGGTCGGCACCTACGTGCTGTCGCACGGCTACTACGATGCCTACTACCTGCAGGCGCAGAAGCTGCGCCGCCTGATCGCCGACGACTTCGCGGCCGCGTTCGCGTCGGTCGACGTGATCGCCGGGCCGGTCGCGCCGACGGTCGCCTGGGACCTCGGCGATCACTCGTCCGACCCGGTGCGCGACTACCTCGCCGACGTCTACACGCTCGGCGCGTCGCTCGCCGGCCTGCCCGGGCTGTCGATGCCCGCGGGCTTCGGCGCGAAGGACCGCCCGGTCGGTCTGCAGCTCGTCGCCGACCGGTTCGGCGAGTCGCGGCTGCTCGGCATCGCCGACCGGTTCCAGCAGGCGACCGACTGGCACCTGCGCCGGCCGGCGGCCTGACGCGATGGCGGCGCGGGTCCGGTCCGGCGCGCGGCGCGGCGCGCGCGCGCGCCTCGCCGCCGCGGCGCTGCTCGCGGCGCTCGTCGCCGCCGGCTGCGGCGGCGCCCGGCCGACGCCGATCGCCGACCGGCCGATCGACCTCGCCGGCCGCTGCGCGCAGACCGAGGAGGACGGCTTCCGCGAGGACGCGACGCTCACGGTGCGCGACAACCGGGTCGACGCGCTGTCCTGGCAGCTGTGGGTCGGCCGGCGCGGCGGCTGCCGCTTCGAACTGCAGGACTTCCGGCAGGTCCGCAGCCGCCCGTCGATCGAACTCGCGGCGCGGGACGGCAGCGCCTGCAAGCTGATGGTCTGGCAGGACCCGCGGCGCGTGACGCTCGCGCACTCGGGCTGCGAGGCCCGCTGCACGGGCGGCATCTACGAGGAGGCCTGGCCGGTGATGTTCGAGCCCCGCACGGGCGCCTGCGCGACCCGATGATGGCGACGCGATGAAGGACACGCGATGAAAGGCTGGGAAGTCGTGATCGGGCTGGAGACGCACGTCCAGCTCGCGACCCGCTCGAAGATCTTCTCCGGGGCGTCGACCGCGTTCGGCGCACCGCCGAACACGCAGGCGAGCCCGGTGGACCTCGCGCTGCCGGGCGTGCTGCCGGTGTTCAACGGCGCGGCGCTCGAGTGCGCGGTGAAGTTCGGCCTCGCGGTCGGCGCCGAGATCGCGCCGCGCTCGGTGTTCGCGCGCAAGAATTACTTCTATCCCGACCTGCCGAAGGGCTACCAGATCAGCCAGTACGAGATCCCGGTGGTCTCGGGCGGCGGGCTGCCGATCGTATGGCAGCAGGACGGCGAGCCGCGCGAGAAGTTCGTGCGCCTGACCCGCGCGCACCTCGAGGAGGACGCGGGCAAGTCGCTGCACGAGGACGCGATGCGCGCGCTCGGCGGCGCGGCGCTCGCCGGCATGTCGGGCATCGACCTCAACCGCGCGGGCACGCCGCTGCTCGAGATCGTCACCGAGCCCGACATGCGCTCGTCGGCCGAGGCGGTCGCGTACGCGCGCGCGCTGCACGGCCTCGTCACCTGGCTCGGCATCTGCGACGGCAACATGCAGGAGGGCTCGTTCCGCTGCGACGCCAACGTGTCGGTGCGCCCGATCGGGCAGACCGAGTTCGGCACGCGCTGCGAGATCAAGAACCTGAACTCCTTCCGGTTCATGCAGCAGGCGATCGAATACGAGGTGCGCCGGCAGGTCGAGCTGATCGAGGACGGCGGGCGCGTCGTGCAGGAGACGCGGCTCTACGACCCCGACCGCGACGAGACCCGGTCGATGCGCTCGAAGGAGGACGCGCACGACTACCGCTACTTCCCCGACCCGGACCTGCCGCCGCTGGTCGTCGAGCCGGCGCTGGTCGAGCGCGTGCGCGCGGCGCTGCCCGAGCTGCCGGCCGCGATGCGCGCGCGTTTCGAGCACGACCTCGGCCTCACCGCCTACGACGCGGTCACGCTGACCGCGAGCCGCGCGACCGCGCGCTACTTCGAGGATGTCGCGGCCGCGCTGCCCGATCCCGCGAAGCAGGCCAAGACCGCAGCGAACTGGGTGATGGTCGATCTGGCGGCGCGGCTCAATCGCGAGGGCCTGGAGATCGACGCCTGCCCGGTGTCGCCGGCGCAGCTCGCGCGGCTGATCGCGCGGATCACGGACGGCACGGTGTCCGGCAAGATCGCCCGCGAGGTGTTCCAGGCGATCTGGGACGAGCGGCTCGACGGCGACGACGCGGCCGACCGCGTGATCGAGGCGAAGGGCCTGAAGCAGATCAGCGACACCGGCGCGATCGAGAAGATCGTCGACGAGGTGCTCGCCGCGAACCCGAAGTCGGTCGAGGAATTCCGCGCGGGCAAGGAGAAGGCGTTCAACGCGCTGGTCGGCCAGGCGATGAAGGCGACCAAGGGCAAGGCCAACCCGCAGCAGGTCAACGAGCTGCTGCGCAGGAAGCTGGGCGGGGCATGAGCCGGGTGGTCGACGGGCGCACCTCGGCGCCAGCCCTCGCGGCGGGTGACGCCCCGCCGCGGCCGTGCGCCTCGAGCGCCTCGGGCGCGGGCGTGGCGGCGCCCCGCCCGCCCGCCCGCCCGCGGCGCGCCCTCCCGCCCCC